>NZ_JBSQAT010000016.1:0-60502 GCF_059412445.1 Thermincola sp. GK-1
TCCCGCACCGGCTCTCAACCAGCCGCGGAATTCCATACTACCATAACTGGCTGCTTTTCGTCAACCGGTAGTTTTTGGAGGCAAACATTAATTTAACAACATATTCACAAACTGGAATTTCATTTTACCATGTAAACCATTAGCTTGTCAAGTCCGGCATCAGATATTTATTTGCCTTCACTGCCCGAAATATCTAGCTTCAGCAATATTTTCCGGGCAATTCCAAACGACAATAACAAATATACCATGGGCTTTATTTTTCGTCAAACGAGAAATATTTTAAGGAATGGGGTTTATGAGTAATTAATCTCTTTTTACTGCTAAATTCTTTATTTCGGTGCAATTTACTTTATTTTAATTTTTCATTTTGTTACCCAAACCGCGCGGTATCTGAAAACCCGCCGTTTCGACAAAATGGGGGGCATATCCGACGTTCAGGATTGCAGCGAAGCGCATAACGTAGCGAGGGGGAGTTTTTCTAAACTTACACCTAGGCTACACTTTTTTATCCACTAAAAAAGACTCTTTTTCAAGAGTCTTTTTTAATCCCTGGGACGCATCAGCGGGAATAACAGTACATCGCGAATTGACGCTGAATCGGTAAGCAGCATAACTAACCGGTCAATCCCGATACCTAAACCGCCGGTTGGCGGTAAACCAATTTGCAGAGCATTAATATAATCCTCGTCCATCATATGGGCCTCATCATCGCCTTTGGCCCTTTTTTCTACTTGTTTCCGGAACCTTTCTTCCTGGTCAATAGGGTCATTTAACTCCGAAAATGCGTTAGCCGTTTCCCTTGAATATATAAATGCTTCAAATCTGTATGTATAAGCAGGGTTGTCCTTTTTCCTTTTGGCAAGAGGTGAAATTTCTATAGGATAATCAATAACAAACGTGGGTTGAACCAATTTGGGCTCCACAAATGTCTCAAACACCTCATTAATAACGGTTCCTTTGCTTACCCCTTCTTCTAATTTAATCCCCAGCTTTTGAGCTGCTTCAATAGCTTCTGCATCGGTATTTATAACAGAAAAATCTACGCCGGTTTCCTCTTTTATTGCCTCCAGCATAGGCACTCTGCGCCATGGTGCCGCCAAATCGATTTCTGTACCCTGGTAAACGATTTTATCAGTTCCCAGGACTTCTTTAGCAACCGTTGAAACAAGGTTTTCCGTCAAGACCATCATATCCTCGTAATCGGCATAAGCTTCATAAAGCTCCAGCATAGTAAATTCAGGGTTGTGCTTGGTTGAGATTCCTTCATTTCTGAAGTTTCTGTTTATTTCATATACCTTTTCCAGACCGCCAACAATTAATCGTTTCAGATATAATTCCGGAGCAATCCGGAGATATAGATCCATATCGAGGGCATTATGATGGGTAATAAATGGTCTGGCAGTGGCGCCACCGGCAATGGGGTGCATCATCGGTGTTTCTACTTCCAGAAAACCCAGCTTGTCCAAGTAGTTGCGAATAGCCCTGATTATTTTACTTCTTGTCACAAAGACTTCTTTTACCTCTGGATTCACAATCAGGTCAATATACCGTTGACGGTATCTTAATTCAACATCTTTAAGCCCATGCCATTTTTCAGGTAACGGCCTTAAAGACTTACATAACAACTTATAAGACTTAACCCAAATACTAATTTCGCCTTTTTGAGTTTTAAACACTCTTCCTGTAACGCCAATAATATCACCAATGTCCAAATGGCTAAACCTTTTGAATTCTTCTTCTCCCAAATCATCTAACCTTGTATAAAGCTGGATCCGCCCGGTTAAATCCTGGATATTAGAAAACCCGGCTTTCCCCTGTCCCCGCTTAGCCATTAACCGACCGGCCAGCGTCACTTCTTGACCCTCCAACCGGTCAAAGTTTTCTATAACTTCTTTAATTAAATGAGTACGCACAAATTTTTCTCCAAAAGGGTCAATTCCCTGCTTGCGAAGCTCGTCCAGCTTATTAAGGCGTACTTGGAACAGTTCATTTGTTTCTAAATCCCGACTCATTTTTAAAGCCTCCAAACTATACTAAAAAGGCTATTGCTGCAGTTGCTAATTGCTCTGCCCAAGCCTTTTTTAAGAATTTACTGTTTTCTGCTACTTACTAATTCCCATAATCTGGTATTTTAACGTACCGGCCGGTACGTTTACTTCAATTATTTCACCTGTTTTTTGTCCTAATAGGGCTTTCCCAACAGGCGATTCGTTAGAGATTTTATTGGCGGAAGGGTCTGCTTCTGCCGAACCCACTATTGTATATGCTATTTCATCACCAAATTCCAAATCTTTTAACAGTACGGTGGAACCAATAGAAACCACATCAGTGTGGACATCTCCTTCATCGATTACCCTGGCGTTGCGCAGCATTTTCTCCAGCGTTAATATGCGGCCTTCTATAAAAGCCTGCTCGTTTTTGGCATCCTCATACTCTGAGTTCTCGGAAATATCGCCGAATTCAATGGCTTGTTTTATCCTTTCGGCAACTTCCCGTCTCTTGACCGTTTTTAATTGTTCTAATTCATGCTCTAGTTTTTTCAACCCGTCCAGGGTAAGTATAACTTCCTTTTCCACCATTACTTCGCTCCCCTTTATATTTTTTAACTATACTTTTGCCAATCAAGTATATGCAGAATAATGAACTATCATTCACATTCAGGATAGCCAAAAAGGCTTCTTGGAATAGTAAAAATAGTGTCAAGACCAATCTTGACACTTCAGTATAATGCAAAAATCCGGCTACCAAAACTGTTATCGCCCAAAGCGCAAACTTAAGTAAATCACTGTATGTATATTTCGTATCAAATTTCAATTTATACTGCTCTTTTTACACTGTCCTTTGTGATAAAAAGGCATTATATATCATGCTCTTCCGTCTCATGCAACTATTATAAAGATATTGCTACTTTTTGTCAAGGATGGGCCTAAAGCATTTTCAAAAAGCCCCGTTAGGCCCATGTTAAAACCTATTTTGCCAATTTCCTGCACCATTACTTTATAATCATGCCATATATCCTGACCACGTATATCTGCCAAAGCATGGAGTATTCCCTCCGCCAAATAAAAATCCCAAACAAATCTAAAATTCTTTCTGGCAGTATTTATTTTAATTTTTGGTCCTTCCAACAAAGAAGCATCAATGCGGATGGGTATGCATCCATTGAGTTCATCAATGCCGATGTCCATTGAAATTACGACATCAGCCAGCCTCCAATTAATATATGGCTTTTGCATAATTTTTACTGCCGTCCCCGTTTCATATAAAATAGAATGAGCCAAATGGTTTAAGTTTCCCCAATCCTCCCCGGCTATAATAATTTTTTTCCACTCCGCCGCTAAAATACGCGCCAGTCTGGCTCCCGTCTCTTTATCAGCGCCCCAGATCATAATTTTCGGGTGGTCTGCTTCCTTCCATGCCACTTGAATTAATTCTTTAAAAGCCTTATTCAGTAATAGTATTTTGAGCTGCTGCCCCGAAAAACCATTAAGCAATTTTCCCGGTCCTAACTTTTCCGCTAAAGCCGGAGATGCCTCCGTTCCGGTAATAATTACATCAGGATTAATCATTTTAATTCTTTTATCCAGATTATACGGTATTCTCTGCGTAGGATAAGCTAAAATATATCCTTCCACCAAATTATCCGCTGTTTTTAGCTCTATTTCTGCTATTGTAAGACAGGGCATGTAAGAGACGATTTTTTTACGCAAAGGCGTGGGCGCCAACTTTAAAAATGAAAAGTACTGCACCCAGTCATTAATTTCAAATTGTTTTAGGAAAACAACTCTTTTTTTCATAAAAAATCTCCTGGTCTAAGGGCTAATTGAGATATTCAACCCGCGGCCCGAATCCTGTTTGGGCTAATAAATCGCTGTATTCATCTTCTGTCATATTTTCCGGTCGCTTTCCTGCCAGCGCCAATAAAACTCCTTCCATAACATTGGTACCAAAAGAACGGCCGTTCAATTCCGGGGTGGTAGTAACCAGTACTTTTACGCCCCTCCTTTTTAAATCTTCCACATCATCTTTTGTTACTGTGTTTGTAATAACTATTTTATTCAGCATTTCTTCTGGCATGTATTTTTTTATATAATGATAGTCACCGGCTATAATGTCAGCTTTGTAATAAAGGTAACGGTGACGTGAACTGTTCTTCTCCTGTTTTTTTCCGGTGGGATAAATAAATTTAAAGGGCAGACGACACACTACCGGCGCTACCACCTTTGCCGTTCGCTCCAGAGATTTTAAAGATTTTAACGGGATGGGTAAACCGAGCCCAAAAACCAAATCCCCAAAAGTAACGATTGCCCCGGCATCGACAAAAGACTGCGCCATACCAAAACGGTCTACGCCGCAGACCATTAACACCGGCTTTCCCCTTAAGTCAAGCCCGTGGTTTTTTTGCAAAAATGTTATCACATTCCTCTCCAGGGTATTTTTCAAACCGCTCCCGTCTACTACAGGAGACATTTTAGCCTGCCTGGCTATCTTATAAGCATCCCTGATGATATATCGCCGGTCGCCGGCATACAGATATAAATCTATGCCGCCAAGCCCAAAAGCATCAACTTGGCCATCCAGTTCTCTGACAATCTGCATCGCCTTGTTTAAATCACCATCTGTCCCGATTCGTTCGATTCGGAACGGCACTCCCAAAAAACTTGTTTCCACACAATGATTTCTCTTAGAAGAACCCAAACTTACACTTAATACAGTTTTCATGCTCCAAGCCTCCTGAAAATTAAACCTGATTTCCAATCTAGAGCATAGTTTACCCATTTTCAGGAAATTTTAACTGTTCAACACGGGTGGCTGTCTGAAAAAGCAATCCCTTTTCATAAAATCGAGTAAGGTAAAGCCGAAGTAATTTGCTTCGGCTTTATCCTTCTCACAGAACCGTACGTACGGGCCTCGTATACGGCTCCTGGTAAATCTCGGTCACTACGGTCGGTAGTGATGCAAAATGCCGACATTATATTTCTCCAGGTTTATTAGACCCAGTTCGTCAAACCACTTGTTAGGCAGAGCCATGCTTATCAACGGGCTGGCTGAGTTCTTCCATGTAGTCATGGAGATTTTCTCAAAGGTACCTTTGTACCCTCTTCTTCGCAAGGCTTTGTGCAACGGTTTCCAGGTTTTCCATTCCTTCATCTTCTTCATCCGTAACCTGCGCCTTATCCATCCCATTAGCTCTGCAAAGACACCCCGGCAATTCGCTACTCTAAAGTAGTTTGCCCATCCTCTTAGCACAGGGTTTATCCTCTCAACCATTTCTTCTACGCTCAGTCCATGGTTTCTGGGTGTCATTTTCCGTATCTTGTCCTTGAAGTTCTTCAGTTTCTTAGGGCTGATGCTTACACTTTTGGAGTATATAACAAATCCAAGGTAAGTCACGCCCTTGCGGTTATCCGTAAGGTGTGTCTTCTCCCGGTTAACTGTTAGCTTCAGTTCTTTTTCCAGGAAGTCTGTCGCTATGCGCCGGTATTTCTTTGCATCCTGGTATGTTGCTGCAAACAACAATATATCGTCGGCATAACGTACCATTCTTATGCCACGTTTCTTCATTTCCTGGTCGAAACTATCCAGATATATATTGGTTAACAGAGGGGATATTACTCCTCCTTGCGGGCTGCCCAGGTCTGTTTCCTCCCAGGCGCCGTCCTTCATTACTCCCGCTGTCAGAAACTTCTTGATTAACTTCAGGACACTACCGTCACTGACTTTACGGTTGACTCCTTCCAGTATCAGGTCATGGTTTAACCGGTCAAAGCATTTGGAGAGGTCCATATCCACCACATGGCTTAATCCGTATTTGTTTATGAACATCTCTGCTTTGGCCACCGCCTGATGGCAGGAGCGCCCCGGCCTGTATCCATAGCTTGATGGATGAAAATCCGGTTCAAAGATTGGTTGCAGGATGTTTAGAAGTGCTTGCTGGACTACCCGGTCCCTTACGGTAGGTATCCCAAGCGGGCGTTTGCTTCCGTCCACTTTTGGGATTTCTACCCGCAGTACCGGTTGCGGTTCGTAAATGCCGGTTCTGAGTTCGTGATGAAGCTGGCGTAATTCTTCCTGCAGATTTTGGCCGAAGACCTCCACGGTCACCCCGTCTACTCCGGGAGCCCCATTGTTGGCTTTGACGGCTTTATATGCTCTCTCCAGGTTATCCATCCGATATACCTTGTCTATCAGGCTATACCATTTCTTCATCACGTCACCCATTTCGCTATGCTCCTTCGGTTCTTTGTGATTTCGCGCCGGTCCCTTCCTGCGTTTTCCGGGCGTCTCTAGCTCTATGGCAATCTTACCCTTCCCTCCGCAGTACTCCGACTGAGCGGACGTACTTCCCAGCAGGCTCGTCACCCCCGGTTAGCCGTTCCCTTTGGCATTCCAGCCGCAGCTGTCTTCTCTTCCCATCACTCGGTCCCTCAGTTACATACCTTGATTTACCTTCGTCCCTTCGCAGTCGCAGCTGCTTTTGGCTAACTGCGCCCCACTGCAACCAGGTGCAGTGTCCTCCCGGTTTTCTCCTCCAGTCTGTTACCAGCTTTCATGGGCCGGGAGTTTATCACTACTACGGACTCATCTGCCACCCCACACCACTTCGTCCCGCCCTTGTGTCTCCACTTGTTTGGGCTTACCCTCTATGGGGATGGTGCCGGGCTTCTCCGGTTAAGCCTGCCTGCCTGAATCTGAACCCATCCGTCCTAACTCCCCAGGTTATCCAGCTTTTGGGCTTTCCCACTCAGTGCAAGGTTACCCACCTGACGAGCCAACCTCGGTTCGCTTGCGCTATGTTCCAGATTCCCCCTTCGGCTTCCTTCAGACCCCACCGTTGGCCGGTGACGCCCTTGCCTACAGGTTGTCTTCCCGCTGGTTAGGTGACAGGGTTTCTTTCAACCCATCGGCTCAGCAGACATGCCGGACGAACACTAAAGGGATAGGTTAAACACCTATCCCCAAAGTAATAGGAAAAAGGGAGGTTACGACTGCGCCCGCAAAACCGCAGACTGGAAGGCAGGGGGCTCCCGCATGTTTGAAGATGGCGAAGGGCGCGGTGCCAAGAAAAAGAAACTGCCGCTGTGAAAGTAAAACAACAAGTTGCGACCTGGTGAAGGGCGGATAGACAGTGTTAACGACAGTGAAGGCTTGAAAAGCTTATCTAACAATGAAATTTTAATTAGCTTCTTAGTAATTTTTTCGTTCAATTTTTTCTCTGTGTTCTCTGAGCTCTCTGTGGTATTTTCTGGACCACAGAGCAACCAAAAGAAAACATTTCAAGTAATGACTTCTCTGTGGTAAATCGTTTCCGCCCGTAACCTTGGAGCAACGATTGTTTTTCCTCCACAGCGGCTATTTGTTTTCCTGGCAAGGTTTTGCAGATTCCTTATATTGGTCCAGTAATCTGACCAGTTCCTCAACACTTACGGCTTGATTAACCTTTTCCCTCACTCTGGCAGCTTCCCTTAGTCCCTTGATGTACCAGGCAATATGTTTGCGCATTTCGCGCACAGCCCTGTATTCTCCTTTAAAGACGACAGCCAATTGCAAGTGCTTTTTCGCCATTTCCAGCCGCTCGTCTATTGACGGTTCCGGTGGTATCTCACCCGTTTCTAACAGTTTTACAGTTCTGGAAAACAGCCAGGGGTTTCCTAAAGCGCCCCGTCCAATCATAACAGCATCGCAGCCGGTTTGTTTCATCATGGCCAGGGCGTGAACCGGTTCAAAAATATCGCCGTTACCTATTACGGGTATTTGCACCGCTTCCTTAACCCGGGCTATAATATCCCAATCGGCTTTGCCGGAATAAAACTGCCCTCGGGTCCTTCCATGGACCGTCACCGCCGCAATCCCTGTTTCCTGCGCCATCTTAGCAAGCTCAACGGCATTAACAGATTCTTCATCCCACCCTTTACGCATCTTTACAGTGACGGGAATTTGGACTGCCCTCACCACCGCCGACATTATTTCCCGTGCCAGCGGTAAATCCCTCATCAGCGCACAACCTTCAAAATTTTTGACTACTTTGGGCGCAGGGCAGCCCATATTTATATCAATGATGGCAGCCCCCTGGGTTTCAGCAAATTTTGCTGCTCTACTCATAAGTTCAGGTTGATTACCAAATATTTGCACACTTATGGGACCTTTTTCGCCAGACAAGTCAAGCATCGTTTTAGTGCGTTCACTGTTGTAACGGAGAGCAGTAGCGCTAACCATTTCCGTACATACTAATCCACTGCCTGCCAATTCGGCGATTAACCTGTATGCCTTGTCAGTAACGCCGGCCATTGGAGCAGAAACGACGCGATTGGCCAAACGCAGGTTACCGATGGTAAACCCGCAATTGGGGGGGACATTAGCCTTTGTTGCGCTCATAAATAATCCTTAGACCCTCCAGCGTTAAATTCTTGTTGACCACATCTATCATTCGCGATTCACGGCCAATTAATTCAGCTAACCCTCCGGTTGCCACCACATAAGCATCGGCACCCATCTCTTCCTTGATTCTTTTAATAATACCGTCAACCTGTCCTACAAAACCGTAAAAAATACCGGATTGCATACTGGAAACAGTATTTTTACCTATAACATTTTTCGGGCGGATCAATTCCACCCTGGGAAGTTTAGCCGCCCTGGTGAACAACGCTTCCATGGAAATGCCTACTCCGGGGGCTATGGCACCGCCAAGGTATTCTCCGGATTCAGATATGGCGCAAAAAGTGGTAGCCGTACCAAAATCAACAACTATCAGTGGCCCCTTATAAAGGGCTCTGGCAGCAACAGCATTAACAATTCTGTCCGCTCCTACTTCCCTGGGATTGTCATATTTAATAGATATGGAAGTCTTAATCCCCGGTCCCACTACCATAGGTTTAGCGTTAAAATATTTTTTAGCCATTCCCTCCAGGATAGGCGTTACCGGAGGAACTACAGAAGATATTATTACATCTTTAATTTTCTGGGGTTTAACACCGGAATAATCAAATAATACGCGGATCTGTACCCCGTACTCATCAACGGTCTTTTGCTTATCGGTAGCTATTCGCCAACTGTTTAATAAGTTCGCTCCCTCAAATACCCCCAACACAATATTTGTGTTTCCTACATCCAATACCAGTAACATCTCCAATTCACCACCACGCTTCAATTCCTTTGGTCCGGGGTAACAACCCCGTAATAACAAATTAGCTTTTAAAATTATACCATAAACAAAAGCACTATAATATAAGCCAAAAAAATAACCCGTAGAAGGGTTATCTTTTCTCTCTCAAGGCAATGCCTATTTCAATTTCACCGAAATCGGTTATCAGAGGAATTTGCAGTCTTTTAATATCAATGGTGGAAATAACTACGCCACGACCCGTAATCACTGTCGGAGGCGCCAGGGTAGATGGATACCCCGCCTTTTCCAAATCTGCACTGGCAATACCTGTAATAACATTGCCTAACTCGGCAATGGCACTTTCTCCCATTTCGTCAAAAACAACAATCCTCTGGCCCAGCATCTCGGAAATAATATTTTTGGCCGTTCGTTCCGACATACCATACATAACGATACCCTGAACGCGCCCTGTGACGCCGATTAAAACGGTTACATCCTGTCCAGTATAAGAAGACGATTCGATAGACAATTGCCCCTTTTCCACAGAAATTGGGCGTCCCAATTCCGACTCCAAAACCTTAATAGTTGCTGTAACAAATGGGGAGACGAATTCAACCTTCAACCCTTTCACTCCCTTCGTAATAAAAAGGTAATTTCGACAAATTCGGCCGATTCCCTGCTATTACATGGTACATTTTTCTATTTTTTTCTACCCATAAAAAGCAAAAACTATCGTAAAAACAATTTAGATACATAAAAAGAAACCTATATTAATTATCATACTATAGCATGTCTAAACAGTTAAGTAGTAATTGCAACCGGAAACCTGGCTTTTTGGACCTATAATCCACCTTTTTAGCCCTGACAGTATTTTAGTAGTTGCATTAGGCGAACAATTTTCGCTATAATAAGATGTAAATATGTAAATTTTTTTTAAAAATATTAAATATTAGCGTAAGTAAGGAAGTGTTCATATGCGCTCTTATACTCAACTAACAAGGCACGACGGGAATGCAATTCTTTTTGAAGTCGTGGAAATGGGCATTATATCGACACTTTGGGAAGTTCCTTTACACATACATGCCGAAGGCCTAAGGGGAACCGGCAAGACTACTATCATGAGAGCGGCCCGCCAAATTATGCCCCCCATTGTGCGCATAAAAAACTGCCTCTACAATTGTGACCCGGAAAAACCGCATTGTCCGAATCATAAACATTTATCCAGAGAGGAAATCGAACAGTTGGGAACAGAAATTGTGCCCAGACCGTTTTTGGAAATTTCCCATTCGGCAAAAATCGGTACTATTGCCGGAAGTATTGACCTGGCGAAAATAACAAATGCTGCCAACCCGGAAGCAGCTTTGCTGCCGGGCATTATTCCCCAGGCACACCGGGGCATAATATTTATAGACGAGATTAACCGGTTGGCTGATACGTCACCGGAAATTACTGACGTACTGTTGGACTTGATGGGAACAAAACCCGGCCGGGTTCAGATTGAAGAAACAGGTTTACCCCTGGTGGAAATCCCGGTTCAGGCGTCGGTATGGGCCGCTTCTAACCCCGATGAAGAACCCGGACCGCTGCAGGAAATTCGCCGGCAGCTTTCCGACCGGTTCGATTTAGTAGTTGAAATGGGGCGTTCCCATAACCAGGAATCAATAGCAGAAATCCTGCAGCAGAGCGAACAACGGCGTTTATCAAAAAACAGGGTATCCCAAGAAACTATTGAGCACAATGAAAAATTGCAAAAAGAAATGGAACGGATAGCTAAAAAATATGAAACCCTGCAAATGCCCGATTACCTGAGAAACTACATCGCCCGGTTATATGTCAAATATAACCTGGAAAGTTTCCGGGCTATTGAAGCAATTCAACACGCCGCTGTCCTGCACTGCGCTTTACGGCAGCGGGATAAAGTCCTGGTCAGTGATATTGTAAAGGTGATTCCCCTTGCTTTAAGACACAGGGTTGATATGGACACACTGACTAAAATCATGAATTCAAGCGCTGATAAAGGGCCGAACGATGGTGCCCCCCCAATGTCTTTTGCCAATTCAGTTAAAAAAAAAGAACCAGAGATTTTTTCTTCAGAGCCTGATAGAGAAAACGAGCTGAATTACGCTGACGGAGACAAAGAGGTAGCCCAGGACACAGCGGGCTCCCTTTTTTCTCCATTGAAGAACCTTTTTTCAAGAAAGGATAAAGGACCTAAAGTCGAAGAATCAGACGGCATTAAAGCAGCACCCTTAAATAAGGCCAAGAAGATTCACGACCTGAACCTGGATGAACTTCTCAACTCCGAAGAAGATCTTAAATAAAAGGGGGTCTGAAAATGGAAAGTAGAGAACGGCATCAACGAATGACCCTGGAACATTATTTATCATATTATTTTTCACAGAACAAAGGAGTACGGCTTGGTGAAACAACAGTTGTCAGCAACAAAGTTCATTCCAACCACCCTGCTACTCCAGGCCACATCAAGATATATATCGACCAGGATGCCGGGCAGACTTACCTGGGACGTGAAGAAGCGAACCAGATCCTGCACATCGACGTTTTTCATGAACCGGCCCGCCTTGACCCCGTATATGTAGCCCGCAGAATTTGGGGCGCTCTGGAAACTTACTTTAACCAATTGCGGGATGAAAGACGTTCTGAATTAACCAAAGATGAATGCAGGCAAATCGTCAAAGAACTTTCCGAAAAAATCCACGTCAAGACTGCCGGCGGCCAAGGCACTGTTTTCCAACTGGCCAGCAGAAAAGGGGAAATCTCGACCTCAAAAAATATAATTCAAAACCACGTCCACGTGCTTGCGGAATTAGAATGTAAATATTACGACAGCCTTATATTTATGGTAGATGCCATTGAAGCAGCCATTATCAACCAAGGCTTTGAAATTCGCCGGGTGGAAGCCCTGGACCACTGTGAAAAAGAAATTGTCACCGAAAAAGGAACGGGCGTAGGGGTAAGCTTACCGGGTTTTAACTCGCCGGAAGCAAAGGCCCATATAGCACAACAAAACAGGCTGCAAATTATCCTGGACCTCGCCTCTGCTTTCGGCACCATTGAAGAAGCGAAAAACTTTTTGGAGTCCCTGACTGCTACCGGGAATATTTTCCTTGGTTCCTTCGCCAAAAAGCACGGGGACGGCGATTTAAAACAAACCCTCCTGGACTTGTGCAACCATAACCTTGTCAAAAAAGGCAGATTCACCCATACCCTTACTGACGAAGGAAAAGAACTCCTGGAATTCATAAAATATCATCAAAAAGAACTGGAAGCCCAGGTCAGGAAATCCATCAGAAAGTACCAGATTGTTCGCCACAACTACCAAACTTATCATAACTCGGAACTCAAATCCCGTAAAAGCCAGCTAACCGACGAAAGAAGAGTTGTCGGCTTAGACAGCCACGCCTGGCTGGGCGAACTGGCCATTCCGGAAACAGTAGTAGCAGCCACTGCCCGCAGTTTTCTGCAAGGACAGAGACATATGTCCATTAAACGAGAAGACATCAGGCAGTATGGGCGAAAATCTTTTGCTCCCATTGATACCTGCCTGGCCATAGACTGCAGCGGCAGTATGGTTGGCGAAAAAATAAGGGCTGTATCTTACCTGGCCCAGCATTTTCTCCTGACTTCCAGGGAAAAAGTTAGCGTGGTAACCTTTCAGGAAACAAGTTCGAAGGTAGTCATCCCTTTTACCAAAAGTTACCAAAAACTAGTAGAGGGTTTGCGGTCTATCCAACCCGAAGGTATGACTCCCCTAGCCAAAGGTATTCTGGAAACAGTAGAACTGATCAAGAAAAAACGGGCCAGGAACCCTCTGCTGGTGTTAATCACCGATGGCATTCCCAATTACCCGCTTTGGACTACCGATGCCCAGGCTGATGCTTTAAAAGCAGCGGAAATGATCGCCGAAAATAAGATTCGCCTGGTTTGCATTGGTGTGCTGCCGAACGAATCTTTCTTGAAGGAACTTGCCAAAATCGGCAAGGGCAACCTGTATATCGTCGACGAACTGGATAAAAACAGCCTTCTTGACGTAGTAACCCAGGAATGGCAGAGATATAAATATAGTAAATGAAGTATAGCAAAACCCTCTATCTTTCAAAAGGCTTTGAGATAGAGGGTTTTCTATGAATCAGCTTCTGGAAATGCGGGCCGTACGTACCTGTTCGGCAACCGGGCGTGCTATTAAGGCAGTCACAACAGCTTTGGCTAAATCAAACAATATAAAGGGCAAAAAACCTATTTTTAAAGCCTGCATAACAGAAACGGCCTTCCCCAGGTAGAAATTAAGGATTATATATAAATAAGGTATACCTATTATGTATATTACTACTATCCCTACAACAGAAGCCAAAAAATAGGACAAAAATGATTTTTGTTCCTTCCGTTCCAGGATTCGGCCTATAACATATGCTGCAACAACAAAACCAGGTAAAAAACCGAAGGAAGGCTGTAAAATATAAGTTAGCCCACCATAAGGCGGTTTCGCAAAAACAGGGACCCCCACCAATCCCAACAGAATATAAACTATCATACTTAATGCGCCCAACCGGGCCCCCAGCAACGAACCGGCAAGCATCACAACTAAAGGTAGCAGACTAAAGGGTACCACTGCCTCTCCACCGAACCGCAGTACCAAAGCCGCTGAAACGGCCAAAGCGGTAAACAGAGAAACAAAAGCCATGTCACGAATTGTTAGCCGCATTTCTTGATTCCTCCTTATACTTAGCATATAGTTTGTTAACCTTGGTACATCATATGGTTAACATTTAATTGACAAAAAAACCTTACCTAGAATCAAATGTTATTTCCCCCGCCACAACCCTTTTCAGGGACCCATCCCGGGTTCTTACTATCAATGCTCCGTCATCATCAAGGTCCACAGCAGTTCCTTCCAAAGCAACTCCGGGGGAGGTCACTTTTATTTTTTTATTTAAAGTAACGGAATACTTTTTCCATTCTTCCACCACTGCAGCATATTCTCCCATTTTAAAAGACAGGTATAACACTTCCAATTCCTCCAGGAGCTTAGTTAAAAAGTCTTTCCTGCTCCATGATTTACCCGTTTCTATGTACAGGGATGTGGCGATGTTTTGAATTTCAGGAGGCAACTCATCCCTGGAAGTGTTGACATTTACCCCAATTCCCACAACAACGTAGTTAATGCGTTCCAGCTCAGCATTCATCTCCGTGAGTACCCCGGCTATTTTTTTTCCTTTTATAAACACATCATTGGGCCATTTAATGCCTGGTTGAATGCCCGGATAGGAATCAAATGTTCTGGCCAAAGCCACAGCCGTTAACAGAGTAAGTTTGGGTGCATCCATAGGATTAATTTCAGGCCGTAGGATAACGGACATCCATATACCCCGTCCTTTTGGAGAACTCCAGGCCCTACCAAGACGACCTCTGCCGGCGGTCTGTTCCTCGGCCACTATAACCAAACCTTCCGGCGCCCCGTTGGCAGCCAACTCTTTGCCTTTATCGTTGGTGGAGCCAATAGTATCGAAATAAACAATCCTGCTGCCGATGACCCGGGTCTTTAACCCGACTGTTATTTCGCCGGGATATAACCTGTCAGGCACTGTAACCAAACGGTAGCCCACTTTGGACCTTGATTCAATAGTATAACCATCCTCCCGCAATGCCTGAATGTGTTTCCATACGGCTGTCCGGGATACCTGCAGCCGGCTACTGATCTCCTCGCCTGATAAAAAACTACACTCGCTTTTTTTCAGCAGGTTTAAAATTGCGTCCTTCATGGTTTCACCCATTTCGGCAAAAACTTGACGTTACCATTTTATCCCCTAAAAAAGCAAATGTCAACCCAAACATAACTATAGGTTGACATTTATACTGTATACATGTTTTTAACTCATTTTCATCTCCAGGTAAAAAAGTTCCCGTTCTTTCTATTTTCTGGTTTTTATCCCGCCGACATCCAAACTGATGTCCAGGGCTTTAACCGAATGAGTCAGGGCGCCCATGGAAATAATATCTACCCCCAGCTCAGCCAGTTTCGGAACCTTATCTTCAGACAAACCGCCCGATACTTCCACCAGGGCTTGCCCGTTAATCATAACCAGAGCTTGCTTGACCGTTTCAATATCCATATTATCCAACATAATAATATCGGCGCCGGCTTCCAGAGCCTCTTTAACACCTGCAAGGGTTTCTACTTCCACTTCAATTTTTATTGTATGAGGGGCGTAGGCGCGAGCCATCTCCACCGCTTTTTTGATTCCTCCGGCAACTTTTATGTGGTTGTCTTTTATCAGTACACCGTCATATAGCCCAAAACGGTGATTTTTTCCACCCCCGATATATACCGCGTACTTTTCCAGCGCCCTAATGCCAGGGGTGGTTTTCCGCGTATCAACAACTGCGGTCCCGAAATCAGACAAAAGATCGGCTATTCTCCTGGTCTTGGTGGCAATCCCTGACATCCGCTGTAGGAAATTTAACGCCACTCTTTCCCCGGTTAAAATAACTCTGGCCGGGCCATATAATTCTGCCAGTATATCTCCGGCTTGCAAAATGTCTCCATCCTGTTTTATCCTTTTGAAGTCTACTTCGCCGCTTAGCAAGGAAAAAACCCGCTCCGCTATAAAAATGCCGGCCAAAACACCGTCTTCCTTAGTATGAATAAAGGCTTTCGTGAAATGGTCCCGGGGGACAATAGCATCTGTTGTAATATCTCCCGTTCCTATATCCTCTTGCAGAGCCCGGCGAATTATCTCGTCAACAATAAAAGTATTGAGCTCCATAAAAATACCCCTTCTTTGGCTATAAATCTTCTTTGCAAAGGTCAATATGCCGCTTCCAATGTTCATCGTCAGGGCAGGGATAATCTTCGCGAAAATGGCCTCCCCTGCTCTCCTTTCGCTGTAAAGCTGCATTGGCAATCAGTTTGCCTAAAACGAGCATGTTGACAACAGGTACATAGCAAATGTCTTTAATCTGCTGCTCCAGTATGTGTTCACTTTTTTCAAACCAATCTAACGCCTGCCTCAGACCACTTTCGTTCCTGATGATCCCGACGTTGTCCCACATTACTTCCCTGATTTGTTGGCGCAGCCATTCGTAATCTATTGTTACATCCCCCGGCTTAAGCCGGTCAAAAACCACGTCGACCTTATTAGGTATAGGCTTATTTAAAACGCGAATTATATGCTCAGCAATCCGGGCACCAAAAACCAAACCGTCCAGTAATGAATTGCTGGCCAGCCGGTTAGCGCCGTGAACCCCCTCGCAGGCAACTTCCCCGCAGGCATACAGCCCGTGGATATTAGTCTCGCCATTCAGGTTGGTTTTCACCCCACCCATCATGTAATGGGCGGCAGGGGCAACGGGAATCATTTCCCGGGCAATATCTATGCCATATAACCCGCAGGTTTTTGCAATATTCGGGAAACGTTTCTTCACTTTTTCCGCGTCTATCGGGGATAGATCAAGAAATACGTTGTTGCTGCCGGTCCGCACCATTTCACTGGTAATAGCTCGGGCAACTATATCCCTGGACGCGAGTTCAGCGTTAGGGTGATAATTAGGCATAAACCTTTCGCCATGGATATTCCTAAGTATGGCTCCTTCGCCTCGTACCGCTTCTGATATTAAAAATCGGGGAGCACCCGGCAATAAAAGGGCCGTGGGGTGAAACTGGATAAATTCCATATCCGTCACTACGGCTCCCGCCCGATAAGCGATAGAAACACCGTCTCCCGTGGCCACTTCCGGGTTGGTGGTATGTTTAAAAATTTGGCCGGCCCCACCGGTAGCCAAAACTACCGCCCGGGCATATATGATTTCAAGAGATTCCTCTTTTTCACTCCAAACCAAAGCGCCAAGACATTCCCCGCCAACAGTGATCAGGTCAATGACGCTATGGTCTTCTAACAGCGTTATCCTGGTGTTTTCCTCTGCTTTTCTGTTCAGGGTGCGTTGAATTTCTTCACCTGTGGAGTCACCGGCATGTAAAATTCGCCTGCGGCTATGGGCTGCTTCCCTGGTAAAGGCCAGTTCTTTCCCGTGCCTGTCGAAGTTAGCCCCCATTTCAATTAATTCACGGACCCGGTCAGGGCCTTCAGTAACCAGAATTTCTACGGCTTCTTCGTTGCATAACCCTGCTCCGGCTTCCAGGGTATCCATTCTATGCAATGCGGGAGAATCAGCATCATGAATGGCCGCGGCTATACCGCCCTGAGCTAATTCCGTGTTGCTGTCCCCGCGCTTTTTTTTCGTTACGACTGTAACAGCCATTTTTTTACTGGCCCTGATGGCAGTATACAGTCCGGCAATACCGCTGCCAATCACAAGGCATTCCGTAAATTGGCAGGGAAGTTCCCGCGAATCAAAATTTACAATATACCTGGGAATCAAAATTATTTCCTCCCAACTTTAGCGCTGATTATTTTATTTCCAACATCCTGTCCAACGCGCGAATGGCTTTCGTTCTAATCTCTTCATCAACAGTAATCCTGGGTATTTCCGTCTCCAAAGCCCATTTCACTTTTTGCAAGCTGGTCAGTTTCATATTAGGGCAAATCAGTTTCTCGGAAGCTAAATAAAACTTTTTATCCGGGCATTCTTTGCGCAGTTGATGCATAATTCCAATTTCCGTAGCAATGATAAACTCTTCCTGAGGATTTTCTTTAGCATATTTAATCATCCCTGAAGTACTGAAAACCCCATCAGCCTTGGCCACCACTTCCGGCTTACACTCGGGATGCACAAGTACTTCTGCTGCCGGGTGTTCTTGCTTGGCTTTTTCAATATCTGCCTCAGTTAAACGGTCATGCGTATTGCAGTAACCTTCCCATAAAATTACCTTCCGGTTGGCCTTTAACCCGACATAATGACCTAAGTTGCGGTCAGGCACAAACAATATGGGCTTATCTGCGGGAACAGATTGGACAACCTTCACGGCATTGGCTGAAGTACAGCAAATATCGCTTTCTGCTTTGACCTCGGCAGAGGAATTCACATAGCATACTACAACAGCATCCGGGTGCTCCTCTTTCTTCTTGCGCAATGCCTCAGCCGTGACCATATCCGCCATTGGGCATCCGGCATTGGGGTCGGGCAGCAGAACCGTTTTATCAGGCGATAGGATATAAGCGCTTTCTGCCATAAAATGAACACCGCAAAAGACAATAATATCAGCATTGGTCCCGGCCGCCTGCTGAGCCAACCCCAGGGAATCACCCACAAAGTCGGCTATATCCTGAACTTCCGGCCTTTGATAAAGGTGGGCCAAAATTACAGCATTCTTTTTTTCTTTCAATTCTAAAATTTCCTGTGACAACTTTTGAACATACTGTGACATATCCACTTGAATCAGCTCCTTATTTTCCTGTAACTTTACCGGGTTATCCTCATTCTATCTATATTTAAATAAACTTGTCAATAGATTCTAACCAATCCTGCCTGCTTCTTCACAGTTATGAATCTCATTAACCCGGTTGTTATCATCCAAAAAAATAATTTTGGGCCGATAACTCCTGGCTTCTTTGTCCTCCAGCAAAGCGTACGAAATAATGATAACCTTGTCCCCCGGCTGAACTAACCTTGCCGCCGCCCCGTTCAGGCAGATAACCCCTGATTTGCGAGGACCTTCAATTACATAAGTTTCAAACCGGGCTCCATTATTATTATTTACCACCTGCACTTTTTCATTGGGGAGAATATCTGCGTTCTCCATCAAGTCCTTATCAATGGTGATACTGCCAATATAATTTAAATTGGCTTCTGTTACAGTGGCCCGATGGAGCTTGGATTTCATCATCATCCGAAACATCGCTTACACCTCCAGCATAAAGTTGTCAATCAGCCGGGTATTTCCGATATAGACAGCCAGAGCAATCAGTATCTCACCCGTTAATTCCTCAATATCACGCAAGTCCGGAATACTCAAGATATCCACATAGTCTATCCTGGCCAAAGGCTCAGCTTTAATCAGCGCCTCCATCGCCGCTATAACCCTGGATTTTTGTCTCTCTCCCGCCCGAATCATGTCCCTGGCCTTCTGCAAGCTTTTATACAATACCAGAGCAGCCTGGCGTTCCTCTTTATTCAGGTACGTATTGCGCGAGCTCATGGCCAACCCGTCTGCTTCACGCACCGTCTCTACCGTTTTAACAGTCAGATTCATGTTCAGGTCAGCAACCATCTTTTTGATTACCAGAACCTGCTGGGCATCTTTTTGTCCAAAATAAGCAATATCCGGCTGAACAATGTTAAATAATTTAGTAACTACGGTGGTAACTCCGCGAAAATGGCCCGGTCGGGATAAGCCACAGAGTTTTTCCGTCAGGCCTTCTACCTCTAGAAAAGTAGCGTACCCGGAAGGATACATTTCTGCCGCAGTAGGAGCAAAAACAGCATCAACGCCAACCGACGCGGCCAGTTCACAATCCCTTGTAAGGTCCCTTGGGTATTTATCATAATCTTCATTCACACCAAATTGGATAGGGTTTACAAAAATACTGATTATCACCGTGTCACATTCCCGTCTGGCGACCTTCATCAGTTGCAGGTGCCCCTCATGCAGGTATCCCATAGTCGGCACAAAACCCACCGATCTTCCGGCGGTTTTAACCTCTTTAATATAAGCCTTCGCCTCTTCAATCGTTTTCAGCAACCGCATGTTGAACTCCTCTACGATAATTTATTTAATTCTTCCGCTGCCATCTGGAAACTATGTTCTTCGGCCGGGAATACTCCCGTTTCTACTTCCTTTTTGTATCTGGCCACCGCGTCAACAATAATAGGTTTTAAAGAAGCATACTGTTTAGCCATTTTGGGCACCAAATCAGAATACAGGCCAAGTATATCATGGCTGACTAAAACCTGCCCGTCACAATCTTTACCTGCACCAATCCCAATGGTCGGTATATCCAGCCGCTCAGTAACCATTTTGGCCACGGGAGCAGGCACACACTCGAGAACAATGGCAAACACTCCGGCATCCTGTAATGCCAAAGCATTGTTGATTATCGCTCTGGCAGCGGCCTCGTCCTTTCCCTGCACCCGGTAACCGCCTAATTGGTTAATTGACTGCGGCGTAAGACCTAAGTGGCCCATTACAGGTATGCCTGCTGCAATAATTGCTTTCACGGTATCGGTAACTTCTCTGCCACCCTCAAGCTTGACCGCATTTGCTCCGGCTTCCTGCAAAAACCGACCGGCATTCCGTACGCTTTCACCCACGGAAACATGGTAAGACATAAAGGGCATGTCCGCCACAACCATGGCATTTGTAGTACCCCTGGAAACTGCCTGAACATGGTGCAACATGTCCTCCATGGTTACGGGTAGTGTCGATTCGTAACCCAATACCACCATGCCCAGGGAATCTCCGACAAGAAGCACATCAATACCTACCTCATCAAATATTTTGGCAGCAGAATAATCGTACGCGGTTAACATTGTAATTTTCTCGCCTTTTTGTTTTTTCTGTTTTAAAGTTAAAGTTGTTACTTTTTTACCACTCATTAATTAATACCTCCTTTAAAGAGTTGAATCATCCGGTTATAAACTGTATCGTCAATAGACCCCTTTTCTCTGGCAATACGGGCCGTATATAGACCCAAAACTTTATATAATACCTCGTTTTCGGGCTGGTAGTCACTCAAAGCCTGTAAATGCTTTTTCAGAGTAGATAGGTCTCCCCTGGCTATTGGGCCAGTCAAGGCCTGCACGGGCCCTAAAGCGGAAATATTTTTTAGCGAGCCGTTCACTAACGGCCATAAAGCGTTAATAGCTTCTTTTTGCGTCATACCCAATTGCTGATAGATTTTTATGGCCCAGTGTAACACTGCTACCAGAAAGTTGGATGCCACAGCCGCCCCCATATGGTACATTGGCTTATGCTTGGTTTCCAGCAGAAAGTATTCTCCCCCCACAGCTTTGACAATTTCCATCCCCACCGGCAAAGCTTCCCGGTCGCCCTCCAACGCGAAAAAGGAACCGGGCAAATTCCTGATAGCCTGCTCCACATCGGCAAATGACTGGAGTGGATGCACTGACAAAACATAAGCCCCCGCTTCTTTGGCCGGGCCGAGGACCCCGGCAGGCATAGCCCCGCTCATATGTACCACAACCTGACCGGGCCCAAAACCGTTGTCCTGACGAATCTGGAGACAAACCTTTTCTATTAGCCTGTCCGGCGTAGTGATAAAAATAAGGTCGGCTATTTTGGTAATTTGTGCCGGAACCAATGTTCCGCAGGTTCCCAACCTTTTTGCCGTCTCCTGAACCGTTGTAGGATTTCTACCGGCAATACCGCAAATCTCAAAACCCTTTGCCTGTAACAAAAGCGCCATAGCAGTCCCTACTTTTCCTGCTCCAACCACGGCAACTTTTTTCACTCTTCAAACCCCCTTTTTCCGAAAATTGCGAAAAGAGCAAAAACTGCAACGGGCTTGGAGTTTACGGCAAGGTTATTGGAAATATAAAAACCTTTCAGACTAAATCCGAAAGGTTTCAGATATCGATATATACCTTCCGTCTCGGTCCGATTAGGCTCCAAGCGGGTCGCATGACACCAATATGAAACACTGTCTTTAAATAATAATTCCGTCGGCGGTGCAGTTCCCGAAAAGAGATACTACCCACCCGTTTAAGCTTATTTTACCATATTTTCTGGTCTATGCAAACGAATTTTTTGTCTGTAAGCCGTTTCAGGGCTTCGCCAATCTTATTTCCAGAAGGAAGAATCATATCAGGCGCCAGGTCCTTGAGCGGCGCAAGCACAAAAGCCCTCTCCTCAAAGCGTGGATGGGGAATCTGAAGGTCCTCTTCCAGAATTTTTTCATCTCCATAAAGAATTATATCCAGGTCAATGGTTCTCGGCCCCCACCTAACGGTTCTAACCCGCCCCAAATGATTTTCAATCTTCTGCAGGGCAGCAAGCAGTTCCGACGGAGGTAAAGCAGTCTCTATTTCCGCTACCGTATTATAAAACCATTCCTGTTCTTCATACCCTACTGGTTCTGTGAGGTAAAGGGGAGCCACTTTCCGTACGGTAATTCCATCCACTTCATGCATCCTTTGCAGCGCTGTCCTTATCTTTTCCCTTGGGTTGTCCTGGTTAGAACCAAGTGCAATATATGCACGAACCATATCAATGTTTCTCCCTTTTTATTTCAACAGCCATATAATCGAAAATGCCGCTAATAGGGGCCTGTGGTTTTTCTACCCTTACTTTGACCTTTTTTACCTGGTAATTTTGAAGAATAGCCTGAGCAATATTTTCGGCCAATGCTTCTAGCAGGTTAAAGCTCTTCCCGGTAACAATTCCTTTTACGAGGCCGTATATATCGGCGTAATTCAGTGTATGGGCCAGATCGTCAGTCTGGCCGGCCTTTTTTAAGTCCGCAGATAATTCCAGATCAACAACAAATTTTTGCCCCATGGCTTTCTCTCCGGGGAAAACCCCGTGGCGACCATGGAACTGCATGCCCTTTAAAATTATCTTGTCACCCATAGCTTGCTACCTACCTTCTTACCATAGCATCGGTCATACGGGCCACCCTGACCATTTCCTTGACATCGTGAATGCGGACTATATCCACTCCCTGGGCAATACCGAAAGCTACCGTTGCCGCCGTTCCCTCAACCCTTTCTGTTACAGGCAGCCCCAAGGTATTTCCTATCATGGACTTTCGGGAAGTGCCCAAAAGAACCGGGTAGCCCAGTGTCTTGAATTCCCAAAGGCGGTTCATTACCTCCAGGTTCTGGTCAGTGTCCTTGCCGAAACCTATACCGGGGTCAATAATAATATTTTCCTCTTTTACGCCGGCATCTAAAGCTAGCTGGATACTTTGCCTTAAGGATGCCAGAATGTCGTCCATCATACTTTTGTATTCTGTTCCTCTTTGATTATGCATCAAAATAAGGGGTACATCGTATTCCGCCGCCACTTTGGCCAAATCCGGGTCAGCCTGCAGGCCCCATACGTCGTTAAGTATATGGGCCCCCACCTCAAGGGCTCTCCTGGCCACCTGGGACTTATAAGTGTCAACGGAAATCGGCACCGGCACTTCCTTCACCAGTCTTTCCAAGACCGGAATTACCCGTTCCAACTCCTCTTCCGCCCCGACCGGATCATAATTTGGCCTGGTGGACTCTCCACCTATATCAATGATATCTGCTCCCTGTTCAACCATTTCCTTCGCATGCTCTATGGCTTTGTCCAGCTCAAAGAACTTGCCCCCGTCCGAAAATGAATCGGGGGTTACATTGAGAATACCCATCACCAAAGTCTTTTCCCCAAGGGGCAGCGTATGTTCACGGCAGCGCAAAAATTTGCGGCCATGGCCTTCCAGGTTCTTTAAGACCACAGATATCTCTTCAGCAAGTTGCGCCATCCCAAAAGGCTGCATCTTTAGCTTCGCTGTCAAATCGGCAAATTGCCGCACCGTCCCCATGACCAGAATATCACAGGTGTCAACAGTATTATTCCCTGCTTGTCTGGGTAAAACTACTTCGCCCCCTTTGGACAGCATTTCTTGTTTGATTATGTTGGCCACCGCTGTTCTAATGCCTTCAATTTTAAGCGTCCGGTGGACAGCCTTCGGTTTCATCCACTTCAAGCCGAATTCATCCGGCCCGATAGCAGATATTTCTTTGGTTGCCTTTTCCGAGTCATTTATGTCAATAGCCCTTACTCTTATCATAATACCCTCCTGCAAATTGACCAAATTGATTTAATAGAGTATTGCTTTAACTCCTGTTTCCATATCGTCAAACTTGTAACATTCCGCTTTGGCCGGGCAAAAATAACAGCTTCTGGACAGGTTATCCGCACGGTGTAAATATTCGCCCAACAGACTCATGTTTTCTGTAAAACTACCCCGGTGCTCTTTAATTGCTTGGCAAATAATAGTTATTTCTCTATTATCGAACCCTGCCCTCTTCAATATATCTTCAGCTATTTCAGCGCCTTTTACCGCGTGGTCCTCACCCGTTTCATATTCATGCCACCGGGCGATGTCATGCAGTAAGGCTGCAGCATAAATCACTTCCCGGGCTTTTTCCCGAATACCGAGGTTATTCTGTATGATAAAATTCTTTAGTTCCTTTGCTTCCATAATCAGGATATAAGCGACCCTTGCTACATCCACCATATGCTGAAAGGCGTGCTTGCAAAACTTACGTTTTGCCTCCTTTACTTCGTTCTTGGCTATACATTCCTGGTAAAACGGGTCTTTCAGTATTTTTTCCACCCTGTCCATTCCAGATGCCCCCTCACATATTCCTGGCATAGATTGAACATATGCCGTTTACCTTTACTTTGACATACTGCGCAAAAAATCCTTTTTCTTTTGCCTAAATAAAGTCATGTTTAGCATCTGCAAAGTTATTAAATTTAATAAGTGGAGTTGCTGCGTAAAGGTTAAGCAATCGTTTCTCCAAAGCTGCAGGGGGAACCGTTTACCACAGAGAATTCATTACTTGAAAATTTCTGTTTCCTCGGTATAATTTATGGTTTTAACAAAGTACCACAGAGGACTCAGAGAGCACAGAGAAAACACAACAAGCATCAACTTTGCTTTTACAATTAATTCTCCGTGTACTACCCCGAAAATAAATATTTCATTCTCTGTTGGTGCCGCGTTAGCGGCATGAAAATCTCTGTGGTTTAAGAAATTACGACCGGTACACACATCGTTACCATGCAAAAGGTACAAAAGAGGCAGGTTCGTATGAACCTGCCTTTTTAAAACTTTTAGAACAAACCACTTACTTCGCCGGTGTTTACATCCACGTCGATTCTCCTGTAAGCAGGGTCGGAAGCGGTACCAGGCATTAAGCTGATATCGCCGGCCATCGGGCAAAGGAACTTCGCACCGCTGTAAACGAGAACGTCGCGGATAGGCAAAACCCAACCTTTGGGCACTCCCTTCAGAGTAGGATCGTGGGACAGACTCAGGTGAGTCTTAACCATCATGGTCTGGAAGTCAGCAAACTGTGGGTCTGCTTCAAACTTCTTAGCCTTCGCTTCAGCTACCGGCGACCATGATACACCGTCAGCACCGTAAACTTCCTTAGCTATCATTTCAACGCGCTGACGCAACGGCATTTCAAGCGGATAGAGCGGTTTGTAATTGGAGGGCTCGTTGCAGGCGTCCAGAACAACGTCTGCCAGTTCAGCAGCGCCTTCGCCGCCGTACATCCAGTGGTTGGATACGGCACAGCGTACGCCCTCTTCTTCACAAAGCCTTCTGACAAGGTCATGCTCAGCCTTGGTGTCAGTGTAGAAAGCGTTGATGCAGACAACAGGTACAATACCGGACTTCTTGACAATGCCGATCATGTGGCGCAGGTTCTCGAAGCCCTTCTCGACCAGGCCAAGGTTTTCTTCGGTATACTCTGCGGGCAGAGGACGACCAGGAGCAACAGCCGGACCGCCACCATGCATTTTAAGGGCACGAATGGTAGCAACGATAACGGATACGTTGGGAATATTGCCACTTAAACGGCACTTAACATTCCAGAACTTCTCGAAACCGATATCGGCGGCAAATCCGGACTCGGTTACAACGTAATCAAAGAGTTTCAAGCCAAGGCGGTCGGAGATAATGGAGTTCTGACCGATAGCAATGTTAGCAAAAGGACCTGCATGGATCAATACAGGCTGGCCTTCTACAGAGTAGCAGAGAGTCGGGTTAATGGTGTTACGCATCCAGGCAGTCATAGCGCCGGCGACATCAAGATCGCTGGTTGTGATCGGTTTGCCTGTTCTGTCATAGGCAACAGTAATCTTGCCAATACGCTCCCTCATGTCAGCAAGGTCTCTGGAAACGGCCAAAATAGCCATTAATTCAGAACTTACGGAAATACCGAACCTGGACTGCATGGGGTAACCGTCTTTCTTACCACCGAGACCGATAATGATATTGCGGAGGGCCTGAGCAGCAAAGTCCATTACCCAGCCCATTTCTACGTTTTTGGGGTCAATATCCAGCCGGCGCAGGCCGCGCTTGGCCAGTTCTTCATCTGTATAATTGCACTCATGCTGATACCTGGAAGTAAGAGCAACCATAGCCAGGTTATGAGCGTTAGTGATGTCATTAATATCACCGGTCAGACCCAGCGAAAACTCGGTCATAGGAATAAGCAGAGCATTACCGCCACCGGCAGCGGTTCCTTTAACGTTCATGGTAGGTCCACCGGAAGGCTGACGTAATGCGCCGCCAACGTTTTTTCCTTTTACCCCAAGACCCTGGATAAGACCCATGGAAACAGTGGTCTTACCTTCGCCAAGGGGCGTAGGGGTAATGGCGGTAACCTCTATGTATTTGCCATCCGGCTTATCCTTCAAGCGGTTCATTATTTTTAAAAAGTTGAGCTTAGGAGTTTTTCCGTAAGGAATCAGTTCATCCTTTTCCAGTCCCAGCTTTTCAACCCATTCCTCCACACTGGGCAGATACTTTTCAGCCTCCTGGGCTATTTCCCAATCTTTGTACTTGGTCGGGTCCATTGACCTTGGATTGTAAGGCATTCTTATCCTCTCCTTTTTTATTTAAATTTTTTAAGTGTGTAATAAACTTGGGTCCCTCTCCCTATTCAGAAACTAAAAAACATCATCCCCCCTTAATACTTGCTGGCGTTGTTAGAGCAAGCTAGAACTCTAGTTTTGTTAAAGACCACCCGTCTCCTCAAAGGCAGGCTATCAAATATGCATAATTAAGGGTATCCTTGATATTATTCGAGACTTTTAAATAAACTCCTGCCAGCGTAGACAAAATATTTTAAAAATTGCTAATGTTTCCTATTGCAAGAACCCAAAAGGCATAAAATCTCCTGTTTTTTTATATCTACAGCCCTATAAATAATATGCCTTTTGTCCCCTTTTTAATCATCAGAATTTATCCGCTTTGCTTTTTACCTTCGCACTTGGCCATAAATTTTTCCCGGTTAATGATAAATCGTTCGTGTATTCCTTCCCCGATTTTATCTTTTTCATCATAGGCTTCTACTTTAAAAACCAGTTTCTTGCCTTCTATCCGAATCAGTTCCGACCTTGCAACAACTTCCATACCAACCGGTGTAGCCGCCAAATGAGTTGACTGAATATTGATCCCTACAGTGGTATGACCAGGAGGCAGGAATTTTTCTACTGAATTAAGGGCTGCATTTTCCATGAGCGCTATCATGGCAGGAGTGGCAAATACTTCTACCCCTCCGCTCCCATAAGCAATAGCCGTATTGTTTTCCGATACCACAACCTTACTTTCCCCTTTGATACCCGTTTGCAGGTTGATGTCCATTTTATCACCCCCTCTTTTTTTCAAATGGTAATACATAGACTTCGTTAAAATTAATATTTTTCCTGCCTTCCCTTTAGCGTTCTACAAAAATAAGCAAAAAAATTCCTTCGGAATGAAAAAATTCAAAAACAAGTAGATAAGCTCAATTAAAAAAGCAGGCATTTGCCTGCTCTATATTTACTCGTAAATCCAATCATCAAGCACCTTTTTATATTCACATAATTCGCTCTCGGTAAAGTAAATGGCGATTTCCCTGTTGGCGCTATCTATTGAATCTGACGCATGAATTACATTGCGCCCCACTTCAATGGCATAGTCGCCGCGAATCGTCCCAGGTCCGGCATTGGCTGGGTTGGTTGCCCCATTCATGGCGCGGGCAGTAGCCACGACGTCTTTTCCCTCTAAAACCATAGCCACTACCGGGCCGGAAGTAATGTAACTTACTAACCCTTCAAAGAAAGGTTTTCCTGTATGTTCGGCATAATGTTTTTCAGCCATGGCCCGGTCCATCTGCAGCATTTTAAGGCCCACAATCTTTAAGCCTTTCCTCTCGAAACGGGTAATAATCTCGCCAATTAAATTGCGCTGAACTCCATCAGGTTTAATCATTACATAGGTTCTTTCCATAATCTGATCTCCTCCCGGGTATCAATTTGCTTACTCCGTTCTGTCCGGCGGCAACTTATCAGCAGGTTCTTCGGTTTTCTCAATCGAATTGAAGGCATTTTTTTCATCTTCCGCCGGAGGAACGGCCTTATCTTCGACTTTGGGCGTGCCGTTAATGTTTTTACCCTCTATCAGGTTGGCAAACTCTTCTGCATCCAGCGTCTCTTTTTCGATGAGAGTATTGGCAATCAAATGCAGCTTATCCATGTTTGCCATGATAATCTTCTTGGCTTTTTCATAGCAGTCCTCAATAATATGCCGTACCTCTTTATCAATTTTGAAAGCAATTTCTTCACTGTAATTACGGTCTCTGGCGATATCCCGGCCCAGGAAAACCTGTTCCTGGCGCCTGCCCAAAGTCAATGGACCTATTTCCTCGCTCATTCCCAATTCCATGATCATTCTGCGTGCTATTTCCGTAGCCCTTTCCAAATCGTTTTGGGCGCCGGTACTGATTTCGTGCAGAACCAGTTCTTCAGCCACTCTACCGGCCAAAAGCATAGCAATCTGGTCAAGCAACTGGGATTTAGTCATGTAGTAACGGTCTTCCTTGGGGAGCAACAGTGTATAACCGCCGGCTCTTCCCCTTGGAATAATCGATACTTTATGCACAGGGTCTGTATTGGGCAGCAGGTAACCAACCAGTGCATGGCCGGCTTCGTGAAAAGCAACCAGTTTTTTCTCTTTATCGCTAATAACTTTGGATTTCTTCTCAGGACCTGCCACTACCCTTTCGATGGAATCCTCCAGTTCTTCCATCCCTATTTTCTTTTTATTGCGCCTTGCGGAAAGCAGGGCAGCCTCGTTCACCAGGTTAGCCAGGTCGGCTCCGGTAAAACCTGGCGTTCTTCTGGCCAGAACGCCGAGGTTAACACTTTCATCCAGGGGTTTACCCCTTACATGTACCTGCAGTATTTCTTCCCGGCCCTTAACATCAGGGGAGTCAACCACAATCTGCCTATCAAAGCGTCCCGGTCTTAAGAGCGCCGGGTCCAGGATGTCGGGCCTGTTAGTAGCCGCAATAATTATAATTCCTTCGTTGGGACTAAAGCCGTCCATCTCAACCAACAACTGGTTAAGAGTTTGTTCTCTTTCGTCGTGGCCGCCTCCCAGGCCTGCGCCTCTTTGCCGGCCTACAGCGTCAATTTCGTCAATAAATACTATACAGGGAGCGTTTTTTTTGGCCTGTTCAAACAAATCCCGAACACGGGAAGCGCCCACACCCACGAACATTTCCACAAAATCAGAACCACTGATGGTGAAAAAAGGCACTCCGGCCTCGCCGGCAACAGCCCTGGCCAATAATGTCTTGCCGGTACCGGGCGGGCCGTACAATAATACTCCTTTAGGAATCTTAGCCCCTAATTCGTTAAACTTCTTGGGGTATTTTAAAAATTCAACCACTTCCTGCAGTTCTTCCTTAACCTCGTCAGCGCCTGCCACGTCGTCAAAAGTCACCCGTTTTTTCTCATCAGTATGTAAACGGGCCCGGCTTTTCCCAAAAGACATAACCCGGTTGCCTCCGCCCTGGGTTTGGTTCAGCATAAAAAAAATCAAACCGATAACCAGCAGGATAGGTAAAAAATTAATAAACAGGCTGGACCACCAGGGAGGTTTGGGGGCTGGAATTACCTTTACAGAAATTCCTTTATCTCTAAGAAGCTTCGTTAGTTCCGGAACTTCAAAAACCGAAACGGTGGAAGAATACTCTTTTTTGTTATCTTTGGCCAGCTTGCCCTTAACACGGGCTATTTCCTCCTCGGACTGAATTTCTGCAGTCAAAATGTTGCCACGGGCAATCTCCGTGTAAAGCTGGTCGTTGGTGAGCTCTTTGATCTCATCTTGCGTTGGTTGTGTATACTTGATGATGGCTACAGCAAGTACCACTATAAGCAGATATATACTAAGGTTCTTGAAAATCCTGTTCAACAAGTTCACTCCTCTCGGCCTATACAGTCAAAGGGGCACGATACCTAATAATTTTAGCATAATTTTTCAGCCATTTCAATTTTATGAATCTATTTCATCAATAATTTTTATAATTAACACTGTTCGGGTAGACTCCGTTATCTTCCATCTTTCGTCAATCCGCAGACGACCTACGCATACAATATCGTCGCCCGCTGTAATTACGGGATACCTGTCCCTCTCTGCAACAGGAATTTTCAAATCAATAAAAAAATCCTTCAGCTTTTTGGTACCTTTCATGCCCAGGGGCTGAAACCTGTCACCCGGTCGCCGGTTCCTCACCCGCACGTCGCCATGCAGCCTGTCATAATCAACTGCATGGGCCTTTAAACCCTTATCAATTCCATGGGCTTTTGCGTCCATGTTGTATGCGGCAATTTGTTTGACTTCCGTGATAATTGTCAACCCTGCTTCAGGAATTATCGTCCGGCCGGGTACTTTAAGTTCGTGGTCATATTCGATTTGCGCGGGCTCATATTTGGCGGTAATAATTGCCGAATTATAGGTTTTTTGGGCCACAACACCTTTGGGCAATTCGATGTAACCCGAAGCAGGCCCGGTCTTTAAAAACTCCAGCAAGTTTTCAATATTTGTGTACATGATGTCCCGCGCGGAACCCGTTACGGCTTCCCACGCCTTTATCAGTATTCTTCTCTGAACAGCCCTGGGCCATTCCCAAAACCTATCAAGTTGAAACCGGATTTCTTCAGTTCTTTCCCCCACACCAAGCAATTGCCATGCTTTTTCTGCTTCCCGGCAAATAAATTCATTATCATCCCGGGCAATCTCGCTGAAGCGGGCTATAGTTTGCACAATTTTCGGATTAAATTCCTTTTGCAAGAAAGGAATAAGCTGATTTCTAACCCTATTGCGCAGGTAAATATTTTTCGCGTTGGAAGCATCGAACCGTACCGGCAAGTCAAAATACCGGCAATAGTTTTCTATTTCCTGCCGGGAAACTTCTATCAACGGCCTGATGTATTTACCTTGTCTTACAGGCGGTATGCCCGTTAACCCCGATACCCCGCTCCCCCGGAGAAAATTCATTAAAACCGTTTCCGCCTGATCATCGGCATGATGCCCGGTGGCTATCCGATTGGCGCCTACCTCATCCGCAAGTTTTTCAAAAAAAGCGTAACGTATATACCGGGCCCCCGCCTGGGCGGAAACGCGGTGTTCCGACAGGTAAGCCGGCACATCTATCCTTTCTACCGTACAGGGTAAACCAAGCTTCTCCGCCAGGCGGGCCACACTGTTCGCATCAAGCTCAGCCTCCTTACCCCGAAACATGTGGTTGAGGTGGCCGATATGTATGGTCAACCTGAATTCTTTTGCCAGCCGGGTCAATATATGAGCCAAAGCCACAGAATCGGGGCCGCCGGAAACACCAACCACAACTTTGTCACCGGGCTCAAGCATTTTGTATTTGATAACAGTGGCTTTTACCTTTTCGTACATCCGGAATACTCCTCATCCCCAGATCATCCTTTAAGTTAACCGTGTTCTGATACATCCATTGAATTTCGACACCATAAAGGTTTTTCCTGCCTACGTAAAGGCCGAAAATCACGTAAAAATCTAAAAATAAGTGTATATTATACTACCGAGAAAAAGTAAAAAGGAAAAAATCCCAACAGCATTGACAACAATTTGAGTCTTCGCAGTTTCCAGGGACGTATCCTGTTTCAGCCCGTCTTTGCCGGAATCATAGTTCAACAGCCACCTGGTTTGTTCATTTTCCAATCTCGCCAGGTTCTGAGATAGGTTTTTACATGGCTGCAATTCTGTAAAATCCACAACTACTAATTTTGCCTGCCCGGAGTCAACAAATATACTGGCCGGGTGCAGGTTTGTAAATTCCCATCCGGCAGATTGTAGTTTATGCAAAAAAGAACTTAATTGGTAAAAAAGCCAGCCCATCTCCCGCTCCCGCAAAAAGGGCAGTAAACTGCAAAGTCTTTCGCCGCAAGGCACGTCCATGACATAAAACCGGTAATGCCTTTTCGCCAGCAAAAAATCGTCCAGAATATAAACTTGAGGGATAAGCCCTGTTTGCCGGATATTTTCCTTCTTGTTTAAATCCCGCATTATCCTGAATTCATGGGAAAGATCAGGTATAAAGCCAGAAACTTTCAGGGCAAAAAAAAGACCCGTTGGCAATGCCTGTACCTTGTACAATTCCCATTTCGTATTTACTTCTATAATGGCTTTAACGATAAATCTGTTTCCCGTCCACCGGCCTCTAACTATATCACCGGGCTTAAGAATACTGTCCACTTTTGTTCCTCCAAAATTCTTGCTATGTCTATTTTTCCCATATTTTGGTTGCGTATACGGTAAAAAAGGTGCAAACCACTCAATCGTCCGGTGGTTTGCACCTTTCAAAAATTTGCTGCAGTTCACTGAACGGGTCCGGCGGCAACCTCGGCTACCAGAACAGTCATATCATCATCACTTAACCCGCCGGCATTTTTTATGGCCCGGTTTAAAATCAGGTCTGCAATATTCTGGGGGTCGGTGGTAATAACAGACTGCACAAGGGTCACTATCCATTCTTCTTTATTGGCGCTGTCTTTATGAGAATCAAGAATACCATCGGAAACCATTATTACCACATCCCCGGGTTGCAAATGATGTTCAATACATTCTACTTCAATGTTATTTAAAATACCTATCGGCAAGGAGGAGTGCCTGACCACATCTACCCGGTCAGCTCTCTTTATGAAACTTGGCGCCGCGCCGATTTTTATAAACTCTGCTTTACCCGTATACTGGTCCAAAATCGCCAGGTCAACTGTGGAAAAAGTCTCTTCCGGTGTTCTGAGCACCAATATGGAGTTTACAGTTTTCACCGCCAGATTTTTATCGAACCCCGTTTCCAACAACTGTTCCAAGAGATCTATAGTGGCGCTGCTCTCCATGGCGGCTTTTGCGCCTACTCCCATACCGTCGCTTAACACGAGCGCCAATTTGCCATCCCGTAATTCAACCGTCGAACAGTTATCGCCGGAAACGATGCCGCCGTTCTTAGCCGCTTTGGCCATACCAATATTGACATCAAATGTTCTGGCCGGGTGCAGTTTAAACTCGCAAATTGACTCTCCCGTTTTCCTGGCGCAATAATTGTTATTGAATACTGTCATGCGCTGGCCCAATATTTTAGAAATAATAGGGTTAATTTTTTTTGAACAATGCATCTTGCCGCCACAGGAAGGGCACCATACATTAACTTCCAGCCGGCCGTCCCCAAGGGAAACAACTGTTAAATCCATCACCGACTGTCCGCTCTTAGCTAATTCACTCTTTAAAATAGCTTCAATGTCTTCCTGCATCTGTACGTCCAGCCGCACTTCATTCGCCAGGTTGCTTAAAATGGTGGCTATACCTTGCAGTTGGCCCGATACAACTTCTCTGCTCTCCGCCATTTTTCGTTTCCAATAATGGTTGGTTTTATAGTTTTCATACAGGCAATTGATGGTTATAGCCAGTTCCTTAAGCCGGATACACCTCTTTTGCAAGTCCGTGGGTATGTGTTCTTCAGTCACCCTGGACTTTAACTCCAAAACAGCCAGCAAATCCATTATATTTTTGTAAGTTTTATAAAACTCCGATTCCCAGCAAATTCGGTAAAGGGAGCAATCAGCACAAACTTTTCCGGTAATTCCGTTAAATAACTGCTGCAAATCATCTTCACCGGAGGTTTGCAGGTCACTGGATACCTGTTCGATAGTCTTGGCAACTTCGGAAAACACCCGGCCAAAATCTCTTATTTTCCGCGCGCTGTAATTTCTAATACGTTGGTCCCTGGCGCTTTTCACCGGTTCCCCAAAACTTACCCGGGCAATAGTACGCAGCCGGTGCAACCCTTTAACGGGGAAAACCAAAAGCAAGGCTACCGCCGCTAAACCTTCGGCCAAAGCAGATGTTATGGAAGCAGGTCCATTAAAATATACAGATAAAAGTATGTTTCCCAGCAAAAAACCCAGGGCAATGCCAATGCGGCCAAAATGGCGAAAAATTCCCGCTAATAGCCCGGAAAAAGCATAATACCCCATTAAGCCCGGCACAACCAGGGACGTTAAACTGGGAACGGCGCCGGCCAATGTACCTGCTGCGGCGCCCCACCCCGGCCCACCGATAAAAACAGCCACCAGAACAATGAAAGAACTAAAGGCCCTCTGCACATTTACATAGGCCGCCTGCCATCCGTTGAGACCTGCCAGAATACCTACCAATGCGCAAACAATAAAGAGCCGTTCTTCCCGCTTAAAAGTCCGCACCGTTTTCAATTTCAGTAACGGAGCTGCCCTAAAAAATATATAAGTTAAACCTGCGGCCAGAGCAGCCTCAAAAAATATGGTTAAATACCTGTATAAATCGGCCCCTTGGTAGGCAAAAACACCTGTTTTGATTATGGTTGTGAGGCCCAGGACTACCGCTGAAGGACCGTACCGCAACTGGCGGAACCTCAGGTGGTATTTTCCCAACAAAAGGTAAATTAATGCCGTAGCCCCGAAGGTGGCCGCCAGGTTACTGCCCTGTAATACAGTTGTGTAACCTGCCAGGGCCAGGATAGCGCTCAAGAGCCCGTATTCAGGGAACACAGCGGTAATACCGGCCGCAAAAGCGATACCAAAGGGAGACAATTCTCCAAATAAAAGGGTACGACCGCACAAGAAAGCCATAATAATAATAGGCAGGGTTTCCACAGAACAGAGATACCGGGCCCTGTTCGCAAATACCTTCAACGATGGTACTGAAATTTTAAGGGGCTTGTTTACAGACTTTTTGTTATCTGCCCTTTGGAAAGGGTAAATATCTATTTTTTCCATGGTTCCCACCTGATGTACTTTTTCTATTATTATACAAAAGGTTGCTGCAGAAGCTTGTCAGCATTGGTAGAAACAAAAAAAAATTGTTTCGACAAGATACAATTTTTCTCTCACCCAGGCATCAAAAAAGGCCCTAATATAACGGGCCCGTATTGCCATGTTGCCACTTTGTGTCTTTTGCTGTCATTTCAGAGGCAGACCGGGCATCAAGCATTAACACAAGAAAGCCTTTAACAGTCCGCTCGTTGACAGCTTTCAACTCACAATCGTGCACTTTTAAAATCAACGGCATGGAACTGTAGTTGCCCCGGTCAGTCTGCACAAAGGTGTGAATCGAATCTTCCCATGACCAACTGTATTCCCAGCCGGTCTCGCTATTTCGGTCAAGCTTTTGCTTTTCCTCGCACTCCTCAAGAAAACCTCCGTTTAAAAATTGCAAACTTTCAAAGAAACAGCAAGAAGAAACCCGTTCGTCTTCGTTCAAGCTCATCGGACTGTCTACATCGGCCCCACAATAGTTCAGGCAAATCCGGTAAGTCCCTTCTATTTCAATTTCCTCCTTATGATAGACCACCGAACTTAAAGTGGGCTCCACGGAAAAACTTGCAATTTCTTTTATACCAGGTAAATTGTCAGGAACTCTTAACGTCAGAGGAATACGGGGAAACGGCTGCTTCAGCGGATAGGCCAAAAAAGATTCCTCCTTTTTAAATACTGATTTGCCACCACTTATAATTGGGGAGAGACGGTGTAAACGGCTCCACCCTTCTTATAGCTGCCGACCTGCTTTGTAAGGCTCTTTTTTTTTGCAAAACTTGCACTTTTTCTGTGAGAGCTTCAACTTTTTGCATCATCTCGTTTAAAAGCACAGGAAAGTCTTTGATATCAGTTTTCCACAAGTAATCTCCCGGCCTTTCTTTAAGGGCGGTTTTCTCGTTGCTCACCCCATAATGAAGAAGTTGAAATTTTCCTGCCCGCCTTTGAAAGCGGTTTCTTCCAAGAACTTTTACCTGAATCTTTTTCTGAAACAGGTCAACTTTATCTGTTTTTAAATAATAAACACCCTGACCTCTCTTTCCCGGTTGTAGTTTTCCTACCAGTTCCTCTTCGCCTTCCAAAGTCTGCACGGCCAGCCACCGTTCCAATATCATACCATTCCTGTTGCAGGTTCGATATATAATTTCCCCCGTCACTCCATCTAAGTGAACATCCAGTTTTCCTTCCGGCGCCGAACCTGCGGTCTTAGCTTCGGGGCTCGTCAGGAAAATTCTACGAAAGGAGTAACCCGGTTGTGTACTATTTTCCATATCCACCTTCCTTTCAATTCCGCTTGGTCGTTTCATCTACTCAGTTTATTACTAATATATTTTTTTCCATAAAAATACGTGCCTGTCAAATCCCTGCAAACACAGAACGGTTCAAAGCAATCCAATACCTTCTCGTTTGCTTCACACATATAATGAAACAGCCACAAAGGAGGAATCATAAATGGGACTTTTCACCTGGCTGCAAAAGCTGGCATCCCGCCCTATACGCAGTTATGATAGGGCTAGGCCTTCCGCAACAAACAAGGATAAGGCAACAGTTACTCTACCCTGTTTAGAAATCAGTCTGGAAAGGAATTATAAATCCGTTGTGCCGCATGAAGTTTCCATATTTGTTCCCCGGGCCGAATTTCGGAAAGTAACCGAAGAAGCAGGAAAAAAACCAGTTGGGAAGTAATATTAAACAGTATCACCATAGTACACGCACCGAGGCACATTCCCTTAGGGGGGAGCCCTCAACATGCAAAAGCGAAAGAAAAACCGACTAGTCAAGGAGGCTAACCTATGGAAATTAAATTTGGCACCGATGGATGGCGGGGAGTAATTGGATACGATTTTACTGCTGTCAATGTTTCCCTGGTTGCCCAGGCGCTGGCAGATTACCTGCTTTCCCGGCACACGCAACCTTTGTGCGTAATAGGCTATGATACTCGGTTTATGTCCGATATTTTTGCCAGGGAAATAGCCCAGGTACTGGCAGGGAACGGGATAAAGGTGCTGTTGGCGGAAAAACCCGTTACCTCGCCTGTTCTTTCTTTTGCAACCAGGGAACTGGGAGCAGCAGGCGGCGTAATGGTTACTGCCAGTCACAACCCACCCGTTTATAACGGCATCAAGTTCAAAGGTCCTTACGGAGGCTCGGCTTTGCCGGAAACAGTAGCCGCCATAGAAGATAAGCTTTCAGCCCGCGTGATTAGCCGGGCCCCTGCAAATACCTCTAATATTGAAACCTTTAACCCTGAAGAAAAATATATAAATCACCTCATGACCCTTGTAGATATTAATAAAATTATAAACTCCGGAATAACGTTTGCCGTTGACCCTATGTACGGTTCGGCACAGGGTTATTTCCAACAGATTTTCGCAGCCTGCCCCACCCTGGTGCAGGAGATCCACAGTGAAATCAACCCTTCTTTTGGAGGAATAAATCCTGAACCTATCTCTAAAAACCTCGGGGAATTGTCCAACCTGGTCAGCTCACAAGGCTATACTGCCGGTCTGGCGCTGGACGGTGATGGGGACAGATTGGGTGTAATTTGTTCCAACGGAATGTTTATGAACTCCCACCAAATATTTGCTTTGTTACTAAAATACCTGGTTGAGTTTAAGAATCTTAAGGGAGCTGTAGTGAAGACCTTCTCTACATCCGGCATGATTGATTTATTGGCTGCATCATATGGCCTGGCTGTACACGAAACCCCAATCGGCTTTAAATATATCTGTGATTTATTTTTATCGAAAGATATATTAATTGGCGGAGAAGAAAGTGGAGGTATCGGCATTAAAGGTCATTTACCGGAACGCGATGGAATACTTTGCGGTTTGCTGCTCTTGGAATACATAGCCGAAACAGGCCAACTCCCGGAACAATTGTTACAAACTCTTTTTAACCATATCGGGTCCTATTATTACGACCGCAGGGACGTGCCGGTAACTCCCCAGGCTAAAGCCAGGTTCAATGATGCAGTATTGAACAATCCCCCTGAAACGATAGCCGGTTTGGCAGTTACGGAAATAAAAACCTTGGACGGTATTAAATTCTGTTTTGCTGATAAGGGCTGGCTGCTCTTCAGGTTTTCAGGCACCGAACCCCTGTTAAGGCTATACGCCGAAGCCAGTTGCCCGGCACAGGTTCAAAAGCTTTTACACGAAGCCGAATTATTAATTGATAACATAGAAAAATAATTACCGGCAATTAAAGCAGGCGCCAGGTATAATCGCCCTGACGCCTTAAATTTTCAGCTCCCTTCTTCATTTTTGCCGGTCTCTTGTTTGTCCGGCGGGATTGTTTGTTTTTTCGGAAAAACCACCTCCCCGCTTTCAGGGTCTATATGTACCAACCAGTAACCATAATGGCCTTTTTCATATTTCTGGCCGGGGAGCGGCTGCCAGTAAACATATCCGCTGCTCCCCCCGTCTGGTTGGTCCTCCGCACAGAACCTGCCTGGTATACCGTGCACCAGGTAGTCTACTGTCCCGTCCGCATCGTAATGCAGCCCAATTAGCTGGTGGCCCCGGAAAACCGGACCTGTCTCCAACCCCGGTGGGTAAAAAGGCTTTTCAGTTTTCTTACCCGGGTTATCGGCTTTCGGTTTATATGCCTCTTCAGCTTCTCCTTCATTAAAAAAATGGCTGGGATAAAACTTCCACCAATGATGGTTTGGCATGGCGGTTCCGAAGGGCTCCACTTTTTCTATGTTCAGTCCGTCAAAAGACTCTGCTATATGCAGTTCCAAATCCCCAGCCAATATTATTTGCCTGTCTTTGGCAGCGTTCCCCACCCTTACCAACAGCACCTGCGAAAAAGCATCGATCTTTAACCCAGTTCCTTTGACGTTTTCGGCGTTAAACTCCCAGCAGCCTTCTCCGTCACCCTGGCTATCCACCTGCAACGTACCAATTTTAACTGGTTTTCGCCGGCCCCTGCCAATAGAATGGAGCCATAGCTCATATAATTTGGGGAAATCTTCTCCCACCTGTTCTGATTTCAGATTTTTTAACTGCACCGACAGCCTTCCCCGATTGCCGGAAACGTCAATCTGTACATAGCCCTGCGGCTTCCTCCGGCGGCTTACAGCAGCCCCCTCTCGTTTCCTTTTCAAGATACTGATGTATTGGCTGAACCTGGATTCAGGGAGGCCCCTCATGAACATCCTCCTTTATCAAGGTGAATCCCTTACCTACTTAATCCTTTTTTAAATATATGCACGGAAAACATAAATCTTAACAATCTTTATAAAAAAGTACAAGTCCGACTCCATTTTGATACTGCCAAGGACCAGCCAAATTTTGAGGTTAGTTGGATAGTTCTAAGGGTCGGAATAAAAGTAATCGTATGCCAACCCGTACATTATATCGGTTTCACTAATAACAATTTCCGGAAGTCGGAGTTCAGACAATATAACCTCCAAAATAGCGATACCGGCCAAAATAATATCCGCTCTTTCGGGCTGTAGACCTTTTACCTGCCGTCTGGCATGCAAGTCCATAGCAGCTAGCCACTCCCCAATTTCTGTTATTCTTTCCAAAGACAGCCGGTATCCGTGGACCTTTTCCGGAGAATAAACGGCCAGTTTCTGGTCTATAGCCGCCAAAGTAGTAGCTGTCCCCCCTATACCCACAGTATTGGAAGGTAAGTCCTCTTTTACTTTGTCTAAAACTGGCTGTAAAATTCTATATATCACACCTTTCGTACTCTTCATTTCTGTCATACGTACGGCTCCGACCTTGGAACTGGTATAATTAACCCCGTTCTGCGATTCCCAGATAAGTTCCGTACTCCCGCCGCCGATGTCGATAACCAGGGGATGTGCTAGTTTTTGTGGCAGTCCTTTAACTACCCCCAGGTACCCCAGGCGAGCCTCTTCTTCACCGGAAATTACTCTGATTTGCCATCCCAGTTCCCTTTTCACTTTATCCAGGAAATACTCTTTGTTGGAAGCTTCTCTGACAGCGCTTGTAGCTATTAAAATAACTTTTTCTACGCCCTGTCCGGAGCAAATATCTTGAAATTCCCGCAGCGCCTTGACGGTCCTGACAATTGCTTCCTCCTGCAAGCAGGTAGAAGCCGCCATCCCCTGGCCCATGCGGGTAGTAACCAGGTAGGACCCTCTGACCAGCAGTTCCTGTTCTTTTGTTACTATTAACATGCGTACAGAATTGGTTCCAATGTCAATAACCCCTAATTTCAAAAGAAAACACCCCCGCAAAAATCGCCAAAATATAAAAGCATCCTTGCGGATGCTTCTTATCTTCTCCTGCCACGGCCACCCCTTTTGGAGTCAAGGCTGCGCCTAAGGTCCTGCTGCCGTTCATCGCTATCCTTCATAAATTTGGTAATCATATCTTCAAAAGACGCGCTGTATCGTTTTTCATGCTTTGGCTTGGGATTGGCCTGTTTGATGGACAAACCGATCTTTCCGTTTTCAATGGCAATAACCTTGACTTTCACTTTGTCTTTGTCTTTAAGATAATCCTTGACATCCTTAACGTAAGCCTCGGCCACTTCGGAAATGTGCACCAGGCCCGTTTCTCCTCCGGGTAGTTCCACAAAAGCTCCAAAGTTAGTAATGCCCGTTACAACTCCTTCTAAAATGCTACCAACCTCGATGGCCATTAATACGCAATGCCTCCTTAAGTTATAACAACAGTTAAAAAAGCAGTCATCGAGTAACCATACTCCACACATATAGTAGAATTATAAACTCAAGTTGAACCTTAGTCAAGATGACTTTTTAATGAACTTCAATATTTTTTCTTTCTTCTTCTGTTATCTGTTTCATATCCTTGGGTTTTACCTCCAGAATAAGCTTTTCACCCGGTTTTACCAAACCCAGCTTTTCTCTTGCCGCATGTTCTACCCAGGATTGAGATTCCAATTTATTAATCTGTTTTTTCAACTCCTCATTTTTCTTTTTCAATTGTTCCATTTCCTGCTGAATCTCTTTTACTTCCCGCTGGACATTATAAGTTTCGGCCATTTGTCCGCCAAAAGAGTAAACGGCAAAACCCAAAGTAATCATTAATACTATTCCCGGCCCACCAAGTTTAAAATGTTTTTTCTTCTTTTTCAGAGGCGGGTTGTGTACGGGCAAACTTACTACCCTGGCCTGTCTTTTTGCTTTTGCCGATAATACCATTAAGCTTCACTCTCCTCTTCATCAGAACCAAAAAGCCCCAATGAATCCCCCGGAATAACAATAACTACCTGATAACCTTTATTCCTGGCACGGTTCAAAAGAGTGGCCACCGTACTACTGGTCAGACCCAATTTAGCACCAATCTTTTCATTCGAGTAGCCCATCTCTTTTAAAGTAACAACTTGCCGTTCTCTAAAGCTTAACTTTTCGGCGCCTCTTATTTCAATTTGCATAAACTCACCTATTCCAGCCGACCCGGTTATCGACAGGTTATCGACAAGTTATCGACTAGCTATATTTATTTATCCACAGTTTGTCCACAATATGTGTATAATTTTAGTACAAGATTTGTACAAGTTTAGTATTAGCGTTTGTTATTCTACATTTAGCTAATTTTTCCTGCCTGGTTATATAAAATTTAGTAAACTTAATAAAATTTTTACGGAGGGGGATCCTTCTTTTCACCTTTAATCGTCAGTCTGGATAAAATACGCCGGATACCTATTTTTATAGAAATTAGAAGAGAACCAATTAATCCTACAGGTATAAGCACTACTCTCCTAATTAAATTTACTGGGTAACCGACTATCCGGTACAAAAAAAGAACCACTTTAACTATTTCTAGTTTTATGGTTCTTATTGCCTTAATTATCAGGAGGATAGTTTTAATGACCCTTGAACTGAATATTTTCAGATATATGGTACTACCCAGCAGCAATCCAATAAAAACATATAGCCGTATTTCTCCCCAGTTTCCCAACAGCAGAAAAAGGAAAATAATAAACGTGCTAATTATCCAAAATATCAGGTCTCCCAAATGAGTAATTATCTTTTTGGGCCTGATTACCCCCCGGGCCACTCTGTAAAAATCAAACAATAACCCTAACAAAAAGCCCCCACAAACAGTGACTCCGAAAGCGAATAATTGGGTTGAAAGATTCTGCATTTCTCCACCCTTTCAAATTTTTATGCTCTAAACCATAACTTTTTACTTTAAAATCCGGTCCAAAAGGCCTTTACTCCACCCGCGGCTGCGGCCAGCCTTTTCTTCATCGTAATCCACCGATTTAATCAACCCAGCTACTTCCAGCCTTCCTTCATCTAAGTTTAACTGGGTTATATGCAGGTTCTGCCCTTTCAGCAGCAGTTGGCCCATTTTGGTATCCAATACAATTTCTTCTTCGTCAAAACTGGCCACGTGCTCTACTCCTTCGACCACAAGCTGTTCTCTGTTGATCATCGTCATTTGGTATTTAGTTCCTCTGTCGGCGTTCATCCGAAAACCTCCCCACAGCATTTCTAAACTACTTCCATAATTATGCTGCGGCGTCCACAATTATACCCAAAAAACGCTAAAAGAGCATGTTATTCAAATAACATGCTCTTTTAGCGTACTCCTATTTCCACATTTTATCAATAGTTATGTCCCGGAAGTAAAACCTGATAATATCTTCCGGGCTTTTACCCTGCTCGGCAAATTTCCTGGCTCCCCACTGGCACATACCGACACCGTGGCCATAACCCTTGCCGGAAACTACCAGGTTATTACCCTCTACTGTGAATTTGTTCAGGAAAATAGACCTCATTTTATCGTTACCCAAGGCCAAACGAAGCGCAGGGCCACTGACCACTGTATTACCTATCCTGAGAGACTCAGCCCGCCCTGACGGCCCCCATTTGATAATTTTTACATTACTGCTGTTCAGCGGGCCCGGGTCTTTCCCGGTAACTTCTTTTACTGCCCCCCTTACTGACGCTAAAGGGAACCGGATAGTCCATGATTTATTTTCTGGGACGGTGATATTTATACAACCGTCTTTTACGCCGGCCTTTATATATGGAGTTTTTTCTTTATGATAGGCCAATCCTTCAGCGGCGGAAGCTGATTCTCCCCCGTCACAGGCGCTGAACCAGGCATTGATATATTCTCCTTTATACCTGATTACTTCACCTCTCGTCATTGCCACCGCTTTTCTTACATTATCATTGATCTTGCTTGCATCATAGGCCTGGAATTCCTCCACGCTGGTAGAAGCATCAGCTTTATGCTGCGGTACCCCGCCTTTCGTTTTTATCTGTTTCATGGTGAAGGTTCTGGCTAAAATGGCCTGGGCGGCAAGGGCATTAACCGGCCAGGATGTATCCATTTCAGCTGCCACTACCCCCTGGATATATTCTTCTATGGGGATTCGTTTCCTTTCGCCGGTTTCATTTATATATAGCGTAATTGTCGGTTCCTTGCCCACTTTTTTAGGTTCAAAGGGTTTTTTAGCTTTTGGCGGACAGCCGGAAAAAAGCAGAGTAATTATAATGCCTAAAACTAAACATAAACCTTTTTTATTTTTCGGCAGTTTCATAAAACCCCTCCAGTATTCAGTATTTTTACTGAATTATTGTTTTCTGGAGTGGGGATTTTATAAGTGGAAAGATATGACAAAAATTTTTAGGTATAGGTAAGTAGGCGCCAAAAAGCTATTGAATTATTCTGATTTCCTCGAGAACCTTGTAAATTTCTTTGGCCTGGTATGCCCTGACGTTTTCAGGGGTATCCAAAATTTCCACCTTTATTCTTTTGGCGCCAAAATCCAAGTCCAAGATATCTCCCGGTTTAACATCGGTACCGGGTTTGGCCAAACGTTCGTTTACCTTGGCCCGCCCGCTGTCACATACTTCCTTGGCCAACGTCCGGCGTTTTATAATCCGGGATATCTTTAGAAACTTATCCAGCCGCACCAAATCATCTCCCTGATGCAGTTAAAATTTGAACTTCGTTATCAGTCTTTTAAGTTCATCGGACATTCCCGCCAGCTTTTCCGCTACGGTGGAAAGTTCGCCGGCAGAAGCAGTCATTTCTTCGGTAGAGGCGGTAACCTCTTCGGCAGCAGCCGAACTTTCTTCTGTGATGGCCACAATATTTTCCATAACCTGAGCCACCTGGTGACTTGTTTCAGAAACACTTGCTATAGCCGTTGAAGCCTCCTCGTTTACAGTGCTGACATTATTAACGGCATTTACGACTTTCTGGCTGCTGGTCGACATTTGTTCAGCGGCTACCAATATTTTCTGGGTCTGCTGATATGTATCTATAACAGTTTGCAGAATTTCTTGCAAAGCTTTCCGGGCATCAGATGCCAAACCAACTCCGCGTTCTACTTCTACCGTTCCCTGCTCCATAGCAGATACTGAGGCCGCCGTCAGTTTTTGAATATCCGTGATTAATTTAGCAATTTCTTTGGTAGCATTCCCGCTTCTTTCAGCCAGTTTCCTTACTTCGTCGGCAACTACCGCAAAACCTTTGCCGTGTTCCCCCGCCCGGGCCGCCTCAATGGCTGCATTTAAGGCCAAAAGGTTGGTTTGTTCCGCTATATCATCAATAACCTGAATTATTTCTCCAATATGTTGCGAATGCTCCCCTAATTCTTTTATTTTACTGGAGGCTTCGAAGGTCTTTTCCTTAATACTGTCCATGCCCTCAGTAGTCAATTTAACAGCGTGATCTCCTTTTTCAGCCGCTTCTTTGGTTTTTTCTGCCGACTTGGCAACAGCATGCGCGCAGGACGTGACTTCGTCGATTGAAGCGGTCATCTGATTGACAAAATCATTTGTCCCTTTTATATTTCTAATTTGTTCCTGGGACCCTGCCGCCAATCCTTCCAGTATCTTATCAAGCTGGGCCACATCTTTCATTGTTTCCGTAATTAACTTGGTCTGTTCCAAGGTGCCTTTGGCTACCTCCTGAATTGCATTAGCCACCTGCTGCGTAGATTTCTCCGTTTCATTAGAATTTACGGCCAATATTTGGCTTGTGGAAGCTATATTATCTGCAGACTGGTTAATATGTAAGATGAGCTGACGAAGTTGCCCAACCATGGTGTTAAAGGATTTTCTTAAAATGCCTATCTCATCCTTCCGGCCTGTCTCTTCCGATGTTAGATTGGTCAGGTCTCCACCGGCAATCCTTTCAGCTTCATTACTCAGGTTTTTCAAAGGTTGAATTACTTTCTTTTTAATCAGGATTGACAGTAAAATACCATAAACTGCTATAGCCACAATAAATAACCCGGCGTTTTTTACAAAAAAAGCGGTTAAATTAAAGCCAGAGGTTGTTTCGTTGGTGGGCATAAACATTACCAGCTTTAAACCTGTATCTCCGATTGGGGCATAAACTGCATACTGGTTGACCCCATCAATTACTGTGGTAAGGATTCCCGATTTAGTATCATTTACTATAGTATTTCCCAGATTTTTCAGGTTTGCATCTTTTTCGTCCGTAATTTTGGCCTTTAAGTTCTTCTTTGCATCTCTATGGGCCATATAAAATCCTTGTTTGGTAATTATAAATGCGTATCCGGTTTGTCCGACCTTAATTTTGGAAACAGCTTCCGCTAACACGTCCAGATTTATATCAGTAGTAGTAACACCAATGGGAACCCCGTTCTTAACTATGGCGCTGGATGACGTAATCATATCCAAATTCAAGACAGGGTCATGATAAGGTTCCGTCCAGGCAACTTTGCCGACAGCTTGTAAACCGTTTTTATACCAATCATACTGAAAATAGTTATATTGGGCGTTACTGTAATCCCAGGTAACCTGTATATTCCCCTTATCTTTATAAACATAGGGGCCATAAAACTCTTTCTGAGGGTCATATTTCCCCGGCTCCAACCAAAATCCCGAACCTAAAACCATAGGGTCAAGCTGAATATAACCGGCAATTGTTTTCAATATGTTATTTGTGTCAATAGTGGCCGAAACTTCAATATTTTTTGCACAAAGGATATTCTCCTTCGCTATTTCCCGCAACCTGCTATTAAATTTATTTGCTTCCTTTTCCGCTTGGGTCTTTAGCTGATTCTGCACCTCACCGGCTATTATGTCATCAAATTGAAACAGGTTATATGCTGTCAAAGCAGCAAAGATTACGAATGTTATGCCTAATGACATGCTAATAAAAAAGGTCCGTAAACTTTTCATAGTATCACTCCCGAAATTATGGTTTTTTTAAGTTTCACCCTTTAGCTCCTTTTCTCCATAATTCGGCAGTTTTATCTGTTTTTTTTTTGGCCGGTTTTCCTTCTTTAAACTTAGAAATAAATTTAACACAAATTGTAAATTAATAAAAAATCAGGCTCGCCGGAACCTGATTTTTTTAGTACTTTTTTAATTAGGAAACGGCATCTTTTAAAGCCTTGCCAGCCTTAAAAGCAGGAACCTTGGCCGCAGCAATCTCGATAACAGCTCCGGTCTGAGGATTACGGCCCTTACGGGCGGCCCTTTCACGCACTTCAAAAGTACCGAAGCCAACCAGTTGTACTTTGTCACCTTTAGCCAAAGCTTCTTCAATGCTGGCAAAAACTGCGCTAACAGCTTTGTCGGCATCTTTTTTTGTCAAACCGGCTTTTTCTGCTACACTGCTTACTAAATCTTGTTTGTTCACAAAAATCCCTCCTAGAATATTTTATATTTGGTGTTTGATTTTCATATAAAAGCATTATTCGCTATAACCCTTTAATTTCCTGCTTTGCAACCAACTTTTTCTGCTAAAACACCTATAATTTACTGGTTTAGGACAATTTTGGCCTCCTCCCATAATTGATCTAGTTGGTCTAAATTCAGGTCTGCCAGCTTCTTTCCGGTTTCCCAAGCCTTTTTTTCCATGAGCTTAAACCTTTTGATAAATTTATCAACAGTAGCCTGTAAGGCTTCTTCCGGGTCAACACTCAAGAAACGCGCCAGATTTACCAGGGCAAAGAAAAGGTCACCCATTTCTTCCGCTGCATTGGAACGATTGCCCCGGTCAAGGGCTTCTTTAAGCTCCTCTAGTTCCTCGTAAATCTTATCCAGTGCACCTCTGTAATCAGTCCAGTCAAAGCCAACCTTCGCTGCCCGTTTCTGGACCTTCTCTGCTTTCAGCAAAGCAGGTAAAGCCTTGGGAATAGAGTCCAGGATAGATGCTTCCTCCATTCCTTCCTTTCGCTTTTCCATTTCTTTTATTTTATCCCAGTTATAACTTACCTCACTACTGTTTTTTACGCGCGTATTTCCAAAAACATGGGGATGCCGGCGCACCAGTTTTTCAGCGATGCTCTTAACCACATCATTGATGTCAAAGAAACCTTCCTCATCAGCTATCTGTGCGTGAAAGGCTATCTGTAGTAATAAGTCTCCCAATTCTTCGCAAAATTTATTCATATTTCCATTATCTATAGCATCCAGAACTTCGTATGTTTCCTCAATCAAATACTTTTTTAAGGATTCATGAGTTTGTTCTCTGTCCCAGGGGCACCCCTCAGGACTTCTCAATTGCTGCATAATTTTTACCAAAGGGTCCATGGGGTATTTAACAGGCCCCTTTTCAGCTCCCGGCAGCGGCGGAATAAAGACACTTGTCAGGTAGTCAATCCAGGGCAGCCTGTCCAATTCATATAGGGGGACTTCAGCTACCTGTTCCATGCCGGGAACCCCGACTGCTCTAGCCACAAAAATTTTATGTTCGTCAGGATAATAATCCATCAAGGAAATTTTCACGTCCTGAGCCACCAGTTGACTGTAAACCTGGACCACCACATTGGCCGAAGCCGGCAATGGGAAATGCTTGTCCAACTGGAGCGCATCAATAATATTCAATCCCTTTATAGGATCATAACCTACCACTTGAAACAATGGTTCTAAAAAAGACATGGCCGGTATGATCTCCACTTTAATGCCTTTTTCCCGGGCCATTTCCTGCAACAGGTGCACTGAATCTTCCGCCACCAGGGGATGGCCCGGCACAGCATATACTACCGGACCTTTTTCTGCTTCTTCCAGTAATGTCACAGCAATTCGCCGGTACACTTCACCAAAATCATCAATTTCTTCGTAAAAATGATCAAAAGAATCGCCTTTTATAAGGCCCTGTTCCATAAGCAATGGAACAACAGGGTGTTTGGTAGTGCGGAGAAAAACCCGTTCGTTTCCTTTGAGAATTTTTATGGTTGCTTCCGTTAGAGCCCCAATACTTCCGGGGCCCAAACCAATCACCGTAATATCTCCCATTAAATTCCTCCCTACAATGGCCTATTTCCCTATGAGCGTTTCCTGAACACATTGACAAGCAACATTATCGTAGAATCGTTGCCTCTGTCTATTAATGCCAAAACTACAAAATAGATTCCCGCCCCGAAAAGCACTGTTAAAACAGTGGCCAAATGCATGTTATAAGTTAGTTTCAAAAATCCAAAGGTCAAATATACGCCTACCGCCATAATTGTAGCAGCTACTGCCGGTTTTGACAATACCTGCCTGCTTAAGCGCCAATCCGTCACTCTGCGTAAATCTGCCAGGTTCAAAACAGAGGAAATACAAAAACCGGCCAATGTCCCCAAGGCAGGGCCTCTTATTCCGAAAACAGGAAGACCTGTTAAATAATAATTTAACCCTAACTTCACTACCACACCGACCAATAAGTTTTTTACCGGTAAATGGGTTCTGCCTAACCCTTGCAAAACACCGGAAGTAGTCTGGTGTAATCCCAAAAATACAGCGGCGGGAGCTAAAATAGACAAAGGTATACCTGCTTCGGGACAGTTGAAAAGAAGGTCAGCGATAGGTTCGGCCAACAAATACAGGCCCATTGCTGCAGGCAGGCATATAGATACGGCTGCTTTTACAGCGGCATTTAAATTACGGTAAATCTGAAATTTATTTTTTCTTGCATGGAGTTCTGATATAACAGGAACCAAAGAAGTAGCCAGGGCTAGAGTAAAAATAGTCGGTACATTCACCAAGGTAACCGCTCCACCTGTTAGCTCCCCATATAACTCCGCCGCTTTGGCCACGGAATAGCCGGCCTGTTGCAGCCTTAAGGGTACAGTAACAGCATCAAGAATCTGCACCATAGGCAGTACCAGGCCCCCAAAAGAGATCGGCAGTGACAAGGCTAATATACGGTAGCCCGTCATAAGCAGAGACAGCGATTGGCCCCCCATACCCTTAGTCCATACCGGGGGCAGAATTGCAGATTTCCAGACATAGCAAACCAGGAGGACCCCCAAACCCGCTACAGCTCCGGCTACAGCTCCTGAGGTTGCTGCGGCGGCAGCATACTCAATTCCCCACGGCAAAAAGAGATAAGCCCCTATCAAAACTGTCGCCACCCTTACCGCCTGCTCAATAATCTGCGATATGGCAGTAGGATACATTTGCTGGAAACCCTGGAAGTACCCGCGGAAAACGGACATCAGCCCAACAAAAAAAACTGCTGGCGCTATGGCCACGATAGAATAATACGCTCTTTCATCTTTTAATACTTCCCGGGATAAAAAGCCGGCCAATATGTAAAGCGCTGTAGTGCATAAAGCGCCAATCAAAGATAGCATAACCAGACTTACCAATAAGATATCCCGGGTTCCTTGCCGGTCGTTCAGTACTACCCGCTCCGCCACGAGCTTGGAAACGGCCACCGGTATGCCGGCGCTGGATATGGTTAAAAGCAAAGTATACAAAGGGTAAGCCATTTGATAAATGCCCATACCCTCCGCGCCGATCAGCCGAAAAAGCGGAATCCGATACCCGGCACCGATAATTTTGCTAATAAACCCGGCAATACTTAATATAACTGCTCCCTTCGCCAATGCCCCTTTTGTCATTTTATCACCGTCGTCCAGTTATGATAATTATGTTTATGGCTGACGATGACATTTTATTAATATTTGACAATAAAAAAGGTAGCACCTTGTGTGCTACCTAGCCAGTTATTGTTCCATTTGCTTCGCCAAGAACCCGGCTGCTGTTTCAGCCAGTTTCATTTCCAGGTCACCCATTTCAACTCCTTCTTCTTTGGAGAGCAATATTACCGCCCCGATAGGATCGCCCTCAGCGATTATAGGAGCAATAACATGAGCGCTGTATCTGTCTTCTTCCTCACCCTCGATAATGGGGCAGTCCTTACAGGTAGGATCGGCTGCCGGGTTGTTCACCAAAACCGCCCTGCGATCCTCCATAACTTTTTCAACAGCAGGCCCAATATGCTTGTTCAGAAATTCTTTTTTAGAAGCACCGGCTACGGCAATTATGGTATCCCTGTCAGCAATGCAAGCAATATGGCCAATAGCTTCATATAAAGAATCAGCATATTCCTTAGCAAAATCACCTAATTCACCTATAGGTGAGTATTTTTTTAAGATAACTTCTCCTTCTCTGTCAACGAAAATTTCCAAAGGATCGCCTTCACGAATACGTAAAGTTCTCCTTATTTCTTTGGGAATTACTACTCTTCCTAGGTCATCTATTCTGCGTACAATACCTGTAGCTTTCACTGTTTTCCCTCCTTTTTCGTCTGCTTAAATTTACTACTATTCTTTTACTGATAGTATATATCGCAGTGGAGGGAATTATTCATTTTTTTCCTTTTAAGGGTTTAAGCTTGAATTGACAGTTATTTATTTTCGTTAATAGGTGGATGGCCCTGCGGCAGCTTAGAAGCAGCCGGTTCATTCTTGGTTAACTCATTGGTAATTTTAGCCTTTTGCTTCAAACCTTCGATATATTTGTTGAAAACCTCTTGTTTCCGGGTATTCGGCAGGTCTTTTTTGATTTGTTCTTTAGCTTCTTCGTAAGTTTTTTGCTTTTCCGGTTTTTTATCTTCTACTTTAATAATATGATACCCGAACTGGGTTTTTACAGGCTTTTTGGTAATTTCCCCTTTTTTCAGAGCAAAAGCGGCATCGTCAAATTCTTTGACCATTACGCCCCGGGCGAAATAATCACTACCCATGGGATCTTTCAACAAACCACCATCGTTTTTGCTGCCGGGGTCTTCGGATTTTTCTTTGGCCAGTTCAGCAAAGTCAGCGCCGTTGTTTAACTTGGCAATGAGTTCTTCAGCCATTTTCTTGGCCTCTTCCTCTTTCCGACCGACTTTTTCATTTGCCGTATCAAACTTAATTAAGATATGGCGGGCTTTAATTTTTTCCGGCTCCTTAAAGGAGTCTTTCCGCTCCTCATAATATTTTTTCATATCCTCTTCGGTAACTTTCACGTCCTTCGTTACCTTTTGGAAAAGAGCGTCGGTCATCGCCTGTTGCGCAATATATTCTTTTAATTCTTCTTCTGTATAGTTATAATTTTTCAGGGCATCTTCAAATTCTTTTTCGGATTTAAAACGCTTTTTAATCTCGTCAAAACGCTTTTGAACTTCGGCATCTGAAGGCGCAACGCCTTCTTTCTCGGCTGCCTGTTTAATTAATAACTGGTCAATCATCTGGTCAAGCGTCTGCTTTTTAATGGCCTCGAGCATCTGCTTACCCTGCTCTCCTTCAAAGGAAGCTCCCTGCTGCTCATAAGCCAGCTTCATTTTGTTCACACGCTTGTCCAACTGTTCCTGAGTAATTTTTTCGCCGTTTACTTCCGCAACTGTTTTGGCTCCACAACCGGCTACAACGACCGCAAAAACCAATATAAGCGCCAGACCTAAAATTTTTCTGAATTTTGACATTAATTCGTGACCCTCCCCTTTTATAATCATAACCATATTATACTGCCGATGCCTACAAACTTCAAGTTCTTAATTTTCCCTCGTCTAGTAGATAGAGCAACAATTCCTCTACTTTAGCCAGCGCTTGTTCCCGAGACAGACCCTTCACCTTCAGATTAATTTGCAAGGCCTGCGTGCCGGTAAACACCAGACGGTGGCGGTATCTTTGCGCCAATCCTGCTAACTGTTCTCCCTGCACCGTATTGCTGGGATGGAACTTAATGTGGACCATATCTTTAATCTGGGTAACTGCCTGAACTTTAAGCCGCGTACACAAAGCCTTAATTCGCGCAATAGCCAACAGGTTTGTGACCGATTGAGGCACAGGGCCGTAACGGTCTTCCAACTCTTCTCCCACATCCCTGGCATCCTCCGCAGATTGTATGCGCATAATTTTTTGATAAATTTCTATTTTCATTCCGGCGTCAGTGATATAATCATTACCTATATGCGCATCGATATTTAAATCTATCGTAGGCTCCTGAATTTCTTCAATCAGGTCGCCTTTCAGCTCTTTGACCGCTTCCTCGAGTAGCCTGCAGTACATATCAAAACCCACGGCCATCATGTGCCCGTGCTGCTCCGGCCCCAGAAAGTTGCCGGCGCCGCGGATCTCCAGGTCACGCATAGCAATCTTAAAGCCGGAGCCGAATTCGGTGAACTCACGAATAGCCTGGAGACGTTTTTCCGCAACTTCTGTCAGCACCTTGTCACGCCGGTAGGTAAAATAAGCATAGGCCAGGCGATGTGAACGCCCGACACGTCCCCGTAGTTGGTATAATTGCGACAGTCCCATTCGGTCCGCTTCATCCACAATAAGAGTATTCACGTTGGGGATATCCAGGCCCGTTTCGATTATAGTCGTACAAAGAAGCACGTCGTACTCACCCTCAAGAAACTCCAGCATTACCTGCTCCAACTGGTCCTCTTTCATTTGCCCATGGGCCACGGCTACCCTGGCTTCAGGAACGGCTGCCCTAAGCTGAGCCGCTATCTGGTCTATATCCATAATCCGGTTATGAACAAAATAAACCTGGCCTCCCCTGTCCATTTCTTTCCTGACGGCATCACCGATAACGTCCCAATTAAATTCCAGCACATAAGTTTGTACCGGCCACCTGTCTTCGGGGGGAGTTTCTAAAATACTCATATCCCGTACCCCGACCAGGGACATATGCAATGTCCGCGGAATAGGTGTGGCGGTAAGGGTGAGAACGTCAACATTTTTTCGCAATTGTTTTAAGCGCTCTTTATGGGCAACGCCAAAACGCTGCTCCTCATCCACAATGACCAACCCAAGCTTTTTAAACTGTACATCGTTTTGTACCAAACGATGCGTTCCGATTACTATATCCACGCCGCCGGTTTTTAGGTTCTTTAAAATTTCCTGCTGTTCTTTGGGTGAGCGGAAGCGGCTTAACATCTCGATTTTGATGGGGTAGCCTGAAAAACGTTCCACAAAGGTATTATAATGCTGCTGAGCCAGTATGGTAGTAGGAACTAAAACAGCTACCTGCCGGCTGTCCATAACAGCTTTAAAAGCGGCCCGGATAGCCACTTCGGTTTTGCCGTATCCTACATCTCCGCACAATAACCTATCCATAGGTTTAGGACGTTCCATGTCTTCTTTGATTTCTTTGATGGCCCGCAGTTGGTCCGGTGTTTCTTCGTATGGAAATGCTTCTTCAAATTCTTTCTGCCATACTGTGTCGGGCGGGTAAGCATGCCCAACCACTTTTTCCCGGGTCGCGTAAAGATTTAGTAGTTCCTGGGCCATTTCCCGGACCGATTCCTTAACCCTTTTCTTAACTTTGTTCCAGTCCTGGCCCCCTAACCTGGACAGTTTGGGAGCAGCTCCTTCGGCACCCAGGTACTTCTGCACCAAGCTTATTTGGTCAGTAGGGACATAAAGTTTATCTTCACCCGTATACTGGATAACCAGGTAGTCTTTGGTAACCCCACCGACCTCTAGCTTTTGCAGGCCCAGGTACCGCCCAATCCCATGATTTACATGGACAACGTAATCACCTACGGACAAATCCGTAAAATGACTTATGAGTGCCCCTTCCTGGTGTCTTAAGGTGGCCTTCTTGCCGCTTTTTCTTTTTCCGTATATTTCCAGGTCCGTAATAAGGGCAAATTTAATTTGCCCGATCTCAAATCCGGCTTCAATCCTGCCTTCGGTAATAATCACGTTACCGGGTTTAAGTTCGCCCGTTATTCGGGATACGTAAAAAGCATCAACTTTACTGTCCCTTAGTAAGTCGCGGATTTTCTCCGCCCTGTTGGAAGTACTGGCCATTATGGCAATGGCATAACCTTTTTTTCTGCGATTGCGAATTTCCTCTACAAGCAAATCGGTTTTACTCATGAAAAAGGGGATGGATTTCCCGGCAAAGCTGACTATGTTGCCGGGTCTTATTCCGGCGGGCTGCTTGGGCAGCAAGGAAAAACCGACCTGAGAAAAATCTTTGGCTGATTTCTGCAGGTCACCAGGATTAAAGTAGGCTCTTCCCTGTTTGGGCAGGGCCAGGCCTGTTTCCAGATAATGAGTATGGCTCTCGGCCATTTCATTGATACGGTTCTGCAGGTATTCCTTCTGCCTGGAAGGTTCTTCAACAAAAAGTACCGTCTTCCTGTCTAAGTAATCCAGCAAACTGGCCCCTTCAGGATAAAAATAGGAAAAATAATATTCCATCCCTTCAATATAAAGGCCGCTTCTCAGTTTTTCAATTATCTCTTTCGTTTTTTCCTGCAACTTATTAAAAGCTTCATACTTGCCTATTTTTTTCAGCCTTTTTCCGTGTTCGGCAAAATCGGCTGCAATCAGGTCGGCAGCCTTTACAAAATTTTCCCGTTCTACGACCAGTTCGACAGCGGGAAAAATAACTGCTTCCTGAAGCCTATTCAGCGACCTTTGGCTATCTACTTTAAATTCCCTGATGGAATCAATTTCATCGTCGAACAGCTCTATGCGTAGAGGACGCTCCCTGGTTTGCGGAAAGATGTCTATAATACCGCCCCGCACACTAAACTGGCCGGGGCCCTCCACCATCTCAACTCTTTCGTATCCCTGCGCCAAAAATACTTCAATCATTTTTTCCTGGGAAATAATCTGGCCCACGGAAAGGCATAAACTGAACTTTTCAAATACAGACCTGGGAATCAATTGCTGATAAAGAGCTTCAACAGGCGCCACAATAATAAGGTTGTCCTGCTGCACCAACTTGGCAAGAACAGCCAGGCGCTGAGCAGCCAGCTCTTTACTTTGGGCAATGGAACCAAAGGGCACATGCTCCAGTTCCGGATAATACAATATTTCCCTGTTTGGTAAAAAATTCCTCAAATCATCGAGCCTTTTCTTAGCCGCAATACCATTGGGCGCCATAATAAGGGCCGGCACGTTTAACTTCTCTATAATACCGGCTATCAGGTAGCTATTCTGCGCACCTGACAAGCCATAAACCATCTGATATGCCAGACCCCGCTTTAAACCGGCAGTCAGTGAATTGAATTCGGCTGATTCTATTAGTGGAGTAAATAACCCATTAGTACCCATAATCTTTTGCTCCCGATGGTTATTAACTGCAATTCATTTTTTCCGAACGCCAAAAAAGCCTTAGCAGGAAAAGCTAAAGCCGGTCTGCAACTTCTTCTATATTTTTACAGTTATATTCATTATAGCTGCCCAATATGCCTGCGTCAAGGACTGGGCTTTCTTTCAGGATACCTGCCTATCCCGTAAAGCTTTTAAAATAAAAACATTCCAAAATGTATGGGCGGCATAGGCAAGCATAATTCCAGGCCAGGTTCCCCATTTCATGAAACCGAGTAATGTAATGATTCCATAAAAAAGGTGCCCTAAAAGGCTTACCAAGGCTGCTATCGGACTGGTCTGCTTTTTTATTGTTAAGTCATAGCCAGCCTCAATTACCCCAAAAGCACCATGCACCAACACAACAGACTGTTGTAGCAATACAGCCGATAAAGTTTTGGCCGTCTCTTCAAGTAAAGGAGTGATAAACATAATTCCTTCGGTTTTCCATAGTCTGGTCAAGATTTTATTTCCCGACCAGGAAACAGCAGCAGCCGCAACTGCCGCCACAGCGACAAGCATTAACCTTTTACCTCCTTAAATGGAGAATTAATTGTAAAAACCGGGTTGGATTATCCTTATTTGAAGAGGCGTTAGTTTCTGTTAACTGTGTTCATTGCTTTTTCCACGCCTTCTTTCAAAACCAGTTCTACGGCCGCCACCGCTTTGGAAACGGCTGCAACCACCCTTTCCCGCTCTTCTTCACCAAACCTTCCCAACACATGCTGGACCGCATCTTTATCCGGTCCGGGTTTTCCTATGCCTATTCGCAAACGAGGAAAATTTTCAGTGTTTAGCAGGTAAATAATGGACTCCATTCCCCTATGTCCTCCAGCGCCACCGCTCTTCCGCAAACGAAGGCGACCGGTGGGAAGGTCCATATCATCGTAAATTACCAGGATGTCAGTGGATTCCAGCTTATAAAACCGAACCGCATCCAAAACCGCCTGGCCGCTTAAATTCATGAAGGTCTGGGGTTTCAGCAGGACAATCTTGTCTTCCTGAAAAATCCCTTCGCCGAAAAGGGATTTAAACCTATTTTTGTTTACTGCTATTCCCCACTTTTCGGCTAACTGCTCCAGCACCAAAAAACCTATGTTATGCCTTGTAAACTCATATTCTTTCCCCGGATTTCCCAACCCTACTATAAGTTTCAACGGTCTGGCCTCCCTAATAATTCTTATGAACTATTCGCTGAAATTCCTATTTTTCCTGCGAGAAATTTTTCGGGGAAAGAATTTTACTCAGCAGTAGCGTTATTCCTCTTTTTTATCTCCATTCCCTGCTTCCCCATTGGCCGGTTCGGTTTTAGCAGGTTCCACCGCTTTATCTTCTATAGCTTCTGCCCGGCGTGGAGACACTATACTAACAATAACTGTAGCCGGGTCATTCTTAACCGTAAATCCATCCTGCCCGGCAATATCAGCTACTGTCAGGCTATCGCCGATATCCAGGCCAGATATATCTACACTGATATGGTCCGGTATGTTTGCCGGTACACATTCTATTTCGAGTTCCCGCAAACCGGACTGTAAAATTCCGCCTTTTTTAATCCCTTCCGCTTCACCGGTTAAATGAATAGGCACAGTGGTATGTATCTTGTCAGTGAGCGAAATCTTCTGCAAATCTACATGCATTAAATCGCCCTTTACAGGGTCACGCTGCAAGTCTTTGATCATTACAGTCAGTTTGTGGGGCTTTGCTTCTTCAACCGTTAAATTAATAATTGCATTCTTTCCGGCGCCGTTCCGCAAAATGCTCTCCAGGTTCCGCACATCAACTTCAACTAATTTGTTAGGCAAATCTTTACCGTAAATGACGGCTGGAATTTTCCCGTGATTTCTAAGCCAATGTTTATAACTTCTGGTTTTATTTGGCCTTGGTTGGACCCTCAGTTTTACTTCTACCATTTTCGTACTCCCCCTCTTCGTTTGGTTTCCAATAATTTGTCTATATTATTTCCCTTTTTATGGCATATAAACCTAAGTGGAGGAATATTATTTTATAAAAATCCGTTCCAAATTAAGTGGTTAGTTTAAATAATGGAGGGTTAGCCATGCGAAAAAGCCGTAAAATAATGGCCATGCCAATAATAAGCATCGCAGAAGGGATTCAAATAGGGACCGTTAAATCACTGGTCGTGGACCCGGAACAAAAAGAAATAGCCGCCCTGGTTATAGACCAGAAAGGTTGGTTTAGAGAGCAAAAAATCATTCCTTACAGTAAGGTATCCAATGTCGGCGACGACGCTATTACCATCGACCAGTCCAGTAACGTGGAAAAATCGACCAACCTGCCTGAAATCCTCAAACTGCTGCGGGAAAAAACTGACCCTATCGGGTTGAAAGTGATTTCAGAAACAGGCAAAGTTCTCGGCCATGTAGACGAATATTATATCGACGAAAAATCCGGGCAGATTGTCTCCCTGGAAATATCAGGCAAGCTTATGGAAAGCCTGCTGAAAGGAAAAGGCCTGCTGCCCGCATCCCAGATAATAACCATGGGAGCCGATGCTATTGTTGTTAAAGCCAATACCGAGGACGAAATTACAAAAGTGGACGGAGGCTTGCAGGAAACCCTGGCCAACCTCAAGGACAGCACTTCCGGTCTATGGAACGTAACCAGGAAAAAAACCCTTGAACTGAGCAAAACCATCAAAGAAAAAACCAAAGAAAAAGTCAAAAATTCCGGCCATGCAACAGCAGAATCCACTAAAGACCTACCAACGGTTACCGGGACCGGATCAGCGAAAGAAATTCCGGTGCCTCCTGAGGAAGAAGAAACACCGCTTGCAGAAACAGCAACAGAAGCAGTTGCACAACCCAATAACTCAGTACCTAACTCCCAACCTGCCCAAACAGGCACTGACATGGATGCCGGCTTAGCTGATGAACAAACAGTGCCTTCCGGACCCGAAACCACCGTGGACGAAGCCCCCGCTGCCAAAGAAAACAAAGAAAAAGAAATAGAGAAAACCGGCTAATTCTACTTTCTCCATCCCGTCATCCCCGTCTAAAAAAGCAGCCTTTATTTTTTGAAGTACAGGGAGTGTCCCATAAGTAAAAATCTTATGGGGCGCTCCCGTCATTTTTTGACCGTAAATTCAGGGAGTGGCAGATATGTTCCGGAACGACGAGTCTGATATCCGCTTGTCGGCGATCCGCGTATGCGGGAGCCGGTAACAAGCTGAATTGTTGCCGTCGTGGAGGAATATGTCTGCCGCTCCCTATGCTTTCATGGCTAAAAAAAGGGGGTCCCATTTACTTATGGGACACTCCCTTTCGTTGATGAAAAGGGGCTGCCTTTTTATAGACAGCCCCTATTTTAGAATTCTGCCGGCATTTCCCCTAACACGACAGTAACCTTACGGGTTGATTTGTCCTTTGTGCTGTAAACTTCAATGATAATCTTACTACCTATTTTTTGTTTCTGAACAACATCTGTCAGCACATTAAATTCGGTAATTTGCTTTCCATTTACCTTTGTCAGAATGTCCCCCGGCCTGATACCTGCTTTGTCAGCAGGCCCGCCATTAACCACTTCTTCAATAACGACCCCCTGAGGAACATTATTGGCTTTTGCATCGATGGCATTCAAAGCCCAACCTTTAATCCCAATCCAAGGTCTTTTTACATGGCCATAATTAATTATGTCCTCTATGATAGGCAACGCATCGTCAATGGGAATGGCAAAGCCCATGCCCTCAATACCAGGAGCGCTCAGTTTAACACTGTTTATGCCTACCACCTCGCCCCTGGAATTGACTAAGGCTCCCCCACTATTACCCGGATTGATAGCCGCATCGGTCTGAATTAAAGAAAAAGTCCTCTCATCCAGTTCCAAAGTCCGGTTCAATCCGCTGATTACCCCGACAGTAACGGAACGGGCAAATTCCAGACCCGATGGACTGCCTATGGCAACTGCCAATTCCCCGACTTTTAGTCTCTTGGAACTGCCAAATTTGGCAATCGGCAGGTTCTTTTCATTTGTTTTTAACACAGCCAGGTCAGTCTGGGCATCATAACCAACCAACTTAACAGGCACCTGCCTGCCATCGGCCAAGCTGATGGCAATTTCATCGGCCAATTGGCCTGTTTTTTCTGAACTTATCACATGGTAGTTAGTGACTATGTAACCTCTTTCATCAAAAATAACGCCTGAGCCAACTCCCTGAGCCACATCCTGAGAATGGAATCCGAAAAAATCAAAACCACCGGCAACCTTCCAGCGGCTCTCCACACTGACAACGGCAGGTCCCACTTTTTCTGCTATTTCGACTACCGGTGATTTGCCTTCCGCCGTTACCTGGGGAGGAACGTCCGGCACATTAATATTGTACGGGTTCTTGGCTCCCGGCTGCTGGTATCTGACCGGCAGTAAAAAGGCAACCAACAGGCCCCCAATTATGGCGCTAATCAGAGCTACCGCCACGTACGGAAAGATACCGGGCCGGCGTGGCCGATCGTAGAAATCGCGGTCATGTTCGTACATTTCGATCCCCTCTTTTCGTATAATATACACCAACATATTATTTAATATATATTATACCCCCGGTTATGAATTCTGAAAAGAAAAACCGACTGTTCACCCCACCACTTTTACAGACAGGGGATTTCTGGCCGGTTTTGCGTTAAATTAAATCTGGTCACATGCACCTGTATAGCGGACACAGTTCCGCCCGGAAGACTTGGCTTGGTAAAGCATATTGTCAGCGCGCATAATGAAGGTGTCCACCGTATCGGATGGGCAGTAGCCAGCCACTTCAAAACTGGCAGTCACACTGTTTACGCCCGGAATATCCAGGCGGCTTAAAGCTTCGCGAAGCTCTTCAGCCAAACCGGCGGCTTTTTCTACCGGTGTATTGGCAGAAGCATCACAAATTCTTTTCCACCCCAGCGGGCTAGACAGTCTGTTTTGCGGCTCCTTTGTTTGATCATGTTTACCAGGCTTTTCAGAACCTCATCGCCGACGGCATGTCCAAAACAGTCGTTTATATTCTTGAAATGGTCCAGGTCCACCAGAATTGCTGAAATGGGCAGTCCGGTTCGATTTGTACGCTCTATTTCCTGTTCCAGTATCTGCAGAAAATGGCGCCGGTTATAAGCTTTTGTCAGAGGATCGGTTATGGACAGACGGTAAAGCTGTTCTTCCATTTTTTACGTTCCGTTATATCTATAAAGGTTTCGATCAGTTTCTCTCCGCTATCCGTTTGAAGGCATCTTACTGTTTTCAGCACGGGTATTTTGACGCCGTCGGCCCTGTGTAAAATCCACTTCTCTGGTGCCCACCTGCATGGATTCTACGGCCACCTTGGTCCCTTTCTGAATATTGGTTATCAGGTCGGC
>NZ_JBSQAT010000017.1:0-57078 GCF_059412445.1 Thermincola sp. GK-1
ATAACCGCTCCCGCTTACGCGGCTCGCGGACCGATGGACGATTTAAGCCCCGCTCCGGAAAACATTTAACCTCCCCTATCAACATCCCGGGGCGCCCTACATAAGTTGAGTGCCGGACTTCCCGGCGGCCTTCGCCATCTTCGAACATGCGGGAACCCCCTGCCTGCCTGTCTGCGGTTTTGCGGGCGCAGTCACTCCCAAACGGTAGGCGGAAAACCCTGCCTACCCTTCCCTGGGTAAGGGTGAGAAAGAGGCCGCCCCGGTGAAACAATAATTTGCGACCTGGCGGAGGGCAGATAGCCGGTGTTGACGACAGTGAGGGCTTGAAATCACTGTTTCCGGCATGGACGCCGGAAACCCGGCCATTGAGTCAGGACGACGATTTGGCCGGGTTCAGTGATTTCAACCGAACGGAGTTTACACCGGCTCTGTCCGTAGCCCCGGAGCAACGGTTGTTTCACCGGAAGAGCGGCAAACTTTTACTCCCGGCCGGGCCATGATGGAAGTGCAAGTGAAGCAGCACGTTGGCAGGGTGGGAGGGTGTCTCCGCTACCGGGGAGCTTGGTGCTGCAAACCCTGGCCAGGCAGGCAGCGTTCCCGAACTCGATGGCTCATATAGCATTTCTCAAAAGCTAGGCCGCCTCCCGTCCGGTCACCCAGCATATGTTGCGTGCCGCAGATTGGAAAAGGGGAGGTTAAATGATTCCTCCGCTCCGGGCGAAATCTCCATCGGATAACCGCTCCCGCTTACGCGGCTCGCGGACCGATGGACGATTTAAGCCCCGCTCCGGAAAACATTTAACCTCCCCTATCAACATCCCGGGGCGCCCTACATAAGTTGAGTGCCGGACTTCCCGGCGGCCTTCGCCATCTTCAAACATGCGGGAACTCCCTGCCTGCCTGGCTGCGGTTTTGCGGGCGCAGTCGCTCCTTGACGGTAGCCTTGGCACCCCACCCACCCTTCCGTAGTTGTAGGTAGCCGCTGTGGTTTATTAAATCATGCTTAATATAATTCAGGTTTTATTCGCAGCAGCCTAATAGCGTTGAGAGTAACCAGAACTGCTGCCCCGGTGTCTGCCAGTATGGCCATCCATAACATCAACCAGCCCGGGAAAATGAGGACCACGGCAATTAATTTAATAACCACAGCAAAATAGATATTTTGTTTGATAACACTGAGAGTAGCTCTGCTCAGGCGCACCAGGAAAGGCAGCTTGGCCAGGTCATCGGCCATCAGGGCGATATCGGCGGTTTCCAGCGCCGTATCCGTACCGGCCCCGCCCATAGCTATCCCCACGGTTGCTGCCGCCAGAGCCGGCGCATCATTTATCCCATCGCCAACCATAGCTACTTTACCAAACTTATTAACCAGGTTATTCACGGCGGCTACTTTATCCTGCGGCAGTAATTCGGCATCAAACTCATCAATGCCCGCCTTCTCAGCAATAGCTTTGGCCGTGGCTTTATTATCTCCGGTTAACATTACGGCCCGCCTTAAACCGGCCTGCTTCAATTCCCTGATAGTCCTGGCGGCTGATTCCCTGACAATATCAGCCACTGCTATTATCCCCACGATATTTTCTTCGTCCCCCACCACCATCACTGTTTTACCCTGTTCCTGTAACTGCGCGACAACCTGTCCGGTTTCTTTTGTTTGCATGCCTAATTCGTCTAATAGACGTGGATTGCCGATAAAATACCTTTTTCCTTTTACTTTAGCTCTGGCGCCTTTTCCTGTGAGGGAGGTGAAATCTTCGACCGGTAACAACGCCAGTTTTTCCTGCCTGGCCTTTTCTACGATGGCTTTAGCCAGGGGGTGTTCCGAAAACTGTTCAATACTTGCGGCCAGGTTCAATACCTGCTTTTCATCTTTGGCGGTGACGGGAATTATGTCGATAACCGCCGGCCGGCCGACAGTCAGGGTACCTGTTTTATCAAAGGCAATAACGGCTACTGAGCCCATTTCCTCCAGGTGCACACCGCCTTTAATCAGCACACCGTTACGCGCCGCATTGCCTATGGCCGAAACCAGGGCTACAGGCGTGGATACCACCAGCGCACAGGGACAGGAAACCACCAGCAGGGCTAAACCCCTGTATATCCAGGGACTCCACGGCCGGCCAAAAACAAGGGGCGGTATTAAGACCACTCCGATGGCCAGAGCAATGACTATAGGCGTATAAACGGCGGCAAAACGGTCAATAAACTTCTGGGAAGGGGCTCTTTGGGCCTGGGCTTCTTCTACCATATGAATTATTTTCGCGATGGTTGTATCGTTTACCAGCTTGGTGACCTCAACCTCAATGGCACCTTCCTGATTCAAAGTACCGGCAAAGACTTCATCACCGATGTTTTTTTCCACGGGAACAGATTCGCCGGTGATAGCGGCCTGGTTTACGGCTGAAGTTCCCTTAATGACCTTGCCGTCCATGGCAATTTTTGCACCCGGTTTAACAATCAATATATCGCCAACACGAATTTCATCCACCGCTAAACAAATTTCTTCCCCGTTTCTCCTGACCAGCGCTTCCCGCGGCGCAATGTCCATAAGTTCTCTAATAGATTGCCGGGCTTTTTCCATGGTGAAGGATTCCAGGGCATTGGAGATGGAATAAAGGAAAGCCACCGAGGCCCCTTCTGACCATTCGCCTATAGCCGCTGCTCCAATTACCGCGATGGTCATTAGTACATTCATGTCAAAATTAAGTTTCCGGATACTGAAAAAGGCTTTTCTGGCAGTGGAAAATCCACCGATTACCATAGCTGCAATATACAAGAGAATGGCAGCGGAAGTTAATCCTTGGGTGTGCTGTAGCACCCAACCGGCAAGCAGAGCGCACCCCGCCAGCCCGCTGATGATAACCCTTTTGTATTCAGCAAAGAAAGACTGTTTTTCCTGTCCTTTTTCATATGCCGGCCGCGCAACAATATCGTGCCTGGTTCCTGCCAAGTAAACGGCCTGCGGGTCAAAAGCCCCCTGCACGGTTAATTTGGAAGCGCCAAAGTTAAGCTCTGCCCTGGTGACACCAGGTATGGCCGCCACTTCTTTTTCAAACTTGGCGGCGCAGTCCATTCACGTAAGGCCGGTGAGCCGAAAAACAACTTTGTTCTTTGCGGACGCTATTTGCGGAATAATCATTTCTGACATAGTTACACGCCCTTTCCTTTTGCCAAGTTCTTTCCTGTACTACGTTCTCCTGGGCTTTAGCCATGCTTGATGTGCTCTAGCCCCTCGGTAAACAGATTAATAATATGTTGGTCATCAATGGAATAATAAACGATTTTGCCCTCTTTACGGTATTTGACCAACCGTAAGTTGCGGAGAATCCTCAGTTGGTGCGAAATGGCAGACTGACTCATGCCCAACAGGGCAGCCAGGTCGCAGACACAAAGTTCTTTCTGGGCCAAAGCGTGAATGATCTGGACCCGGGTCGGGTCCCCCAATACTTTAAAAGTTTCCGCCAGTGAAAGCACAGTGTTCTTATCCAAGAGCTTGTTTTTTAACTCCTGTACAACATCCTCGTGTATACATAAGACGGCACATGTATCAAAAGCCTCTTTTTCCTCCAAAGTAAACCCCCCAAAAAGTTAATAATGTTTGAACAAATGTTCATATATTAGTTTATATTATATGGGGTGCAAAGTCAAGGCGCTTTGCCATCTCTTATTATTATTTCCAGCATAACTAAAGCTTCTAAGGGACAATATAAAGTTGGCGAAAATTCAAATTCATATTAAAGGAGGTTATTTAATTGACTATCGGCGAAAAACTGCATCAGACTTTGGCCAGTCTTGAAGGGGCCGCAGCCAACCTGAAAACCTTTGCCCTTGATACTCAAGATAAAATGGCCCAGCAAATGTTTAACGACTTAAGCGGCCAGGTCGAAAACATCTGTAATAATCTGAGGGGGCGGGTAAATTATATTGAAGGGCAGGAACCTCAATATAAAGTAAAAAGGTAATCGGGCCCTGACTCATGAACCCTGTGTCAAGGGAAAGATATGTTAAAAATACCTCCTTGCGTATAATCAGCAAGGAGGCTAGTTTTTTATCCGACTTTTAATTTAATTCTTTCAATCTCCAGGTTCTGCCGGCCAAGTTCTCCGGCCAAAATTCTTATATCGCCACTGATCTCACCCAGTTTTTTCTCCGTTTCCGTTCTAAACTCAAGCAGACCGGCAGTCTGTTCGACAACGGCATCCAGTTTCTTTTCCACTCTGTCCAAACGTTCGCCCAAGTCTTTAAAGCCAACAAAAAGTTTGGCCTGGCCTTCTTCGAGCATAGCTTGTCTCTCTTCCAGCGGGGCCATGCTTGCCTCAAGTCTTGTTTGCCCCTCTTCAAGCCCTTCAACCTTGGCCAAAATCAGGTTAAGGATTTCTTTCATTTCCATTCACGCCCTTGGTAACATTATATCTTTTCTCATTCGGGTTTTAAAGAGAACATCAGTTCAGCTTCACCCTCCCAGGATTATTTTACCATAAACCAAACATTTGTTCCAGTATTATTTCCGGGAAGAGAAATTTTTGCGGCAGCGCAAACAGAAAACCCTTTACAATGCCTCACCGGATTCAGAGTTAACGGGAAAGCGTTGGCAGTCATGACCAACGGCGCCATGAAAGCCAGGGACAAAAAATCACCTTCGTGCTAAAAGCAGAAGGTGATTTTTTTGCTATCTATGCCATAAGCCATGGATGTTGCAGTAAGCCCTGACCTCAACATTGTCGCCGGGCAGACAGAATTCAGCCACCGGCTCGTCACCCGGTTTCAGGTATTTACGGGCAACCTCTCCACTGTCAATAACTTCAATCCACTCAATATAGTGCTTTTCCTCCATCGGATGCTTTATGCTGCCGACAGTAGCCCTGATCCCCTCGACAGTTGCTTCAACCACCGGGACGTGTTTCTCCATGCTAGCCTCCTGTTCATTGGCCTTCTTTAGTTCCATGGGCTTTCCACAACAGACCAACTGACCTGCGCCGGTATGCACTATTTCCACCATGTTCCCGCACACATTGCATTTGTAAATCTGGTTTAACTCTGTCATATAAATTCCTCCTTTGGTTTTCTATTTCTGTCCTACCCTGTGCCCGGGCCTGTAAAATGTCCTGTCATGGCCGCAGAGAGGACACTTTTCCGGGGGTTCTGTCCCTTCGTGGACAAAGCCGCATTCCCGGCATTGCCATGCGATGATATCATCCCGCACAAGAAGTTTCCCATTTTCAAGAGCAGCCAGCAGTTTAGCGAACTTCTCGGCATGACGTTTTTCAACCGTGGCAACAGTTTCAAAAAACTTAGCCGCTTCAGTTACACCCTCTTCAAGGGCATCTTTCAGAAAAGCCGGGTACATATCTTTGTACTCAAAAGACTCCCCGTCAATGGCCGCCTGAAGGTTTGCCCTGGTGTCACCGATCCCTTTCAGTAACTTTAAGATGACCTCAGCGTGTTCTTTTTCATTTTTTGCCGCTTCCTCAAAAAACTCAGCAATCTCCAGCCACCCTTCCTTCCTGGCCACCGAGGCAAAAAAGGTGTACTTGTTCCTCGCCTGGCTCTCTCCGGCAAATGCGGCCAAAAGGTTTTTGACAGTTTTCTCACCCATATTTAATTCCCCTTTCTTTTAATTAATTTAAGATTTAATTTAAGATGGTTCATTAATATTGTTTACCCATTTGGTATAGTTTAATTATAATAAACTGCTTGGTTCTTCGTCAAAGGTTTTTTGGTAAAATCTGTGGCTCATGTTGCATTTCTCAAAAGTCTGGCCGCTGCACAGTGAAGTAACCGTTGCTCCGAAGTTACGCCTTCCTTTAACCACGAAAAGGTGGGTGGGGTGACCCTGTTACCCCGGAGCTTTGTGCTGCAAACCCTTGCCGTTCAGGCAGCGTTCCCGAACTCGATGGCTCATGTTGCATTTCTCAAAAGTCTGGCCGCTGCACAGTGAAGTAACCGTTGCTCCGAGGTTACGGGCGGAGACATTGTAAACTCCGTTCGGTTGAAATCGCTGAACCCGGCCAAATCGTCATCCGTGACTCAATGGCCGGGTTTCCGGCGTCCGTGCCGGAAACAGCTATTTCAAGCCCTCACTGTCGTTAACACTGTCTATCCGCCCTTCACCAGGTCGCAACTTATTACTTTACTGTACAGCGGCTTTTTGCTATCTCGCAGAGAGTGCAGTGGCAAAGCTTTGAAACAGTATTTTCAAGGCAAGCAAACCTTCGCCGTCTTCGAACATGCGGGGACTTCCTGCCTTGTTGCCTCGGTTTGCAGCAAGACTCATGACGGCGGCAGCGCAAAGAAAAACCTTGTACAAGGCCTCACCGGGTTCTGGGGTGGTAGGAAATCGTTGACAGTCTGACCAACGGCGTCTACGACTTCACAAAGTCCCGGATGGCCTTAAATACTTTAACCCTGTTTCCTTCTAATTCCTCCAGAGACCAGGACCGTGTGATGCCGTTTTTTTCGACGGACAGGGTTTGGCCCGTAAACCGGAGTATGGCTCGACCATCCACAATAAAATCCTTTACCTTTGCTGCATCCAGATACTGTTCCCCGCCATTTACATGAAGTATAGCCACTTCAGCCCGCACATGCGGTTCCTGAGATACTCTCCTAAGCTCTTTCCATAGCCTAATTTCCTCTTCTGTCTGCAGTTTAAGCTCCGGAAGTTCCCGCGCACTTAACAATAACGGCAGTGTCGTAAACAGTTTATCGTAAACTCCATACTGTAACGGCACTATCTTCTGAGGCAACTCTTTCCACTCTTCAATTTCAAAACGCACATAATATCCTTTCCGGTCACTTTTTATCTCGGCAATTTCTTCCCTCTTAAGAATCTTAAAGCTCTTTATTTTACCGTAATGCCTGATCCCGCTGTCCTCTCCATAGAGCTCCCTACTTCTGTAGACCGCCACATATTCCAAATTCCCCAGGTTATTAACCACATTCTTTAACGGTGTGTGATAAAAACTGTATTTGTAGTTAATTTCCCATTGCTTCTTGGTTCTCAGGGAACCCACAAAAACATTTCTCTTTAAGAATTTGTTGTAATAATAATCTTCGGCAGCTTCATGAAGAAGAGCCTTTTCCATGGCCGTCTCGGGTGTATCCAATATGAGTTCATCCAACAGTTCTTCCACCAGGCCGGTATGCCCGGGTAAAAAGGGTAGCCCCCCTATATTGACGTGCTGGATACTTTCGTAGAAGGTATGAGGTTTGCCATCAGTACGACCGGCATAGTTATCCTCGTCATCATAGGGAAACAGCACAAAAGCGCCATATACCGAACGCTCGAATCCCGTTTCCTTATTCCCAAATACTATAGCATCCCGATAACGGTGCATTGTGTTTATGTCATCCTCTTCGGGACCGGGCTTACCATGCTTAGCAAGATATCTTTTGTCCAGAGCAGGATTGATTCTGTATTTGGCATCAAAAACATATCTGTATTTAACATCAGACCCCTCTTTTTGCAATGAAAGAACGTTATCCGGAACCTGTGCAATAGTGGGAACGGAAATGTTGCTGTCCTGATAAGTGAGAGTAAACTTTTCCCCGTTCCCAGGGTTTTCATAAATTATCGAGGCTGTTTTATCTTTTCTCAACGTTACCGACAATCCCCGGTTATCTACTTTGATGAGACTGTTCTTTCTGAGCTTGTATTTTTTCCGCAAAATTTTGTTTAAGGCCAGAAAACACCAGTACTCGTAAAGAGTAGGCAGGTCTTTCAGTGACATATGAAAAACATCGGACTGAATAGACAGGCCCTTCATCAGCAGCAAATAATACCGGTAAACTTCGCGATAGCCGGGCGCCATCTGAAGCACCAATGAGAAGTTATCGAACCGGTTCAGTTCTGTAACATTTGTAAAAATCTCCATTCTGGAAAAACCCTGAAGTTTGGCCAACATCCTGCGCAGCTTTTTATCAATGTATGGATCAAAACGGGAACTGTCACCTCGATATAATTTTAAGTACTCCTGGTGAATGACAGCCAACTTGTTGCAGACCTTTTTCAGTGCCCACTTAATAAAACGGTTTTCAAAAGTATCGTAGGTAACCTGCCTCTTACTTTCTCGGAGTTTTACCGGAATAAAATAATTGCGCCTCACTAAAATCCCGTTATTAGTTACAGACCGAACAAGGTTCTCCTGGTGTCTAGCCAACCACTTCGCGGCCTGATGGTCAAAACGCCTGACTTTTTCCACCCGGACTATGTGATCAACGGGGACAATCTTATGATGAGGGTTGGCTTTGACTAATTCCAGGGCTTTTACAAATTTGCCAAAGATGAGACTGATTATAGTGAAAAATTCACTGAGACTTTGTTTAACAGTGCGCGTCTCTTTGGCGTGGAAAAATGTTCGCATCATAAATTCATAGGCCAAGTTGTAAATTTCCTCATTAACTTCTTTGAGCAGTTCCTGAAAATCATGCTGATAATCAACTTTAGCAGGAAAGACCTCCAGCTTTATTTTTAATATAGGCCTGCCCTCACAATTGATTTGTAGGTCAGAAAAGCCAATGTCATTCCTGAAGTTTAAGTTCCCTGAAATAATGCCTTTTCTAAAGGGTGTCACAGCTTCTCTGAGGGATTTGTTCTCATGATAAAACTGAAGGTCTTTTCCTGTCAAAGATTCTATTTGAATATTATAAGTCTGTTGTTCATAAAAGCATGGAAATACTTTTTCGCCTGGATTCAGTTCACGCAACCCGGAAGTACCGTCACCTGTAAAAGGGTCAAAAACATAAACTTTGTAGTTCTTGCCAAAGGTGACAACCTCAAAGGCAGCCCGGGCCCACTCTCCTCTGGCGTCCTGGTGTAGCTGAAGATGTTCCACGGTAGGGTGAACGGGTCTACCTTTAATAAGCACAATCAGTTCATCGGACTCAATCCTCACCAAGTCCATGTCTTTATAACCAGAAAGAGGTAAAGCCATCATCAAACCTCCAGAGCATAGTGGCAATCTTTGCGGCGCTGCGCGGATAAGGTTTGATATTGTTGTTATCCTGTACATATTTTAGAGCCAGTTCACCGACACCGGCCTCATGGTTAGAATAGTCCTGACCACTGGCAATCTTGAACAACTCAACAAGCACATTGAAGATTAGATTGCTGCTGCCCTGTATCCGTGGAAGTATTTTCTGCATCAACTGATAATCAAAGGCTTCGTCTTCCTCCAAAAGCCCACTGGCTTTGTTATAGGCCATATAGAAGCAAATTTCATCCCGAACCCGATATCCGACGTGTAAGTTTGCTTTGGACAAAACGGCGTTTATCTGATCAATCTTGTCAACAACGCTCTCCAGATACTCAAAGCTGTCCAAACAATCTTTTAAGTTTAGATACTGGGCCTGAAACACATTATTATCTACAGGCAAAGGGCTTACTTCTTGCATATCTTTACCGGGAAAGGATTTCAGATGAACCGTGGAAAACTCTATGGTATTGGCCCGGTCCAAAACTTTTTTGCTGAAAGGAAAGGTTGTTTCATCCATATTCACCGTACCGATAACGTAGAGGTTTGGAGGAATTCGGAGCTGTCCATACCGCTGTTTGTCCTCATCGGTATGAAAGTAATCGTCGTGAAAAATCTTTTCGGAAAAACAACCGGCATCGGTTTTCTTCTTTGTTTCCATTAGGCTTAAAATATCGCTGAAATAATACTCCACTCTGGATAAATTCATTTCATCAAGACATACGAAAAAGGGCTTGTCCAATTGACTGTTTGCCCGCTGTATCAATCGGGTTAAGGGACCTGGTAAAAACTTCCCGTTGATGTCTTTGTAACCAAAAAGGTCTGAACTGTCGTTCCAATCAGGCCTGACAGGGATAAGTACAAACCGTCCGTTTTCCGTAGTTGCGCCAACGGCTTCAGCAAAGACTTCTACTAATTTACTTTTTCCGGTCCCGGAAATTCCGGCCAGAATAACAAAGGGTTTTGTTTTAAGGCATAAAAAGAAGTTTTTAATTAGGCCTGTTTCATATAAATAGCCTTTATTCGATATGTACCGATAAATGTGTTCGACAATTTCGTTATACTTCAGTCTTTCTTTATCAGAATCAGAATTCATCAAACGAGGATTTGTCTGTTCATCAGGAATACCCATTTTGGTAACCTTCCTCAAAATGAAATAGTAATCTGCTCCCCCGGCTTCCTGTTCCACCTTGTCAAGCATAAACTCACCGGCGAAATGAAATAACTCTCCCTTTTTATCTCGCACAAAAACATACAAGGGATAGCCTTCTTTACTTGACTCAATAATCGCCTTATTTGAGGCCAGGTCCAGATTATAGGTCTTTTTGCCTGTTTCCTTGTCCGTTCTGCCTTCCAGGTAATATTTGAGAATGGTCCTGTCTTCCGTAAGCCATTGGTTCGGATACAACTCCCCGCCAATGGTACAGAGAATAACTACGGCTTTAAAATTTTCTTTAAAAATCGGGTGAATACCTTTAACCTGGTTTTGGCCCGATAACAGAGCTATATCAGTGGCAGTTACAGCCACGCCAGGAGCCAGAGAGGAGAGTTCCGGAAGTGTGATCTGGTGAGGGTCGAAGTCTTTGTAATACCAATAAAGGTGCTTGTAGGCTAGGTCTCTTATTTCCTGCCTGGTGGACTCGGTTAACTCGGCAACAACTTTATCGGTAAAACTGAGCTCCTGGCGATCCCCCCGGTAGGTGATAAACTTATTTAAAGCCTGAACGGGGTTAGTTAATATAAGTTCTTTGACTCGAGCATCGGTCAAAGTTGCCACTCTGGACATTTCGATTTTGTCCTTTTCAGGTTTTTTGCCAAATCTCTGCCTGGATTCGTAAAAATTTCGAAAGTACCTGGTCACATCGTCTAAACGGGCCACGCCATTCGCAGAACAATTCTCCAGCATAGCCAAAACGGTAACCATTTTATAGGAAGCCTGGCGGTTTCTAAAGCTTGCATCCAGCTCAGTTATAACGGCCAATCAGGACCCTCCCTCAACGGTATATATTCTTTTATGCGGTATTACACCACGCACCCCACCAGTCGGGTTATCAATATCTCCTCTATACCTGGGAATCAGATGAATATGCAGGTGCATGACTGTCTGCCCTGCTGCAGTACCTACATTGATGCCTATATTGTATCCGTCGGGCTGAAAATTTGTGTCTAGGTAAGACTTGCCTTCCTCTACCAGGGCCCAGAGAGACTGTACTTCTTCGGGAGTGGCATCAAAGTAATTGCTAAAATGTCTTTTGGGGATGATCAGGAGATGGCCTTGGTTGACGGGGTATTTGTCAAATATGGCAAAAGCCAGGCTGTTTTGCAAAACTTGGTCGGTTCGGTTGCAGAACGGGCAGGTAATGCTAATCAACCTCCAATTGGGGTTTATATAAAATTATTGGTAGATCCGAAGAAAAAGCAAAATCACTTTCGCGCTAAAAAGCGGAAAGTGTTCTATTTTATGGCTACTTTATCCTACTGTATCTAAACCTGCTTAAATCTTCATTTTTGCTAGGTTTTCTAAACACAAATAAATGTTCATGCATTATCAATAAAATATTAAGCTCTTCAGCTTTGCGTTCCCAGTACGGGGTTGATTGGCAATTATGTTGTACTTTTATAATATCTTCTTTGAGAATAAATCCGTTTTTGAGAAACCTCTCCATTACAAAATACGATAAGGGAACATAATGCCTGCTTTTCCTCGTATCCCCTATAAGAATTGCACAATAAGAATCTTCCTTAAGAACTCTAAAGAATTCCAGTATTGCCTTTTCAAATTCATCACAAAATTTTTTAATACTTGAAATATTGGAAAGGTCTCCTTCAATTTTACCTTTAGAATATTTTATTATATTTGCATACGGGGGATGAGTAAGAATTAAATCTATGCTGTTGTTTTCAATTTCCGTTAAACTTCTCACATCTCCCACTTTTACTTGCTGTTCATATTTATTGCCTTCAAATTCTAAGTTTTTTTTGGTTAACTCAACAGCATCAGGATTTATGTCAAGTCCGATACCTTTTCGGTTAAGAATTTTGCACTCAATTAAAGTAGTTCCCCCACCGACCATAGGATCTAGTACTTTATCACCTTCTCTGGAATATCTAAGAATAATATTCCGAGCAATTTGCGGAGCAAAGTTACCTCTATATTTCGGATTGTGAGTAGCCCAATTTCCTCTTTCTGGAAACGACCAAACTGTGGTATTTTCTTTAATAAAGTCATTTATATCTTGCATAGTATGTCTTCTAATAATCCTTTCCTAACAAAATGTAAATTTAGTAAATAATTCACTTCTTCGAAACCCTTCCTAATCTGGTTTTTCTGACCCTTCCATCCGTCTCCATCGGTAACCCAGATAAAATCAAAACCGTTAGCCTTTAGATCATTTTGGCGGTTTATATATGCATCTACAATTTCCTGGGGTTTAGAGCCTGTCCCAGAAAAGAAGTTAACTTCAATATTGATTACTTTTTTATTGTCATCCTTCAAAATAATAAAATCTGCTTTTCTATTCCTAATTGACGAAGAAACTTCAATTCCGAAAGCCTTTTTCAAATAGTCAAATTTTTTCTGAAACAAAATAATGAATTTATCTTTTTGTCTTGAATTTATTTCTTCGATAATAGGTTTTAATACTAGTTCCATAGCATCGCCACTTCTGTTTTTTCTAGCATGTGTATCCATTCCAACTTCTACACCAGTGACATAGTCTTGAATACTTTTGGTCGATAAGTTTTCAAAAAAGTATTTGAGACCGGTTTTAGAAAAAAACTCTACAAAACTATCAATTTCCTGTTCTGATAATTGTCTTTCATTAAACTCGTACTCGACAATATCAGAATCGGTAGCAACAAAATCTCTAATCACTTTTAATCTTTGCTCTCTGATAGCTAATAATATAGGAATAACCGGAAGTATTTCGGGATATTTCTTTAAAAGATTTCTCAATTCAAATTCAAAGTTCTTACTTCCAATTAAACTATTTAAAATATTAAATTCCACTTTATGTTTTTTCACATGACTTTTTACTTTTTCCCAATCAACAAAAAACTTATACCCTCTATTTGTATCAACAATTGTATTATGAAATTTTTCAATAGTGTCTTCTATTCCCGAAACTCCTAACCGGCTTTTATATAAATGTAATTTCATAATTCTCTCCCTCAAATTAGTAATTTCTAATAATCAGCTCGTTAATTTCGCCTCTTTTTGAACTATCACAGTTAATATATCGTTTAGCAGTAACTCGTTCTATAGTGATACCTTTATTACTGTAATGTTTCTCAAAGAAATCATCGTCTGGGTTATAGTTCTTGGGGTCTGAATTGCTTAGCATAAGGTAAGCACCTTTTTTGCTCATCTTTCTAAAAAACTTGGCCAAACGTATTTGATCTTCTTCATCAAAACCTTCTTTATCATAGCTTGTAAAACTTGATGTTGCATTTAAAGGACGGTAAGGTGGATCAAAATATACAAAACTGTTTCTTTCTATATATTTCTCAGCTTCCGTAAAGTCACCGACATATATTTCCGTGTTATCAAGTGCTCGGTAAACTTGTAAAATATTTTCCGAATCGCAAATTTTTGGATTTTTATATCTTCCAAAAGGAACATTAAACTCTCCTTTTTGGTTTTGGCGAAATAAACCATTAAAGCATGTTTTATTCAAAAAAATTAAAAACGCGGCCCTTTCTATCCAAGCCTTAGAATATTTGTTATAATTAAAGCTAGTAATTTTTTTATTATATAAATTTCTTACCTCATAATAAAAATCTCTACGCCCATCGATACTTTTGCTAAGATAGCTACTTTCAATCTCTTTCAATAAATTTATCAATTCTTTTGGATCATTTTGGATGACCTTGTAACCGATAATAAGTTCTTTGTTAATGTCAAATAAATAAGCTTCTTTCACATGGAAATACCTTTTTAAAAAAAAGAACATTGCCCCTCCACCTACGAAAGGTTCAATATACCTTTCAATGGTGTTAGTAGCAACTATGGACTTAGGAAGCCTTTTGCTAAATTCATTAAGTAATTGTGTCTTTCCTCCTGCCCATTTCAAAAAAGGCTTAGCTTTAATAGTTTCTTTATTGGGTACGTTATTTAATCCGCTATTAATTTCTGTAACTAGACAAGTATTTCTCACGTAAAGTATACCTACCTTTGACTAAACAGTGTTTATTAATTTGAATTATACCAAAGAATCAATTCTTTTTCACTAAGTTTTGGCAATAACCCCTTACTAAAAAGTGATTCCCGTTCCGGCCTATGGCAATTGAATGTCCCATCTGGTTAAGACGAACCATAAAAAATCATCCTCTACCAGTTATACAACTGCCTAATTGACCAGACCTATGTATAGACGAGGTCTGCGCAACAAGAGCCCTGCCCGGATGATACGCCCGTCCAAAACATGTTTAAAAATACTCTTCTGCCAGTGCCGCGGCGGTCTTTTCATACCCCTTTTCCCTAACCTGCGGCGGTATGATTTTGGCCAAGTAACAAGTAAAAACCATGACAACTGCTGTAGGCGGACAAGTTAGATTAGAACATAGTGAAGCCGTTTCTACCGTTGGTGAAGTTGTACTAATTATTCTAACAATCTTTTGATTTTATTTATTTCATAATCACTTAATTCAAAGTGTGTTAGATTAAGGGATTTAAGCTTATTGATAATCTGGGGAAATGAATAATCGCTTGGAATTACATTAGCAAATTTTCTTATCGCCGAAATCGGAATATCATATTCATAAAGAATAGATAAATTTGTAGGCAAAAAGTTATTTTCAATTTGTTGAGTAAAATAAGTATAGTTTCCTGGTCTCTTCCTTTGTTTAATACAGACGAATTCCTGTAAATCAGACAAAACATTTAAAAACTTTGGCAACTTATAGTCAAACCAATGTTTTGCAACCTGTAAAACATGATTTATTATTTTCTGTAACCTCAAATACTCGTCTGGTTCATTATTAATCCACCAGTCATTTTTCATGTTAATGTTAATTAGTGGCTTAAGAGATTTGAAATTGAAGTATTGCAAAGTGATAACTGCTAGCTGTGACGGAGTATGAATACCACCCTTTGACTCGCCTTTCTTAAATAAATACTTCCAACCTATCTCAAGAACCTTATTTAATTGTTCATAGCTAGGAATTCCTGTCCAACAAATCAAAGGATGGTTATGTTCAACCTCCATTTCCAACTCCTTAATCGCTTTTAATTGTCCTTCTAAAGGAATTCCTACATTATTTTTTAATAATTCCTGTAAATCTTCAGGTAAGCCATAAAACATCTTTAGTTTTTCTTTAACTTTCTGCTTAATATCTTTTGGATCCATTTGAATTAGTAGCTCGACTGGGGCCGTATCCTGTGTTATTAAGGGGATATCAACGTCAATGTTTTCTTGTTTGGGTTCAGGATGGAATCTGAAGACCTTTCCAATAAAGTGCCTTTTCATCCTTCCTGAACGGCCAACAATATTCTTAAAATCAAAGTAGTCGATTGTTTTCGGTCCCTTTTTTTTATCAAAAAGAATAACGTTTTTTGCTGAAGTGTTCACACCCTCAATAAGAGTAGAAGTACAAAACAGATAATGTATATCACCTGAGTTAAAAGAATCAACTATAGAACTAGCTATATGGCGCGGTAACCCCCCATGATGCACACCAATTGAGTTAGCTAAAGCACTGCAAAGAACCCATCCTTCATGTATGTTTTCATGTATCCATTCAATTAAATCCTTATTAATATCCTCTCGTTGAAATTTAATGTTCCTTTCGGAAATATAATCTAGAAATCTAGCGGATAATCGATTAGCCTTATCGGGGGATGAACAGTATATTATTGTTGGGTCTTCTTGTTCTAACAACAAATTAAATAAACGGCGCTCTCGTTCATCGTCGCTGACTTTGGAATCATCTTGAAATACATCGTATACATCGATTGCTACTGTAGCAAAATTTGTTGGATACCATAAGGCATTATAAGTCTTAATAAATTCTTGTGGTACATTGTTTATATTTGGTCCAAGCATATAAAACTTATCGGTAAACTTCAACAATCGATATAGAGCATGGTTTAAGGTAGTAGCCCTCTCATCATCACGTTCAAGGCTTAACTTATAAAATTCGTCTAAAACAAAAAAGTCAATAGGAGGAAAATTTTTATATTCCACAACCCTCTCTCCGGTAAATAAAAACAGGTTGCCTCTTCGCTCATCAGGCAATTGCGAAGTATGAACTATGATATTATAATCATCGCGATATTTTTGAAGCTTTTTTCTAGTTTCATCTAAAAGCGCAAGAGTTGGCTGGATGATAACAATGTTCTCGCACTTTCTTGCGGCAACAATCTCCTCGATCAAAAGACTTTTTCCGAAACTAGTAGGAGCACTTACAACAACACTTCTTCCAGCACTTAAGTAAAGAGATAAAAGCATTTGTTCCTCGTGAAAATGAATATTTTCGAGATTTTTAGATCGGACAAATTCGTGTCTTATACAAGCAGGGCCAGTAAGAAGCTCATGGTCAACATAGGGATAAAGGCCAGCAGCTTCTACTAGGTCGTTTAATAAAGGCAGCAACGATGGAAAAACCTTATCCTTAACGTCAAGGATTCTAATAACCAAGTCTCTACCTAATGCATGAGTATCTGTAGACTGTAATAAATGATTACAGCACCTTAAAATGGCATAGCTATCTTCGAAGTCTAACACTTCCTTTTCCAATATTAAGTTAATGGTCTGACGATACATTTCAATACTCATATCATCTGCATCCTTTTTAAGCGAGTATCAAGTTCTTTATTAAGGTCGTCTTTATTCGGGACAGGAAGTAACATAAGGACCACATCAACGCTTGTTTTTATCTTCGTCTTTTCAAAGATATCCTTTAAACGAATACACTCACTTACAAAGTCATCTAGATACTGCTTTGTTTCAGCATCATGCTTTTTAAATAAATCACTAGAATAAGTACATACTAGTGGAATTGAAATGCCATTATAAATTTTTTCAAGTCGTTGGTGTTTATGCATAAGGTTTCTCCAATATTCAATTTCAGGAACGTCTGACGGCAGTTTTCTGCAAATCAACTCAAACTCTTTTCTTAAGTAGTCAGCCTGGATATGGTTTTTCAAGTCCTTTGCAAGATCCTTTACCCCTTGCTCACCAGTCTTATATAACTTCGATTCACCAAGCCAGAGCTTTTTCGTATCGCCTTCTATCACAACATGCACACCGTCAAAACCGTGAACAGTTACATTAGCAGAGTCCTTAAAATATATTTTCGATATTAACGGAATAGTATTACAGAAATCCCTTAACAGTAAATGTAATATTAATTCACCAAATTCCCCTCGTTTTTTGTAATTATCTGTCATGTATACTGTTTGAGCAGCTTCTTGAACTCTGTCCACGATGTCAGTAATAGGTATTGACGTCCCAGCATAATAGCCGAGAGCAAATTCTGGTATTACTCTTCTAATGACATCCACTAATGGTTGTAACCTAAATTTATTTTCTTCAAAACCAACATGGTAAGCACGAAAGGTAGCCTCAGATATTCTTTCTTCTAACACCATTTCAGACTTAAATGGCCTCATCTTACAACTCCTCTCGCAATTAACGAAATTTAGCTCAACCTACCCCTAAATGAAAATCCTCTTACAACCGGTTGGTGCTATCCTTTCCCCACCCTACCCACAAAAAACCCGTCCCCCAAAGGAACAGGCTTTCCACTACTACCGCAACTATACTGCAACCTGGCAATCCTGGCCCTTCGGCCGTAGACCCATGGCTTTGCGCCCCATGCTTTCGCATGGTTTGCCAAACGATATACGTATCTGTCGAATTTTTCCTGTTTCATAAAATACGCCCCGGAACAGCAGAACTCCTGCGTTGGGGCAGCTTAATTTATCGCCATATTCCGACTGTTTTCGACAATTTTTCCGTTTACCTTTCCCTCTGATTTCCTCTGTGCTCTCCGCGCCCTCTGTGGTGATGTGTTAACCGCTGTAATGCTGAAAGGGTGGGTGGGGTATCCTGGCTAACCCGGAGCTTGGTGCTGCAAAACCTGGCCAGGAAGTCCGGTAATCGCTATGGAAGTAAAACAATCGTTGCTCCGAGGTTACGGGCGGAGACAGTGTAAAACTCCGTTCAGTTGAAATCGCTGAACCCGGCCAAATCGTCATCCATGACTCGTGGCCGGGTTTCCGGCGTCCGTGCCGGAAACAGCGATTTCAAGCCTTCACTGTCGTTAACACTGTCTACCCGCCCTCCACCAGGTCGCAATTTATTGTTTTACCTCCACAGCGGTATCTTCTGTTTTTCTTAAAGCAACGGTTATTTCACCATGCAGCGCCTGCCGGCAACAGGGAGGGGTGGGTGGGGTTCTCAGGCTACCGTTAAGGAGCAACTGCGCCCGCAAAACCGCAGACAGGCTGGCAGGGAGTTCCCGCATGTTTGAAGATGGCGAAGGCCGCCGGGAAGTCCGGCACTCAACTTATGTAGGGCGCCCCGGGATGTTGATAAGGGAGGTTAAATGTTTTCCGGAGCGGGGCTTAAATCGTCCATCGGTCCGCGAGCCGCGTAAGCGGGAGCGGTTATCCGATGGAGATTTCGCCCGGAGCGGAGGAATCATTTAACCTCCCCTTTTCCAATCTGCGGCACGCAACATATGCTGAGTAACCGGACGGGAGGCGGCCTGACTTTTGAGGAATGCAACATGAGCCATCGAGTTCGGGAACACTGCCTGCCTGGCATGGTTTTGCAGCACAAAGCTCCCTGGTAGCGGAGAACCCCTCCACCCCTCCTTAGATGGGGAGGCATAGCCTCGGAGCAACGGTTGCTTCACTAGTGCAGCGGCATCATTTTATAAAAGGCCTGATTAAAGGGTAGGCGAAGGTTTAGTGAGGTTTCTCCGCTACTACTGAGCTTGGTGCTGCAACACCTGCATCACAATCACCGGCACCACACCGGCCAAAAAAATAAGTAGCAATCCAATATAGATAATCATGGCTTTCGTAGGATTAGTGCTGTTCCGTGCTATATTCCGCAATACACCGGATAAAGCCCACGGGTCTCTCCTCCCCGGATCCAGATGAGACAGGTCTAGGCCTCTAAACTTATAAAAACACTTCCGGCACTCTACCGCCCGGTCATTGTTCAGGTGTCCACATTTGGGGCAGATCATCGTTATCCCCCTTCTTTCAACGGTTAATCTCTTATTATTACTGCTCTGTTCTCTTCATTCTTGGTATTAGTATAAAAGATTTCTAGGGGAAATTCCAGAAAAGGTTTAACAGCGCGAGAGGGGGTGTGGTCTTTTTCTATACCTTTGGTGACCAAAAGCCCTGTGCACCTGTGATGAACCTCACTGTTTTTTTGCTAATCGGTGGTTTATAATGTGTTTACAGTAAAAATAATCATAAGTGAGGTTGAGGAAAATGCTTAGAAAAATCGTGGAGATAAATGAAGACAAGTGTACCGGGTGCGGCCTTTGTATCAGTGCGTGCCATGAAGGGGCTTTGCAGTTGGTCAATGGCAAAGCCCGGCTTGTATCAGACGCTTACTGTGATGGCCTAGGGGCCTGCCTGCCCGAGTGCCCCGCCGGCGCCATCAGCATTGTTGAAAGAGAAGCGGCAGCCTTTGATGAGGAAGCCGTGAAAAAGCATATGGAAACCCAGGCCCTCCAACCCGAAACATTGGCCTGCGGCTGCCCGGGCAGTTCCGTCAGGGTGCGGGAAAAATCCCAGGATTGTTCGTGCCCTGCCGTTACTCCTGTAGCATCACAACTTGGCCAGTGGCCCTGCCAGATTAAGCTGGTCCCCGTCAACGCCCCATTTCTTGACAATGCGGACCTGTTAATTGCGGCTGACTGTTCTGCTTACGCCTATGCCAATTTTCATCAGGATTTTATGAAAAACCGCATCACCCTCATTGGCTGCCCGAAACTGGATAATGTGGATTATGCGGAAAAGCTCTCACAGATGTTCCGGCTACACACAATAAAAAGCATTACCGTGGCCAGGATGACCGTCCCCTGCTGTGGCAGTTTGGTAAACATGGTCCGGCAGGCCGTGGTAAACAGCGGCAAAGATATCGCGGTCAACGTAGTCACTATAGACACTGACGGTAAAGTTTTAGCCGGCTAAAAGCAAAACCTTTATAATCACATCCTAATACGGATTCTGCGAAAAAACCCCTGAGGTATTAATCTCAGGGGTTTTCAACGTATTTTGTTGACCATTTCGACCCATCAGTACGCTGCGCCGCCGCAGCAGCCGGTGCGGGGGTTTTTCGTAAAGCTGCCTGCCACCCGGCCACATCAGTTTCCACCAACTTTCTCCGCCGATTCCGGTTCTCTTCCGTTTTCCCCATAATGACTTCCACTATATGCTCTTGTCCGTCGTCAACCAGAGGAATGTATCCTTCCGGAACCTGCTGACCGTCAACCATTACCGTCTTGACTCCCTTGTTTATCCCCTCGGGGTTGCAGACATGAATCCGGTATAAAGTTTTGGACAGCCGGTACTGTACCTGGAATTCCGGCCATTTTTTGGGTATACACGGGTCAAAATATAGGTTGGCCCCGACTTTTTTCATACCCAGGATATGCTCGATCCCTACCCGGTACATCCAGCCGGCAGCGCCCGTGTACCAGGACCATCCGCCCCGTCCGGCATTGGGATGGGCGGCATAAACATCGGCAGCCACCACATAGGGCTCGGCCTTGTACCGCATGGCTTCAATGGTCGTACGGGTATGGTTGATGGGGTTAATCAGATGAAACAATTCCCCTGCCTTATCTCCCTGACCAAGTTTGGCAAAGGCCAAAATCGTCCATACAGCCGCATGGGTATACTGGCCCCCGTTTTCCCTGACCCCCGGCACATACCCTTTGATATACCCGGGCTCCAGATATCCCTCGTTAAAGGGCGGTGTAAGGAGTTTGATAATACCGGCTTCCCGGTCAACCAGATACTTTTCGACAGCCTGCATGGCTTCCTCGGCCCGGTGGGGTTTGCCTATTCCTGAAATGACGGACCAGGACTGGGCAATAGAGTCAATTTTACATTCCGTATTGGCGGCCGAACCCAACGGGGTACCGTCATCAAAATAGGCCCTCCGGTACCAACTGCCGTCCCAGCCATTTTTCTCGATAGCTTCGGCCAGATTATCAGCTACAGCCGCATATTTTTGCGCCCTCTTTTCGTCACTTTGGGCCAGACAAACGGGTATAAACCTTTGCAATACGGTATAAATGAACCAGCCCAGCCAGACACTTTCCCCTTTGCCTTTATTGCCGACGGTGTTCATGCCGTCGTTCCAGTCGCCCGAACCCATCAGCGGAAGCCCGCGTTCACCGAATTTCAGGGCATTTTCAATTGCCCTGATGCAGTGATTATAAACTGTATCCTTTTCTCCCGAAACCCGCGGAATGTTGTACTTTTCATCCTCATCTGCCGGCAGAGGGTCGTCTTCCAGAAAACCCACTGTTTCATCGAGGATTGACCGGTCGCCGGTACATTCTATATAATCGGCCGTTACATAAGGCAGCCACAGGAAATCATCGGAATACCTGGTCCGGATTCCCTTGTTAACCCCTGGGTGCCACCAGTGCTGCACATCGCCTTCCACAAATTGATGGGCCGCGTGGAGCAGTATCTGTTGTCTGGTCAGCTCCGGCCAGGTATAGACCAATGCCATCACGTCCTGCAACTGGTCCCTGAACCCGTAAGCCCCGCCTGACTGGTAAAAAGCGGCTCTGGACCATAAACGGCAGGATACAACCTGGTACTGTAACCAACTGTTTAAAAGTATATCCATGGACTTATCGGGAGTTGAAACCTGGATAACCTCCAGTTTTTCAAGCCAAAAGGCCCTGACCCTGGCCAATTCCGCCCGGGCTGCATCTACACTGCTGTATTTATCGGCAATGGCCGTTACTTCCGCCAAATCTCGGCCCTGGCCCAGGAGGAAAACAACTTCTCTGGATTCCTCCGGCCCCAGGGATACCTTCACCTGCATGGCCCCGCAGGGCAGTAAACCGGCTCCCACAGTTCCGGAAAGCCTTTCCCGTTCCAGAGCGGCCGGCCGTTCCAGAGTACCGTTAACCCCTGTAAATTCCTTGTCGTCCCCGGTAAAAGTCCGTTCAACCTCAGAAGTATCCATAAAAACAAGGCGTCCCGGAAAATCAGAGTTATACGGGTTGGTAATCAGCAAGATACCTTTTTTACCGTCACTCTGTGTAACGAGATAGGGAACATTAATCTTTTCATTGACTCCCAGCACCGGGCGTATATAGTAAGTTACCGATACTTCCCTGGAAACTGCGGACAGGTTTTGGAGCCGGACCAGGCAAATCTTTACCGGGTCCTCCAAAGCCACAAATGCTGTCAATTCCTGCTTAATACCGTGGCTGGTATGCTCAAAGGAAGTATACCCCTTGCCGTGCCGGATAAGGTAATCTTCCCGTTCCCGGATCGGCATCGGAGTAATGCTCCAGTAATCTCCCGTCTGTTCGTCCCGGAGGTAGAACACTTCCCCGGCCAGATCCGTTACCGGGTCATTATACCAGGGAGTCAGTTTGTTTTCCCGGCTGTTCTCCGCCCAGGTATACCCTGCTCCCACCTCTGTGATATTAAAACCAAAGCCAGGGTTGGCAATTACGTTAATCCAGGGAGCCGGAGTATATTGCCCTTCCCGCAGAAGAATAACGTACTCCCTGCCGTCCTGGCTGAAACCGCCAATCCCGTTATAGAACAGGAGTTGGTCCGCATCAATTGGCGGAACCGCAGGGACCTTCATTTCCCTATCTGCTCTTCCCCGGTCAATATTTACCGTACTCAACTTTGGAACAGGCGCCCGGTTTTCTTCCCAGGCCAACTGCTCTTCAATAGTCCCGGCATCACCTTTCAGTATCAACCTGGCCGCAGTATAAACAAGGTCTTTTTCCTCATCAGCCATTACGTTACCGTTAATCAGGTAAACCCCGCCCGGCCGGTTCATCATATCCCGGGCATGGCTGGCAAAAATAGCTTCTCTGATCCTTTCCTGCAGGGGCTGGACATAGCCCCTTTCATCTTCCGCCAGGAAAACCACATCTACCTTCAGGCCTTTCATCCGCCAGAATTCATGGGCCTTCAGGACCTGGTAAACCAGGTCAGTCTGCTCTTTATCATCAACATGCACCAGAACAATGGGGATATCCCCTGAAATCCCAAAGGGCCATAAACCGGGCTGACCCTTTTTGTTCCGGGCAATATGTTCCCCATATTTGCGCCTTGCCGGTCCGGGAAACAGAATGGAGGGAACCATATTCAGGTAAACCTCCATATCCCTGGCTTTAATATCCAGGTAGTCTGCTTCAATCCGGCTGCGGTTCCAGGCCAGTTCAAAGGCCCGCTCTATCACTTTGGGATCCCGGTATTTATCGGCCAGTTTAAGGGCATCCTGCCGGCTATCGGCTACTCCCAGGGTATAAGTAATTCTCACCGAGTGCCCCGGCTCAATCCTGACCCTTCTGCGCAAACTCATGACCGGGTCAAGCACGGCCCCCACGGTATTGGATAAAGGCTGGTCAACATCCATGGCCAGAGGATTATTCAAGCTCCGGTTCCGGCCAATAAACCTGGCCCGGTCAGTCTCGTACTGCAGGTCGCCGATAACCTCTCCTTCAACAACAACGGTATGCACGGCAAATACAGGTTTTTGCCGCGCGTTTCTGGGTCTCCGAACAGCCAACAGGCATTCATATTGAGGCAGAAATTCTGTTGTTACAAAAAGGTTGCTGAAAGCCGGATGGGCCAAATCAGCATCCGGATGGGTCAATACCACTTCCAGGTAACTGGTTACTTCCACAACCCTGCTGTACCGGCTGTTATTGGTTAAAGTTACTGTCCTGATCTCAGCATTGTCTTCCGGTGAGACCACGATTTGCGTATGCGTCTCTATATTTCCGTCTTTCCTGATAAATTCTGCCTTGTCCGGCGAAAAAACAACCCTGTATTCCTCAGGTTCAATATTGTAAGGCTCGTAAGTAGCCGACCATACATTATTGGAGTTGATGTTCTGTACATAGATAAAGAAACCCGAACTGTGGCCGCGCGGGCTTTCCCACCATCTGGCCACGGCCATGTCGTTATTTTTGCTGTAACCCGAGCCGCCGTCAGTCACCATGACTGAGTAACTTCCGTTGGCAAGCAGGTGAACATTGGGCAGTTCTCCTGCCGGAACCCCGTATTTCCTGACAACTTCCGGTTCATCCTGCACTTTTCTTTTCAGGGGCTGATATGCTTCCCGGTGTTCCTTGGTGATAACTACCTTTAAGGGCATTCTCTCCTGCAAAAGGAGCTCAGCCGACCTGATGACCGGATTGGCGTGAAAACGCTTCTGCATTATATTGTCGTGAAAATAATTGTTTAATGCTAATATGCTCATCCCCTGGTGATGGGCCATAAAACTCCTGACAATAGAGCTTCTACCGTGCCGTCCGGCCCTGGCGGGAGTATAGTCTATGGCCTCGTAAAAACCGTATTCCCCGTCCATTCCCTCTTTTTTTAGGGTTAATATATTTTCGACAGCTCCTTTGGGGTCAGTGGTCAGGGCCAGCGCCGTAGCATAGGGAGCCACTACCAGTTCGTTGCCGAGTCCCCTTTTAAATCCAAGTTCAGGCACACCAAAGGCTTTATATTGATAATTTAAATCAATATCGAACGCATAATAAGCTGATTCAGAAATTCCCCACGGTATTTTACGCTTCTGCCCGTATTTTTTTTGCACCTTCACTACAAAGGAATAAGTTGCGTCCAGCAGCGAGTTTTCATAATTCTTCATTACCAGCAGGGGCATAAAATACTCAAACATGGTGCCTGCCCAGGAAACAAGGCCTTTGTGACCGTCCACCCGGGTAAGCTTCCGGCCTAACCTGAACCAGTGTTTTTTGTCAATTTCCCCCCGGGCAATGGCAATATAACTTGCCAGCCTGGCTTCCGAAGCCAGCAGGTCATAGTAAGATTTGGTCTGCATGCCTTCTTCCACGTTGTATCCGATAGAGAAAAGCTGTCTCTTGGGATCATACAATGGAAGAAATCTGGTGTTTTCCACCAGCGCCCGGATCCTTTTCATTAAATCCACAGCCTGTTCATATATACTGTCAACTGAAAGGGCTGCTTCTTTTTTAAAAGAATACACCATGGCCAGAAGCTTCCGGCCCCATGGGGAAGCCTGCACCTTTTCCCGTTTATCGTCTGCCGTCAACTGGGCCACCATGCCGTCTAATATGGCCAGCCAGTTCTGTAGGTCATGTTTATCGGCAGCCAGGTATGCCTCCAGCACTTCTGTACTGATAGCCAAATCCCTGTCATTCAGTTCTTCATTAAAAATTCTGATGGTGTCGAGGAGTCCCTGGGCAAGAACAGGGTCCGCCAGGGATTTATTGAGGTATTCCCTCAATCCTTCTTCCACCACCATGAGATAACCGACAAAATTGCCGCTGTCCACGGTAGAAACATACCTGGGTCTTAAAACCCGAAGGTTTTCCGTGTCATACCAGTTATAGAGATGCCCTTCCCACTTCTCCATTTTTTCCACCGTGGATATTGTGGCATTCAGCTTTTCTAACATCCCGGCCGTACCCAGATAACCAAAATCACGTGCCGCCAATATGGAAGCCAGGAGCAACCCTATATTGGTCGGCGAGGTCCGGCGGGCCTTTCCATTAGGCGGATCAACCTGAAAATTATCCGGTGGCAGGAAATTCTCCTCAGCCGTCGCCAAGTCTTCGAAATATGCCCAGGTTTTTCTCGCCAGCCTGCGCAGTTCAGACTTTTCGCGCTCGTTTAACGGATCAACTCTGGTTGCGTAATCCTGGCTGACCCGAAAGGCCACGTAAGGCGCGCCGGCCCACAAACCAAAGAGTGCAGCCGCCACAATTACTTCCGGAAAAGTACTGGGCCGCACCAGCGCCAGTGCCAGGACTGCCAAACCCATTAAAGGAGAAATACCCATTTTTCTGTAAAAAGTAACCAAATCATTTCTCAGCAAAGCTTCCAGATCCGCTGCCGGAATCCACTCCAGCAGATTTTTTCTTGTAACAAGGACGCGGGCTAAGGTTCTCACTATAGCATCAGCCATCAAATAAGCCTGGTAAGGTATAAAGATAAACTGGAGGATGGCCTGGTACAAACTGGCCCTAACCCCAGTAATGACAGTCTGGCCCTTGCCTCCCTCTACCAGGTGGTAATTCCTGGCCAAAATACCGCCCATTAAATAGGTTACCGTAGGAAAAGTTACAGTAACAATGGCTAATCCCAGCCAAACCAGGCTATTGCCGGGTAGGGCGGCAAAGCCCAGAGAAATCAACACAAACAAGGCGGGGTTTAACAGGCTTCTGCGCAGGTTATCAAATATTTTCCATTTGGACAATGGCGAAAGAGGATTTTTCCTCCACTTTCCCCGCCTGTCTTTTACCCTGGCCGCTAACCAGGGGATTAACTGCCAGTCTCCCCTGACCCAGCGGTGCTGTCGCATGGAAAAGGAATTGTAGCGGGCCGGGTAACCGTCAATTAATTCGATATCGGTAACCAACCCCGCCCTTACGTAACTGCCCTCCAAAAGGTCATGGCTTAATACACTGTTTTCAGGTATAGCCTCTTTGAGTACCTTTTGGAAAGTATCCAGCTCATAAATGCCTTTTCCAGTAAAAATTCCTTCCCCGAAGAGGTCCTGATACACATCAGAAACAGCCGTAGTATAAGGGTCAATACCCCCCTGCCCGGCAAAAATCCTGGAAAAAAGGGTCTTATTGGCGCTGTCAATACTTACCCCGATTCGCGGCTGCAACAATCCGTGTCCTTTAATGACAATTCCTTTTTTCGCGTCAATTACCGGTTTATTCAGGGGATGGGCCATGGTTCCGATCAGTCTTTTGGCAGCGCCCATGGGGAGACTCGTATCGGCGTCAAGGGTAATGACATACTTGACAGCAGGTATTTGGCCCGGGTCACAACTGCATATCGTGAAACTGGTATCCTGAGCCCCCCTTAACAGGTCATTAAACTCAATAATCGCTCCTCTCTTCCGTTCCCAGCCCATCCACTGGTTCTGAGCTTCATTAAACCGCCGCTCCCTGTGGAAATAATAGAAAACAGGCCTGTCTTTGGCATAGCGCAGGTTTAATTTTTTGATCCCCTCTAACGCCGTTTCAACGATTACAGGGTCATCTGGCGTATCAGGTGAATCGGCGTCCTTAAAATCGCCCACCAGGGTGAAATAAAGATTATTTTCCTTATTGGCTTGGTAATAAACTTCCAGCTTCTCTAAAAGTTCCCGCACCCTCTTTGCATCAGGCAGGAGGGTTGGAATAATCACCATGGTACTGTTTTCTTCGGGAATACCGTCTTTCAACTCTAATTTTGGCAACACAGTCGGCGCATAGATATGGCTGACGGTAAAATTTACAATATTAATGGCAATATCACTTACAGGTATTAACAGAACAAGCCCCGTTACAAAAAACACCAGAGGCGACACGCCCCCCTGACCGGCAGCATACGTTAAGATTAAGGCCATAATGGCCAGGGTAATCAGAGCGATAGACCCAAAATAAACGGCATAAGGATATCGTTTAAAAAAATTCAAGGCAGCCTTAAGCCCCCTGGGTTTAATACCAATTTGCCTTTCCAACTTTTTTCTGCCGGCGCTGACCAGGTAGTAACCAACATGCCGCACCGGCCCCTCGTTATCTTCCGCCGGCGCCTCCTGTGCACAGCTCAATGCTTTTTGGGCAACTTCAATCTCTGAAATGTTATAAAACTGGGCCATCTTTTCGATGATGTGCCGGTAATGGTCCCTGGACTCAAAATCCATCCGGTTATAAATCCCGGCCGGATCCTGTCTTAAAATCTCTTCCACCTGACTCAAGGATTCAAAAATCTCATTCCAGTCTATAGCCGCTATCATGCGCAGACTGGTTATGGAATTACCCATGGAAACCTGTCTGGCCGCCTGCATCCGGTGTTCCAGACTGATCAACTTTTCTAAAGAAGACCCCTTTTCCGTAAGTTTCTCATCAAGATATCCCACTGCAGCCGCCGTCTTCCTCCCCTGCTTTCTGAGCATTTGGACCAGAAGTTCAATGAAAGAAGGGTAGACGTCCGGTTTATTGCCTATTTGTTCATTGATTACTCTCCGAACCTCGTTGTCACCCTTGTCTACAGCGCCGACGATCAGGTCGGCCGTGCGGCGCGCCTCATACCGCTGCCTATAATACGCACCTAACTGGTCACAAATGTGGCTGATTTTTTCTATCAGTGCGATTCTGAGCATAACTGCCATAGCCCACAATTCACTCATGGAAAGCGGCTGGCGGGATTGGTAAGCCCTGACAAAATTCATCAGGGTTTTTTCGTCAATCATTCCGTCCGTATGATTGACTAACTCCAAAGCCAGGGCATATATCCTGGGATAGCCTTTCATTTGGTCATTCTTAAGCGCTGGCAGCCGGAAATAGGGTTTCCTGGCAAGAGCGTGTTTAATGTCTTTTACCTGTTCTTCAATAACATAAAAATTATCCAGGAGCCACTCTGCCGTAGAAGACGAAGGTATTCCTCCGCCTGTCTCCCTGTCGATGGTTTTGTAAACTTCCAGGATATGTTTATATTTGCTCCCAATCCGGGTCATTAACCATCTCGGAAACCTGGCCTTTTCCTGTACCAGATGGCTTTTGGCAATTTCCGCCGCGTGTTTTTCTATGTCTTCGGGACCAAGTAGTTTATTATTCATTTCCATCTTCTCTACTCCGTTTATAGTGCTCATTTTATAAAATCACCATTACCTGATTTTTTGTCCTAACTTATTATGCCCCCTTTGTGGCTGAAAAACCCACCAATTGGTGGGTTTTTCAATTCTTATAGTACCCTGGAGCTTTTTAAAGTATACGATTAAAATTGCTTCTGAATGGTTATAATTCCCATATAACACAAAGGAGGTATTCTATGCTGATAGTAATTATACGAACCCTTATACTTTTTGTATTTGTCGCCACTGCCATGCGCATTATGGGAAAACGGGAAATTGGCCAGCTTCAGCCATATGAACTGGTCATAGCAATTATGCTGTCCGAACTTGCCGCCATCCCGATGGAAAACACCGGCATCCCGTTGCTAAACGGAATAACTCCTATTTTAACACTTTTAATGGCCCAGGTAGTTTTATCTTATATTTCACTCAAGAGCAGCCGCGCCCGGGCAGTAATCTGCGGCACTCCCAGCGTACTTATAGAAAACGGTAAAATTAAGGAGAAAGAACTGGCGAGGTTACGGTATAACATTAACGACCTGTTAGAACAACTAAGGGTTAAAAATGTACCAAATATCTCGGATGTGGAATTTGCCATTCTGGAAACCAGCGGGCAGTTAAGTGTCATACCAAAATCGCAAAAACGGCCGATTGTTCCGGAAGATATGAATCTGCCAACTAAATACGAAGGTCTGCCTTACACGCTGATTGTGGACGGCGAAATAATGTATAAAAACCTTGCAAAACTAAACCTCGATGTCGCATGGTTAAAACAGCAGTTGAACAGCTTTGGTATTGCGGACCCAAAACAGGTCCTTTTTGCCTCTCTTGACACGCAGGGCAATTTATATTATCAGAAAAAATCATAAACTTGGGAGGTTTGCACCGTGAAAACATTTGTCGCTACCCTGGTTGTCTTTGCAATACTCGTTGGGTTTTCGACTTTTACCTATAATTACATTAACAATACCACCGATAACCTTATGGCTCATATCCAGGTAATGGAAAAACACCTCCGGGCCAGGAATTGGCAACAGGCGGAACAGGGCTTCAGTAAACTGAAATCGTCCTGGGACAGGACCAGTTCCAATTGGGCAGTATTTATAGACCACCAAGAACTGGACAGCATCAACATGAGTATGGCCAGATTAAAAAATTATATGGACACCAGAGAAAAACCCGAACTTCTGGCAGAATTGGGAGAACTCAAATTACTGCTTAAACATATCCCTGAAAAAGAGGCATTAAACCTTAAAAATATCCTTTAAACGAACATTCGATTAATGCTTTACTAAAGTGAAGTTTTAAAGTAAAATAACAAGTGTAGTTAACTCTAAAAATTTTACAACTTTCAGGGAAAGGACGATGTTCTTATGAAAAAGTACATTCTAACGGCGCTCCTACTTTTGCTGGCAGCAGTATTGGTTCTGTCCGGTTGCGGCGGTTCCTCCCCTTCCTCCTCCCAGGCAAGTGATCCCTCCTGGGAAAAGGTAAAGGAAAAAGGAGAATTCGTACTGGGGCTTGATGAGAATTTCCCTCCTATGGGCTTCAGGGATGAAAAAGGTGAGATTGTTGGCTTCGACGTGGATGTCGCCAAGGAGGTTACCTCCCGCCTCGGCGTCAAACTCAAGTTACAGCCCATTAACTGGGATGCCAAGGAACAGGAACTCAACACAGGAAACATCGATGCTATCTGGAACGGTTTTACTATTACCGAAGATCGTAAGCAAAATGTCCTTTTCTCCAAACCTTATATGAAAAACCGCCAGGTAATTATTGTCATGAATAATTCCAGTTATACCAATCTTGCCGACCTGGCCGGTAAGAAACTGGGCCTGCAGGCAGGTTCAAGCGCCGCTGACGCCCTGGCGGGAGCAAAGGATTTCAAGGCCAAACTTGGTGAAGTTGTTGAATTTGATGACAACATGACTGCCCTCATGGACCTTGAAAAAGGCGGCATAGATGCCGTCCTTATGGACGAAATAGTGGCCCGTTACTACATCACCATGAAAAACAAGGGCTATAAAGTGCTGGATGAAGCGCTGGCCAGCGAAGAATACGGAATTGGCTTCCGAAAAAATGATAAGCAACTGATGGAAAAGATTCAGGAAACCCTCGAAGCTATGGCCAAAGACGGCAAGCTGGCCGAGATTTCTACCAAGTGGTTCGGTAAAGACATTACCACTGTTGGAAAATAACCAATTGGTGCGCCTTAATACCTTCTGAATCAACCAAGCCTTCACAGGGGCCGGTGCCGGGAAGACACCGGCCCTTGTCTTTTTTTGTTTTTCTAATTACAATGAAAAGGACAAATAAAATGGGATAAATAAAATAAACCGGACAAATAAACGGTAAAAGGAGTCAGATAAAATGTTTACAGACATGGATTTGGCGAGTTTCTTGAACCTGATTGGCCTCCTTGCCGGGGGGGCGCTGACGTCATTGCAGATTTTTTCCCTCACCCTGCTGTTTTCCCTGCCCCTGGGACTCCTGGTAGCTATCGGCAGGCTGTCCACAAAAAAATGGATAAGCAACCCCATCAAGTGGTATATTTCTGTAATGCGCGGGACTCCATTACTTTTACAAATCTGGTTCGTTTATTTTACACCGTCCTACATTTTCCCAAGTTTCAGCCTGGACCGGTTTATTGCGGCCGTCATCGCCTTTTCCCTGAACTATGCCGCCTATTTTGCGGAAATATACAGGGGTGGCATCCTGTCCATACCCCGGGGACAATATGAAGCTGCAGCCGTGCTGGGCTTTACCAGGACACAGACTTTTGTCAGAATAATCCTGCCTCAGGTAATAAAAAGGATCCTGCCCCCTGTCAGCAACGAGGTTATTACCCTGGTAAAGGATACTGCCCTGGTTACGGTCCTTGGCATCTCCGAACTATTCAGGGTGGCCAAGAACGAATCTTCAAGAATTTTTTCCACTACACCTATTTTCGTGGCCGGCTTGTTCTACCTGATCATGAATTGGGCGGTAGAAAAGGTTTTTCATACCCTTGAAAGAAGACTGGGTTATTACAGGTAGGAGGAATAAAAATAATGCAGATGCTCAAGGTTCATAACTTACACAAAAGCTATGACGGCAAAGAAGTGCTGTCCGGTGTTTCTTTTGAGGTGAAAAAGGGAGAAGTGGTAGCTGTCATAGGTCCCTCAGGCTCGGGGAAGAGTACTGTGCTGCGCTGCCTTAACCTGCTGGAAAAAATTGACCGCGGCACTATTGTAGTCGGGGGAGAAGTCATGGCCGATACCACCGGGGAGGGAAAAGTGCTTTATGCCCCTGAAGCCCATCTCCGTAAAATCAGGCTTCGCCTCGGTATGGTGTTTCAAAACTTTAACCTTTTCCCCCACTTTTCCGTTCTGCAGAACATAACGGAGGCGCCGGTTCACGTGGCAGGCATGGACCGCAGCAAAGCCAGGGACCTGGCTATGGAATTACTGGAAAAGATGGGCCTGAGCGATAAGGCCGATGCCTATCCTTACCAGCTTTCAGGAGGGCAAAGCCAGCGTGTGGCTATCGCCAGAGCCCTGGCCATGAAACCTGACATATTGTTTTTTGATGAACCCACATCAGCATTGGACCCCGAACTTACGGGCGAGGTTTTAAAAGTCATGCGGGTCCTGGCAGCGGAACACATGACCATGGTGGTGGTAACCCATGAAATGAATTTTGCCCGCGATGTGGCGGACAGGGTAATTTTTATGGACAAGGGCCAAATCGTGGAACAGGGAAACCCCCGGGAACTGATAGATAATCCTTCAAACGAAAGAATCAGGGCATTTTTGCGCAACTTTTCCGGCGCCTGATATAGATATCTCACACCCCATCACCGCCCAGAGCAGGTCGTTACTTATTGATAAAGTGTTAAATGAATACCGGCAGACCGTATAGGTCAAAAAACCGGGGCTTGGCTCCCCGGTTTTTCTCATATAAAACTAACGTTTTTGTAGTTTTTTCTTGACACTAGGGTATCTGTTCAGGTCCATATGAGGCAGGAAAAGTCCCGATGTAAACTTTTTCATAAATTCCCGGTTGTTATTCAGCTCAAAATAAGTAATACTTTTGGCCAAGGTCTCAGCTTCATCAATTTTCTCCCTTGACAGCAGGGCAAGTCTGGCGCCTTCCAGAGAGCTGTTCCCAAGTGAAATAATATTTTGCCGGGGAATGTCCGGGTACAATCCAATCGTTATGGCAGATTCCGGGTCTATGTATGCACCAAAGGCTCCGGCGGCATAAAATTTTTCCAGCTCTTTAAAAGAACAGCCTACCCCTTCCATTAATACCTCCACTGCCGCCGTAACAGCGGCCTTGGTTTTTAAAAGGCTGCGAATATCCTTCTGGGAAACAACTATATCCTGTCCCGTCGCCGTTTCCTGGGCGCCGGCAATCACAAATGCACCGGAATCATCATTAAACCGGCCTGAACGGTCAATAATACCTGCTACCAGCATCTGAGCCATGCAATCGATTAACCCCGAACCGCAAATACCCCTGGGCTTAACGGAACCGATTACTCTATAATCAGTTTGAAGCGTTGCCGGATCAATACTTACTTTGTAAATAGCACCGGCTTCTGCCCGCATTCCATGCTCAGCAGCGCCACCTTCCAAGGCCGGCCCGGCCGCACCGGCACAAGTCACCAGCCACTCGTTGTTGCCCAAAACCATTTCGCCGTTGGTCCCGATGTCAACCAGAAGAGATAATTCGGGTTTCTGATGCATTCCGCTTACCAATAAACCGGCAATCACATCACCTCCGACATAACTGCCCACATTCGGTAAACAATAGAGAGGGGCTAAAGGGTTGATAGCCACACCCACTTCGATAGCCTTTAGAATGCCGGGGCTGTTAACTACCGGAATATACGGTTCACGGCATATGTTTGCCGGGTCCAGTCCCAGGAAAAGATGAATCATGGTGGTATTTCCGGCAACCACCATGGCATAAATCTCGTTCTGTTCCACATTGTGTTCAGAAACTACCTGCTGTATCTGCCCGTTGATAGTCTCAAGGACAGCCTGGCGAAGTTTTTCCCTTCCGTTTTCTGTGCTGCCCAGGTAAATCCTCGTTAATATGTCGTCACCGTATTTTACCTGTCCATTATAAGAGGAAACATTGCCCAGGACTTCTCCTGAAGCTAGGTCCACAAGGTAAAGTACGGTGGTGGTAGTCCCAATGTCCAGAGCCAACCCGTAATAGTTGCCTTTGCCAACCTCCGGTTCTATGTCAATTACCCAGGGGTTTTCTTTTGCCTGGGCCACAATAACCGAAACCTGCCAATCCCCTTCCAGGAATACAGACGGCAGTTTCCTCATCACTTCAAGAGGAATATGCACTCCCTTGAGGGATTCCGGCAAATAACGGCGCAACCGGTCCACATCACCCTGATTGTCTGTTAAGCCCGGCATTTTAATTTTTACAGCATACCTTTGGGCCAGTGGATTTAACTCTACTTTGTTTCTCTGTCCATAATCTAAAATAGTTTGCATATTATCACCTACGTATTATTAAGTAATAAATCAAAATCTACATTGTTCTTTATCAATTCCAAGGTGTTGCCTATTTGGCAGGTATCAATATCAATATCTTTTCCCTTTGGTATTTTACCTAAAGTAGGTATATTGGTCATCTTTTCGATTATTTCAGGATTGGTTTTTTCCGACAGGGTTAAATTGTTTATATCAAATCCATTATAAATTATTCCCTTGATTTTCAAGCCCAATTGCTCTGCGCACCTGACAGTAAGAACAGTATGGTTAATAGTTCCCAAATCAGGTCTGGCGACAATGATAACCGGTAAATTGAATTCTTTGATTAAGTCAGGTAATAAGAAGCCCGTACCTTTTAAGGGAACAAAAAGGCCACCGGCCCCCTCGACAATTACTATTTGGTATTTTACACACAAGCTTACGAAATCCTCTTTTATTTTGTCTATCTCTATGGATACCTGGCTTAGTTCCGCCGCTAAACTGGGAGCCAGAGGAGGCGCAAGGGAATATGTATTAAACTTATCATCAGGTAAATCAGCAACCTTTTTATAGAATTCCACATCTGGAGCCCGCAAACCGTCTTCACCGGCAACTGCTCCACTCTGAACAGGTTTATAGGGTACGGCGTCAATTCCCCTTTCCCGTAAGGCCCCTGTTAATCCTGCGGTAACAAAAGTTTTTCCTACCCCGGTATCGGTGCCGATAATGAAAAAACCTTTAGCCATTTCTGTCCCTCCATTTTTTGGTGTTAAACATATGTATATCTTAGTTAATTTACCACCGATTTGTCAACCCATCGCAAAATATGGGTTGACCAAAGAGTAAATTGAACTATATAATTTAGTTAACTATTTGCAAAAAATGGGTTAACAAATGAATTTTAAAATGCAACACTTGGGAGAGATGTGTACTATGCGGGAAAAACTTTACAACATCAAAATGCGGGCAGCTAAAGGCGGCAGGCATGAAAAAGGCGGCCAGCATATTTCGGGAGCAGAGAGAATTGTCTCCGGGGAGAATATTAAAGATATTGTTTCTGACCTTCTAGACCGGGCAATTTATCACAGTAAAGGGCAAGCCGATTTTATTAATATCTCTTTGGAAGAAATTAAAAGGAATGACATTGCCTATATCCCATCCTTACCGATAATTACGGTTAAGGTTAATGATTATCGGGCAGGGCGAAAAGGCTTAATAAAAATTCTGGAAAACATAGGCCTGTCTTTTTACCAGGCAAAAACAATTCTATCCTATTTAGAAGAGAGTCCGGCTATGAGGGGCGCTATGCTCGTTGAGATTAATTCCCTGGAAAGAATAGAGCCTGATTTTGAGAGGGGGGTTAGGGCTACCGGCATGGATTGGGAACAAAATATTGTGCCCCAGTTGAATGATTTGCTTGCCAGAGAAGGCATAAATAATACTCACGTTAAGGAAGCGCTGGCCTTAGCCAGTAAAGTTAGCCGGGCGCCGGGAATAGTTGCTGAAATCTGCTGGTCAGATGACCCTGATTATACTGCGGGTTATGTAGCTTCTAAAAAGTTAGGCTATGTCAGGTTTACCAATTTAAAACCCCTGGGGGTTAAGAAAGGCGGCAGGGTATTTTGTTTTGACAAAAGCCTGGCGTCTTTAGAACAATGCCTGTTCTGGCTGGAAAAGCAAGTAACAATTGTAAATGAACTGAGCCCTTACCGGGGGAATTATACCTTAACTGAGTTTTTAAAGGAGATTGGATATGGAGAGAATAACTGCAGCTTTGCAAGAAATAAAAGAAAAGGGGTTATACAGGGAGTTTAAGTATTTAAGCGCTGCCCAGGGCCCCCATACGGTAATAGACGGAAAAAAGGTAATCTTGATGGCTTCTAACAGTTACCTGGGGTTATGTGTTGATAAAAGGTTAAAAGAAGCGGCTATTGCTGCCATAAACAGATATGGAGTGGGCTCGGGAGGGTCCAGATTGACAACCGGCAGCTACGAATTACATAGAGAACTGGAAAAAAAACTGGCCCAATTTAAAGGCATGGAAGGGGCTTTGGTCTTTAACACCGGATATATGGCAAACTTAGGAGCTATCACAGGTCTTACCGATAAAGACTGGGTTATTTTCAGTGATGAATTAAATCATGCCAGTATTATTGACGGCTGTCGTTTGAGCAGAGCGCGGACAATTGTTTACAAGCACTGTGACATGGGGGATTTAGCTAAAAAAGTAAAGGAATACAAAGGTTATCCCGGTATAATCGTAACCGACGGTGTATTCAGCATGGATGGAGATATAGCACCTCTACCGGAAATAGTGGAAATTGCTGCAAAAAACAATTTACTGACAATGGTTGATGATGCCCATGCAACAGGTATTTTGGGAAAAACAGGCTCAGGGACGCCGGAGTACTTCGGCCTGAAGGATAAGATAGACATTCAAATGGGTACCTTAAGCAAAGCTTTAGCCGGTGAAGGTGGATTTATAGCCGGTAAGCAATATCTAATCGATTTTCTCCGGAATAAAGCCCGGAGCTTTATCTATACCACTGCCTTATCGCCGGGGATAATAGCTGTAGCCTTAAAGGCATTAGAAATAATTGAGAAAGAACCGGAAAAAAGAAAAGGATTATTAATAAAAGCCCAGTGGTTACAAAACCGGCTGCAGAAAATCGGTTTTCAAGTATTGACGAGTCAAACCCCCATCATTCCTATCATAATTGGTGATGCAGAAAAAGCAGTTGAGTTTAGCAAACAATTATTAGAAGAGGGTATTTTTATCCCTGCTATCAGACCACCCACTGTACCTCAGGGGACCAGCCGTTTAAGGCTGACTTTAATGGCAACCCATTCTCTGGAAGATATAAACCATGTTTTAACAAAAATCCAGGAAATAGGGAAAAAATTGAAGATTATATCTTAAGAAAAGATATCTTAAGAAAAGAGCAGACCAATGAATAACAAGGAGTTGTTTTATTATGAATGAACTGCAAAAAAAGGATTTACAATACATATGGCATCCCTGTTCTCAGATGAAAGACTATGAAGACTTCCCCCCCATTGTTATTGAACGGGGGAAAGGTCCTTATTTAATAGATGTGGAAGGTAATTCTTACCTGGATGCCGTCTCAAGCTGGTGGGTTAATCTTTTTGGCCACAGCAACGAGAGGATAAATCAGGCTCTGAAAAGACAGTTAGAAAAATTAGAGCACGTTATTTTCGCTAATTTCTCCCATGAACCTGCTATAGAATTAGCAGAACGGATAGTGCAAATAACTCCCCCTGGATTAAATAAAGTATTTTTTGCCGACAACGGTTCTTCGGCAGTAGAAGCTGCCCTAAAACTCAGCTTTCAGTATCATCAGCAAACAGGTAATGCTAAAAAAACCAAATTTGTAGCAATTACCGATGCTTACCATGGTGAGACTCTCGGCTCCCTTTCTGTAGGAGATATCGATTTATACAGTAAGATTTATAAACCACTTTTACTACAAACCTATAAAGCTAAAGGCCCTGATTGTTACCGCTGCCCTTATGGTAATGAACGGGATACCTGTAGCGCTGAATGTTTTGAACATATGGAGAAGCTGGCAGAAAAAAACCATGAAGAAATCTGTGGTGTTATTATAGAACCCCTCATCCAGTGTGCGGCAGGAATGAAAATTTACCCACCGGTTTATCTGAAAAAACTGAGGAAACTCTGTGATAAATATAATATCCATTTTATTGCCGATGAGATTGCAGTAGGCTTTGGCCGGACAGGTAAAATGTTTGCCTGTGAACATGCCGGTGTAAGTCCTGATATCATGTGTTTATCTAAAGGGATCACGGCAGGATACTTACCCTTATCCCTGGTTGTCGTAACCGATGAAATTTATGATGCTTTTTACTGTGAGTATACAGAACTAAAGGCTTTTTTGCACAGCCATAGCTATACCGGCAACCCATTAGCCTGTGCCGCTGCCTGTGAAACTTTAAACATTTTTGAAGAGGAAAATGTTTTAGAGAAAAATAAAGAAAAATCAAAGCTTATCAGTGATATAGTCAGGGACGCTTTTGATAATCACCCCTATGTAGGCGAGTTTAGACAATTGGGTATGGTTGGAGCATTAGAACTGGTAGAAGACAAAGAAACCGGGAAAGGCTTTGATTGGAAAAAGCGGGTGGGCTACCAGATATATAAGATAGCTGTTAAAAAAGGAGTTCTCCTGCGCCCCTTGGGAAATGTCATCTATTTCATGCCACCTTATGTTGTAGAAGAAAAAGATATCAGGTTCATGGTCAAAATAGCCTGTCAGTCTATAAATGAATATTTTGGTTTATAGATAGTTCTATGACTTTCAGGAAATATGAATAGCAATATAATTCTTTCGGGCAATTACATCGTCTTTTCTTGTATTCCTTCGTAAAATTTCAGCAAACTGCTGTAATACCTGATCACCTACTATATGCCCATATGTATCATTTATACTCTTAAAATTGTCCAGATCTATTAGAAGCAGAGAAATTGGACCTTTTGTTTTCAGTTCCGACAGTTTTGTATAAAAATATTTCCTGTTATGCAGGCCTGTTAGCGCGTCAGTATTAGCCTCCCGGTTTAATCTTTTAATTAAAATGCCGCAAATTGTGCTAATCACCGTCTGGATTATTGCCATGGGCAGCCATAAAAAACCTTGCCTGCCCTGGTAATATCCGTCAGCTAAAAACGTTATCAACAATAAGAACAGCCCGACCGACAATAAAATAACAGGAGCAAATTTATACATTTTCTCTCTCATCTAATCCCCCTTTAGGCCTCCACCTTTACGAAAATACTCCACAATATATTTATCGATTTTCTGACTGATTTTCAGAAGAATTTCCTTGCTCATATTCATATTGGCCGCATTATTAAGGATATTCCGGGCCATTTCTATCTTATCTCTTTTATTCACCAAGTTCACTCCCTGTAAAAATACCTAAACATAATTTTACATCAAATATTGGCTTTTTGCAAATAATAAATATATGCACATAGCAAATTCTAGTGCGCCTTAAATTCAGGTAAAGTAATGGCAGTGGGGAGTGAAAAAAGTGAAGAAAAAGTCAGAAATAGATAACAAGACCATCGGGCAGAGAATACGGGAAGAAAGAGAAAAGCTCGAACTATCACGGGAAAAGTTTGCAGAAATCATCGGGCTTTCAGATTATTATGTCGGGCAATTGGAACGCGGCGAAAGGCAAATGAGTCTTCGCGTTTTATTTAAAATTGCCAAATGTTTGCATGTATCATTAGACTACCTGATTTTTGGGAAAACTGTTCATGATACCTATCAGGTTCAGGATGCCCGGAATACCTATAAAGCAGTTGAGGATAACAAATACAAAGAGATAAACATTTTACTCGACAAATGTTCTCCGGAAGAACTGGAATTAGTCAAAAAACTTATAAAAACTATTCTTCCTTATACAGGGAAAAATTAAAAGAAAGGGATAAGTAGAATAAGCCCTGCATTTACAGAGCTTTGCACTTATCCCTTTTTTATTCTTTACCTTTAGTTTTCGTAAAAGCTAAGTTACGGTAAAATATTATAAGTAGTGTATGAAAAGGGATGGAGCCGCCAGTGGAAGAACAGTTAGTGCATTTCTTTAACGAATATCAGAGCCAAGCAGTATTAATTAGTATTATTTTAAGCATAGTGGTTGCCATTATGGGGGTATTGCCCAGCTTTTTCATCACCGCGGCCAACATAACCTTCTTCGGTTTCTGGCCGGGAACGCTGATTTCCTTTATTGGTGAAGCGCTGGGGGCGTCAATCTCTTTTATCATTTACCGCAAAGGTCTTCAGCATGTCATCCATCCCTATTTAAAGCAATATCCCCGGCTTATGAAATTGACTAACAGTACCGGCAGGGAGGCTGTTTATCTCATATTGTTACTGAGGGTTATGCCCTTGATGCCTTCCGGGTTGGTTACTCTGGCAGCCTCAATGGGGACAATTTCCGTGTTGTCTTTTACTGTGGCCAGTTCTTTGGGGAAAATACCGGCATTGTTGCTGGAAGCCTTTTCAGTTTATCAAATTATGAAAATTAACCGGCTGAAAAGCTGGCTTTTGGAATTAATTTTGGTCTATGCCATTTACCGGCTTTGGCGAAAAACCAAAAAATGAAACAAAATTCCCGGATAATCGCCAAGTGTGATAAACAAATTTTACAGGTGACCGTTATTTCCGGCTTTAGCTTATACTTCCACCCTCTGCAGTCTCTCATAGACCTCAGGGAGCATCAACTCCATCAAAGCGCCGGCAAATTGTTCGTCATCGATAATTTTCATAAAGAATTTTTCATTCTGGCCCATTCTGTCCACCACTTTGCCCATAAATGCTTTTTGAAAAGCATAACGGAAATCTTCCATAGAATTGTTCTTTGCTTTTGTGGAGGGGTGACTGGGCTACCCCACCCACCCCTCCGCTATTGAGGGTAGGCATTGTACCGGTGTAACAACCCTTGCATCATAGTTGTAGATAATCGCTATGGAGGTCAAACAATAAGTTGCGACTTGGTGAAGGGTGGGTAGACAGTGTTAACGACAGTTAGGGCTTGAAATCACTGTTTCCGGCACGGACGCCGGAAACCCGGCCATTGAGTCATGGATGACGATTCGGCCGGGTTCAGTGATTTCAACCGAACGGAGTTTACACTGTCTCCGCCCGTAACCTCGGAGCAACGGTTGTTTTATCTCCATAGCGGTTTGAGGACTACCTGGTAAGGTTTGCAGCATAAAGCTCCGTGGTAGCGGAGAGCCCACCCACCCCTCCTATAGACTGGCTTGAAAATATTGGAGCGGAGGAATTATTTAAGCTCCCCTCAATCGTGCTAATTTGACTTTGTCTACAGCCTGAAGCGCCCCGCAGGGCGCTTCTTTCATTCCACAGTCACGCTTTTCGCCAAATTCCTCGGCTTATCCACGTCGCAGCCTCTGGCCACCGCAATATGGTAGGCCAGCAGTTGCAGCGGGATTACCGTCAGCACGGGAGCCAGGACATTTTCCGTCTCCGGAATATAGACCACATGGTCCACAACCTTCTGCAATTCCGTATTGCCCTTAAAGGTAACCCCGATTACCTGGGCGCCGCGCGCTTTGACCTCTTTTATATTGCTCACCATTTTATCGTACAGGTCCTTTTGGGTGGCCAGCGCAACTACCGGCACATCATCCACAATCAGGGCCAGGGTACCGTGCTTCAGTTCCCCCGCGGCATAAGCCTCGGCATGCATATAAGAGATTTCTTTCAGCTTCAGGCACCCTTCCATAGCCACCGCATAATCAAGGCCACGGCCCAGGAAGAAGGTGTTCTGGCATTCCGCGTATTTTTTCAGGAAACTCTGCAGGTCTTCCAGATCATCAAGAATAGTCTGCACCTGGTCGGGAATTTCCCGCATCCCGGTGATGAGCCGTTCCGCATAAGCAGCATCAATTGTACCCCGTACCTGAGCGAAATGGATGCCCAGCAGGAACATGGCGATTAACTGGGTAGAATATGCCTTTGTCGAAGCCACGGCAATTTCCGGGCCGGCCCAGGTGTACAGGACATCGTCCGCCTCCCGCGCCACGGAGCTGCCGACCACGTTGGTAACAGCCAAAATCCTGGCCCCCGCTTTTTTCGATTCCCGCAAAGCCGCCAGGGTATCGGCAGTTTCACCGGACTGGCTGATGACAATAACCAGGTCGCCCGGATGAATTATCGGGTTCCGGTAGCGGAACTCGGAAGCAATATCCACGGTAACAGGAATCCGGGCCAGGTCCTCAATGACATATTTGCCTACCACACCCGCATGATAAGCCGTACCGCAAGCAACAATAAAGATGTGCCGTAAATCTTTAATCTCTTCTTCAGTCAGACTTAATTCGTTTAATACCACCCGCTTATTGTCAGCCGATATCCGGCTGCTGAAGGTTTCCCTGATGGCCCTGGGCTGCTCATAAATTTCTTTCAGCATAAAATGCGGGTAGCCGCCTTTTTCAGCAGCTACAGCATCCCACTGGACATGGAATACTTCTTTTGTAATCTTATTGCCCTGCGTATCGGTTATTTTTACACCGTCAGCAGTAATAACGGCAATCTCGCCGTCATTTAAAATAAAGTTGTCTCGCGTATGGGCCAGGGTAGCGGGGATATCGGAAGCCAAAAAATACTCACCGTCGCCCAGACCTACAACCAGGGGGCTGTCCTTCCGGGCAGCCACAATCTTATCCGGCTCGTTTTTACTGATCACGGCCATGGCATAAGAGCCTTCAATCTTTGTAATCACCTGTTGTACGGCCTTTTCCAGGTCGCCGTCATAAAAATGCTCCACCAGGTGCGGCAATACTTCCGTATCAGTCTCAGATTTAAATTTATGACCCTGCGCTTCCAGCCACTCCCTGAGCTCCAGGTAATTTTCAATGATCCCGTTATGCACAACAGCAATCACCCCTGTACAATCCGTATGGGGGTGGGAATTAACGTCCGAAGGCCGTCCGTGCGTCGCCCAACGGGTGTGGCCAATGCCTATATTTGCTTCCGGCGTATAAGCATCCAATTTCTCCTCCAGTTTCGATAACCTGCCAACACTTTTCGCCACCAACACCTTACCCTGTTCTATCACCGCAATACCTGCCGAGTCATACCCACGGTATTCCAGTTTCTTCAAGCCGTCTATCAATACGGGCACCACCGACTTAGGCCCTATATACCCAACAATACCACACATTACACATTCACTCCCATGTTTTCAATCCGTAAATTCTACCTCATAACAACAAATCTTTTTCCACCCGGCAGCATTTGTCCCGCGCATCACTGCCCGGTTTTGGCTGCCTTTAACGGTCGTGTCAACCGAGGGGTACCCGCCGAATAACTCGATAAACCCCTTCCTCGTCAACTCAAACCGTCAGACCAAAACACCGGCTTGAGTTCAGGCGCTTTACCTCTATTCAATTGTCCGCCTGTAATGGTACCGCATCCCCCCTTTCCAAAGCTCCTTACCCCGTGGCGCCAAAGGCGCCAGGGGTCAATCGGAAGGTTTGCTCCGCAAACCTTCATTTGATTGCCAACTATCAACTGCCAACTGTCAACTGTTAACTATCAACTGCCAACTATCAACTGCCAACTGTCAACTGTTAACTGTCAACTGCCAACTGTCAACTGCCAACTGTCAACTATACCTACCCTGCCACCCGAGAAATCACGGCCGCTATATCATCAACCAGGTTCTGCAGCATCTCTTCCTCGGGGCCTTCTGCCATTACCCGAACCAGCGGTTCCGTCCCCGACGGCCGGACCAGGATACGGCCTTTACCGGCCAGCTTGGCTTCGCCGGACCTGATGGCAGCCAAAACCTCGGGATTCTCCATGGCCCCTTTCTTATCGGCCACCCTGACATTAACCAGCACCTGGGGAAACTTCTCCATCTGACCGGCCAGTACCCCCAGGGTCCTGCCGCATTCCTTCACTACCGCTACCAACTGTAGTCCCGTTAGGATCCCGTCACCGGTGGTATTGTGTTCCAGGTTAATAATATGGCCCGATTGCTCGCCGCCAAATACAGCGCCCGTTCTGAGCAGTTCCTCCATGACATAACGGTCGCCCACCCTGGTTTCCAGCACCTTTATACCGGCTTCCTTCAAACCAATGTGCAGACCAAGGTTACTCATTACCGTAACCACCACCGTATTCTGCGGCAGGCGGTTCTTCTCCTTCAGGTATTTACTGCAAATAAGCATCATATAATCGCCGTCTATAATGTTTCCCTTTTCATCCACAGCAATGACCCGGTCGGCGTCGCCGTCATGGGCCAGACCCAGATCCGCCTTTTCCAGCACTACTCTTTTACTCAGCTCCTCAGGGTGAGTGGAACCGCAATGGTAATTTATATTAATCCCGTCGGGGTGGTTAAAAATAGGTATGACTTCTGCCCCCAGTTCCCTGAAAATACGGGGAGAAACCCTGTAAGCAGCGCCGTTGGCGCAGTCAATAACCATTTTCAGTCCCCTTAAGTCCACAGGCACTCTTTTTTTAACAAAATTCACATACCGGTCTTCAGCATCATGAATGTCATAAACACGCCCTACTTCCGGACCAACAGGGGTAGGAATGTTGTCCAGGCCCGATTTGAGCAGTTCTTCAATACGGTCCTCCACTTCGTCAGGCAGTTTAAAGCCTGTAGCGGAAAAGAACTTGATACCGTTATCTTCCACGGGGTTGTGAGAAGCTGAAATGACTACCCCGGCAGCAGCCCCCAGGTCCCTGGTCAAAAATGCAATGGCTGGAGTAGGCATGATGCCGACCTTGAACACATCCACGCCTACAGAACAAATACCTGCAATCAAAGCGGCTTCCAGCATATCGCCCGATATCCTGGTATCTTTACCGATTACAATCTTCGGCTTTTCTTTCCCTTCACAATCCCTGGCCAACACAAAAGCGCCGGCCTTACCCAGCTCATATGCCAACTGCGGGGTGAGCTGCGCGTTAGCTACCCCCCGCACGCCATCGGTGCCGAAATATTCACCCATCAGTTTCCTCTCCCTTTCTATACTTCTTGATAATGGCTTCCGCTATCCGCAAGCCGTCAACAGCCGCGCTTATGATTCCCCCGGCATAACCGGCGCCCTCGCCGGCCGGATAAACACCGGCAATACCTACCGCATTATATTCCTCATCTCTAACGATGCGCACAGGGGCGGAAGTACGGGTTTCCACCCCTGTTAAAACAGCATCGGGGTAACCAAAGTTCCGAATTTTTTTATCAAAATCCTCTATAGCCATTTCCAGCATCTCCGAAACAAATTCCGGCAAACAGCCATGCAAATCTGCCGGCGTTATGCCCGGCCGGTAGCTGGCTAAATCCAAATCAACATTATCCGAAGCCCTACCCGCCAGGAAATCCTCCACCCTTTGGACAGGTGCGTTGTAGTTTTTGCCGCCCACCTGGAAAGCAAGCATTTCCCATTTTCTCTGAAACTGCACGCCGGCCAGCGGCCCTTTGGCCCCAAAATCATCGGGCAGGACCGAAACCGCTACGGCGCTGTTAGCAATCCCCGAGTTACGGGCAAAATAACTCATACCGTTAGTTACAACTGTATCCTTTTCCGAGGCAGCCGCCACTACCTGTCCACCCGGACACATGCAAAAAGTATAAGCTGCCCGGTCCAGTTCCTTGTTCTTATATACCAGTTGGTAATCAGCCGCTCCTAAACTGGGGTGGTTGGCATACTTCCCGTATTGAGCCTCATTGATCAATTGCTGTGGATGTTCAATGCGCACCCCCATGGCGAAAGCCTTTTGTTCCAGGTAAAACCCCTGCTCCACCAGCATCCGGTATGTATCACGGGCGCTGTGCCCGATAGCCAGGACAACTGCCCGGGCCGGAATCCGCTCCTTCCCGTTAACTTCCACCTCAGTGACAGCGCCGTGCTGGTGAAATATATTGGTCAATTTGGCCTGAAAACGTACCTGACCGCCCAGTTCTATGATGCGGTTTCTGATATTTTTCACTACGGCACGTAATTTATCGGTACCGATATGAGGCTTGCTCAGGTATAAAATTTCTTCCGGCGCCCCGGCAGCAACAAAAGTCTCAAAAACCCTGGTTACCCTGGGGTCGTTAATGCGGGTAGTCAGTTTGCCGTCGGAAAAGGTACCCGCTCCCCCTTCGCCAAACTGAACATTGCATTCGGGATCTAAAGCCCTGTTTTCCCAAAAGTCCAGTACTTTGGCCGTACGCGTCTCCACATCATATCCCCGTTCCAGTACCAGAGGTCGGTAGCCATACTCCGCCAGCAGAAGGGCGGCAAACAGCCCGGCCGGCCCGGTTCCGACAATAACGGGCCGGTACCCCAAAGGTATATTTCCCGGTACAAGCGGCGCATTTGGTTGTTCTGTCACGGGGGTAAGGCCGTGCTTTCCGGCAATCCTCCTGCCCGTCTTCTCAGGAAGCTCAATTTCAACGGAATAGACAAAATGAATATTATCTTTCTTCCTCGCGTCAACAGCTTTTTTTAAAACCTGGCAGTTTAATAATTCTTCCGGAGAAATCCTCAATTTCCGGCAAATTTTTTGGGGTAATAGGGAACTTTCTTCATCCAAACCCAGTCTGATATTATGTAGTCGGAAGCGCATACCTAACCCCCTCAGTACGTAGGGACAACAATTTATATATTATTAAACATTAGAATTATTATATCCCTGTGGTTTCGCCATGTCAATTACAGTCACTTTATATTACGCGGGGCAAGATGAAAAAGGTTACTGGTTCTCCGGCACAATCTTCACCAGAACCTTTACAGTGACGGCGCTGGCCTTTAATCCGGGCGGTAAAACTAAGGCCGCTTCCTGGTAAATATCAGCATTGGCCCCGGCAATATTTAAAGGAGCAGTACTGACTTGATCAATGGACCTGACCAGGTCTGCACGTCCAAAAACACTTACTGTGGCAAGCTCAGGTACAATATTGGACACGATATATCCCGGCGCCGGCTGACCTTCCAGGACAGGTTTTACGGGCACTACCCTGCTGGGCATGTCCAACACCACCGGCACAAATACTTCTACTCTGGAAGGTAAAATACTGACCAGGTTGCTATCCAGAACATTGCCGTTTTTATCAACGGCCTGGACGGGCATCTTGCCGTGGAACCCGTCCTTCGAACCGGTAAAATTAACCTGTACAATGGCTGATTCCACCTTGTTGAGCAAGCTCCCCGGCCCTTTTATGATAACCCTTACAGGGTCAAAAACAGGGTCCAGCAGCCGGTAACCTCTGGCCGGTTTTCCCGTTTGCTTCAGTCTAATGGGAACCTGCTTTTCAAAAACTTTTTCCAATCGTACAGTGACTTCTGGGGGGGAGATATCGACCACTGTGACCCCTTCCGGCACGGCGACCCGTACAGGCAAACTTACTTCGCCCGTTTTGGCATTGGATAAATCTATGTAGGCTTCTACCGCTCTGATGCCTACCTGCTGAACCTTCTCCCGCGGCCCCTGGATACGCAAATCCACAGCGCGGGGCATTTCCAATATAGCGACATTGGCGCTAAGACCTCTTGTTTCCAGCGGCACACGGTTTAGTATTTGTTCAGTGGTAGGGTTTATTTCGTTAGAAACATATATCCATAATATAACGGCAAGTAAAAGAGAGACAATTTGACTCCAGTATTTGCCTTTGACGCGGCTCAATCTTCCGACCTCCTGTTCCAAAAGGCCATTTGCCTGTTATTCTTAACGACCAGTAAATCAAGCAGTTTTTCCTTTGTGGCAGCACCGCCAAGATTTCTGGTTAGTTTCCCTTCCACAGCGATAGACACAATACCTGTTTCCTCAGAAACCACAATAGCCACGGCATCCGATTGTTCAGAAATGCCCAGGGCGGCCCGGTGCCTGGTTCCCAGTTCTTTACTGACGTAGGGGTTTTCCGTTAACGGCAAAAAGCAGCCTGCCGCTACCAGACGTTCTCCTCTTATAATAGCGGCGCCGTCGTGCAGAGGGGTTTTGGGAACGAACAAGTTCACCAGAAATTCAGCCGAAACCAAACCGTCAATTTTAATGCCTGTTTCTATGTAATCCTTTATACCGGTTTTCCTTTCAATTACTATTAATGCCCCGATTTTATCCCGGACAAGCATCTCAATACCGCGGACCAGCTCATTTACCAGGCGTTCCGCTTCTTCTTCACCCAAAAAATCAAGGGGCCTGGCAAAAAACTTTCCGCGGCCCAGTTGTTCCAGGGCTCTCCGTAATTCGGGCTGAAAAACAATAGGAATTGCTACCACGACCATGGTCTTGATATTTTTCAGTATCCAGTTAATCGTATAAAGTTTTAACCAATCAGTCACAGTGGTGGCCACAAGCAGCACCACCAAACCTTTGATTAGTTGTACTGCCCGCGTACCTCTGATAAGCTGCGTCAGTTTATAAATTAAAAGTGCTACCACCAGGATGTCCAAAATATTAATTATTGTTATGTCCGGCAGCTTCACCAACATTTTTTCACCTGCTTTCAGGAAACTAAAACAGCCTCCGGTGAATAAATATATTATGTGTCTAACCACTTCGACATAACCGGACTGATAACCTCTTTGCTCTCGTTTTTTCTGATTAATGTTCTTTTCACCGCAAAACAAAATTTCCCGGATATTCAAAAAGGAAAAAAGGCTGATATAATAGAAGTATGATGTTTAATCCGGTCACAAATTTCATACAACCCTCCGCGGAAAGGAAGATCTCCCCTTGAAAATAGAGAAGTGGCACGTCCTGCTGTCGTTGGTCTGCTTAATCACCGGGCTTTTAATCGCATTATATTATAAATCCAGCGAGATTCGTTTTAACCCCATAGCTCAAAAAAATCAAAACCTGGTGGCCATGATCAGGACCCAGGAAAAAAAGAACCGGGAACTAGAGGCAGAAATAACTAAGATCAGGAAAGACCTGGACAAATACCAGCAAGCCATCGCCTCAGGTCAAGGTTCTCTTGGCCGTATGCAAGAAAACCTGGCAGATCTGAAATTTCGGGCAGGGTTAGTTAAGGTATCCGGTCCCGGTATTAAAATAACTCTGAATGACCAGGAACAGGCCCGGACGGCCAAAGACCCCGAATATTATATGATTCATTACTCCAACATACTGTATATTGTAAATGACTTACGCTCTGCCGGTGCCGAAGCTATAGCCGTTAACGGCATAAGGGTTGTTACAAATTCTGATATCCGCTGCGCCGGAAGCATCATCCTTGTCAACACCCGGCGTCTTGCGCCGCCATATGTCATAACAGCCATAGGGGACCCCGAACAATTAGAAATGTATGTCCGTTCAGGAGAATATTATACCCTCGAAATGGCGAAATTCCCTGTGTCCCTAGAAAAATTAAACAAGGTTGTAATTCCGCCTTATAAAGGAAGCTATACTTTTAATTATGCCAACGCCCTTCCGAAAGTAGGTGGTAATTAATGTGGGCATTGATATCCATTTTAGGACTTATTGGTGGACTTATAATCGGACAGTTTTTTACTTTCACCGTTCCACCTGCTTATGCCACCTATCTTTCCATCGGCATTCTGGCTTCCCTGGATTCCACCCTGGGTGGTATCAGGGGGGTACTGGAAGATAAATTTGACGGCGTCATATTAATTTCCGGCTTTTTCATCAATGGCCTGGCTTCAGCGGCTTTAGTGTTTTTCGGTGATTATATCGGAGTAAACCTGTACTATGTAGCCATATTTGTTTTTGGCATCCGCATATTTCAAAACCTGGCCATTACACGGAGGTTAATTATTGCCAGACTGAAAAGCCAGAAAAGGCAGCGCTCCAAGCCCTTTTCCAAAGAGGTGTAACTATGTTTAGAAAATGGCAGTTTGCCTTGACCTTTACCTTTGTATTGCTCGGTATCCTTCTCTCGTTCCAGTTTCGCACTCAGCAAGCATTACTTAACGACTTAAGTTCCCAGAGTACCGAAACTCTAACTGCCATGGCAAAAAACTTAAACCAGAAACACTATCAACTGATCAGGGAAGTTTGGGATTTGAGAACCCAGCAAAAGAGACTGGAATCCAGTGTTTCTGAGGAAAAAACCCTGGCTGAAACCATGCAGATAGAAATTGACAAATTAAATATAGCCAATGGTCTTTCCCCCGTAGAAGGGCCCGGTATAATATTGATAATTCCCGAAAATAACTCGGACGCCTTTTTCTACCAAAACATGATTGATATAATCAACGAACTCTGGAATGCCGGAGCCGAGGCTGTGGCTGTAAACGGCATCAGGGTCACCAATCATACATCCATTTTACCGGCCGATGAATTTTCCGGCATCCTGGTCAACGGAACAAAGATCACTTATCCTTATGAGGTATCCGCTATCGGCGAACCAAGCACCCTGAACAACGGCATTTCCATTCCCCAGGGGATTGTAGAAAACCTGCGCAACTTCTATAAAATCCCCCTGGAAATAAAACAGGTGGAAAGAATGGAACTGCCAGCCGCCAAACCTATTAACTTCAAATATGCAAAACCCGTAAAAGAGTGACTTTCAAACTATAAGGGACTGCCTCATAATGAACTGCACCCCATGTTTCGATACAGGGCGCAATTCATTTAAGGTAGTCCCTCTACTGTTTTTGCGCGTTGACCTCCATTGTGCTGAATTTTTGCTTGTACTTAAGTATTAACCGGGGTACGTTGCGGACATAGTTCTGTGTTTCAGATATATAAAGATAGTTGCCGTTGATAACGTTACCGGGTCCCGCATTATAAGCAGCCAGCGCCTGCTCCAGGTTGCCGAACTGGGCCAACAGACGGGCCAGATACCTGGTTCCGCCGTCTATATTCTCCTTCGCATTGTAAGGATTCACACCTAACCAGCGGGCAGTGGAGGGCATTAACTGCATCAGCCCTATTGCGCCGGCATGGCTTACTGCCTGGGGGTCACCTCCTGACTCCTGCTCCATTACGGCTGCAATTATTTCAGGGGCTACTCCGTATTTTCTGGAAGCCTTTTCTATCTCATCGGCCCAACGCAGGATCCGGTCAGTCCGGTCATAAGGAACAATTCTGTCGTTTTCAACAATCATGGGTTTATTATCAATGGTCACTATCCTCACCATCAACGCCTCTCCAAAGGCTTTACCTGCATCAATCAGATTGTCTTTGAGAATATCCCAAGTATCTTCTACATGCCGGGTATCAGGTTGCCCACGCAAAAAATCGCCTTCAATTTTCCTGGAGACCGGCATACTATCCACTGCACTGACCAGTTTTCCTTCCGCCACATCGCCAAAACCCAGGCTTTTTTTGATCAACAGCACTGAGTTTTTTAAATTAGTCCGTACCACCGTTAATTTTTCCCTTTTGTAAACAATAGTTGTCTTTTCATCAAACTTGGCCTTTGGCGGCAGTTCCGAAAAAGGCGGTTCAACCCCGGCCAAGAAGGTTATAACCTTATTGCCAAAAGGTTCATAGTAAATCATCATAAAAAAACACAAAAGCAGCAGCAGCCACACTGTTCTGACATCTAAAAACCACATCAGTTTATGTTTCCAGTTAATTTTCAATACCCTCACCCTTTCATATAAAGAAAGAGCCGGTAAATTTAAAGCCCGTGTAAATTCCATTAGCCCGTATAACTTCCAATTCGCCGGTTCTTACGGAAATCCTTCCGGTACAATATGTAAAACCCCGGCGCTAAAGCACAAACCGGGGCATCAAAACGAAAACCCGGAATCAAAACAAAATCCGGGCTCTAAAGAGCTTTTTAACATTGGAGGGAGTGTGATAAAAAGGAAAACCCCGATACAGGGCACCGTATCGGGGTTTGTGGTTAACGTGATTAGTCTTCCATAGTGGAGAGGTCGCCTACAGGTAGACCTAACTCCCAAGCCTTCAGCACCCGGCGCATAATCTTGCCGGAACGTGTTTTCGGCAGTTTATCCTTAACTTCGAATTCACGCGGTGCGGCATGAGCAGCTAATCCCTTCTTAACAAAGTCTCTTACTTCCTTAGCCAATTCCTCCGTCCATTCATAACCTTCGTTTAATGCGATAAAGGCCTTGATAATTTCGCCACGAACGGGGTCCGGTTTACCGATTACACCGGCTTCGGCAATAGCCGGGTGCTCAATGAGTTTGGACTCTACTTCGAAGGGACCTACCCGCTCACCGGCAGTGTTGATAACATCATCAACACGTCCCTGGAAGAAGAAATAGCCGTCTTCATCCATGTATGCGGAGTCACCGGAAATATACCAGGGGTCATGCTTGAAATATTCGTTAAATTTTTCAGGATTCTTCCATACAGCACGCATCTGGGCAGGCCAGCCTTTCTTAATGGCCAGGTTACCCATCTGCAGCGGCGGCAGAACATTGCCGTTGTCATCCACGATAGCTGCCTCAACACCGGGAACCGGTTTACCCATGGAACCAAGTTTAATTTCCATGCAGGGATAGTTGCAAATCATTTGCATACCGGTTTCAGTCATGAACCAAGTATCGTGTACACGAACATTCAAGGTTTTCATAAACCAGCGGATAACTTCCGGGTTCAGCGGTTCGCCTACAGACATAATGTGACGCAGACTGGACAAGTCGTATTGCTTAATCTTTTCTTCACCTTCAGCCATTAACAGCCGGAAGGCAGTCGGAGCGCTGTACCAAACAGTTACTTTATATTTTTCCAGGGTTTGATACCATTCATCAGCATTGAAACGTCCGCCCCTAAGGATAGTAGAGCATCCGTTAAGCCACGGAGCAAGCATGCCGTAAACAACACCGGTTACCCAACCCGGGTCTGCTGTACACCAGTACATATCTCCTTCTTGGAGATCGCCCACATACTTGCCCGTAGTGTAATATCCAAGCATGTCATTATGTACGTGGATAATACCCTTGGGCTTGCCGGTGGAACCGGAAGTATACAAGAGGAATAACGGGGTTTCACGATCAACCCATTCTATTTCTGCTTCATCGGATGCCTGCGCCATTTCAGCATCCCAGTCAATTTCCCGCTCGCCGAGGTCGCCATTAGCACCTACAACGAAAATGTGTTTCAAGTTGGGCAGCTCATCTTTCAAAATGCGGCCTTTTAATTCGGGAGTAGTTACTATGGCAACAGCTTCACTGTCGGACAGCCGGTCTTTTAATGCAGCTTCCATGAATGCTTCGAACAACGGACCGGCAATAGCTCCAACCTTAACGATACCCAAGAAGCTGAAGTACAATTTCGGGCTGCGCGGCATGAAGATAAATACTCTGTCGCCTTTCCCGATACCATACTTCCGTAAGACATTGGCGAATTTATTGGAGTAAGCCTTCATATCAGCAAAGGTGTATTTTTCTTCGGTTTTACTGTCGCAATAATATAAGGCAACCATATCACCTTTGCCTTTTTCATCTACCATTCTGTCTACAGCCTCGTACGCCAAATTAACTTTACCGGTGGTAGACCAACTGAATACCTTCTCTATATCTTCCCACTTAAAGTTTTTACAGGTTTCTTCATAGTTCTCCATGTTGTGTTTTCCCGGCGATGGCGCCAAAACTTCCAAATTCTCCATTAAAATAACCTCCCCCATATCTCACAAACTAACGAACAAATTAGACTTTTCTGAAAATTATCAGTGGGTAAAAAATAATGGTCTTTTTTACAGGCGCAGGGTTCTACCCCATCTATTCCCCTATAGACATCACCTCAAATCTTGAATATTACGTTTTCGCAACCTTCCTACTTGTCTTAATTTTAAAACAAGTGTCCAAAAAAGTCAGCATCTTTCCGGTGAACGGTCATATTCAGCAGGCCAACGGTCAATTTTTATCCCCGAATGGTCAAAATTTGGCGACGAACGGTCAATAAGTTTATCCCGGTTGGAAAATTGGTTGGCTTAAATGGTCTGCATTCACAGCAAACGGTTGTCACAAAAAATGAAACAGAAATTTTTATGTAAACTTCATTGTAGATGTGTTTAATTATACCTCAGAAGTATATCCTTTGTCTACTGACAAATCCTATCTGATACTGCCAATATCCAGTCTAAAGTCAGTCTGCCTAATAAGTTGGCAAATTCTGGCGAAAGAAAAAAGGGGGAACGAAATTCCTGATTAGATAAATTTCGTTCCCAAGCATTGAGGGAAGTCTTTAGTTTATTGCAACCAATTTTTCACCGGTCGGGTAACCTATTAGTCTTCTTTTCCGGCATATTTGGCGGCAATTTCCTGCATCGCACCCGGGTCAGCCAGCGTAGTAACATCGCCAATAGCCCGTCCTTCAGCAATATCCCTCAGGAGGCGGCGCATAATTTTTCCGGAACGTGTCTTCGGCAAGCTGGAAGTAAAGATAATGTCATCAGGCTTAGCAATAGGACCGATCTTCACACCAACATGCTTTTTCAGTTTCTCAATAAGTTCCGGAGACCCTTCGAAACCGTCTTTCAGGATAACAAAGGCACATACAGACTCGCCTTTAACCTCGTGCTTTTTGCCCACTACAGCAGCTTCCGCTACTTCTTCGCATTCAACAAGAGCGCTCTCAACTTCCGCTGTTCCGAGCCGGTGTCCCGATACGTTAAGGACGTCGTCGACGCGGCCCGTTACCCAAATATAGCCCATTTCATCCCGCTTGGCGCCGTCGCCGGCAAAGTAAAAGTCACCAAACTTCTTCCAGTACTGGTCAATATACCTGTTGTCATCACCATAAACAGTTCTCAACATGGACGGCCAGGGGGACTTGACAACCAGATAGCCCTCATTTACAGAATTCTTGTTTTCGTCAACTATATCAACTTCGATACCGGGGAACGGTACGGTAGCGGTGCCCGGCTTCAGCGGAGTAACTCCCGGCAACGGGGTAACCATGTGCGCCCCCGTTTCTGTCTGCCACCAGGTATCCATAATTGGCGCTTCGCCGTGGCCAATGTTCTCACGGTACCACATCCAGGCCTCCGGGTTAATAGGCTCGCCAACGGAACCCAGAATCTTGATGGCAGACAGGTCATGCTTCTTAACATATTCGGTACCCCACTTCATCCAGGTACGGATGGCGGTGGGTGCAGTATAAAACTTGGTAACGCCGTATCTTTCGGCCATATCCCACATCCTGTCCTTATCAGGATAATCAATAGTACCGTCATACATAAATACGGTTGTACCAAGTGCCAGCGGACCGTAGACTACATAACTGTGGCCGGTAATCCAACCGATATCCGCCGTACACCAGTATACATCGTCTTCCTTGATATCAAAGACGTATTTAAGAGTAGCCTGGGTTTGTACCAGGTAGCCGCCGCTGGTATGCACAACACCCTTGGGTTTTCCCGTTGTACCGGAAGTATAAAGGATGAAAAGCATATCTTCAGCATCCATTACCTCCGGTTCATAGTAGTTGGCAGCGGTAGCCATCAGTTCATGATACCACAAGTCACGGCCTTCTTTCATAACGACTTCGTTTTCGGCGTTCTTGACAACGATACATTTTTCGATAGTAGGTGTATCTTCCATGGCCTTGTCAGCGTTGTCTTTCAGCGGGAAAGGCTTACCGCGGCGGAAGTTACCGTCGGAAGTAATCAGTACTTTCGCCCCGCAGTCATTAATCCGGTCGCGCAGGGATTCCGGGCTGAAACCACCAAACACCAGCGAATGCGGCGCACCTATCCTTGCGCAAGCCAACATAGCAACGGTAGCTTCCGGGATCATAGGCATGTACAAAGCAACCCTGTCACCTTTCTTTACACCAAGGCCGGCCAATACATTTGCAAATTTGTTTACTTCACGATACAACATACCATAAGTAAGGCATACCTTTTTGCCGATCTCACTTTCGTATAAAATAGCAGCCTTATTGCGACGATTTGATTTGGCATGGCGGTCCACACAGTTATAAGAAACATTCAGTTTGCCGTTGACAAACCACTTGTAGAAAGGCGGATTACTGTCATCAAGAATCTTATCATAAGGCTGGAACCAGGTAACCAATTCCTTGGCATGGGCATCCCAGAATCCAAGCCGGTCTTTTTTCGCCCATTCATAAATATCGGCTTTCGCATTAGCATTCTCGGCAATTTCAGCCGGCGGGTTAAAAACACGGTTTTCTAAAGCGGTGTTATCCATTGACTTACCTCCTTAATCTTTTTATAATTCTGAATTTTATGTAACCAAATAAAGAAATAAAGTGGTTGTACCTTGTACAACAGCCTAATCTCCCTCTATCCCCCCTCACTGTATTTCGGCAAATATCTTTCTTGGTGTCTAAATTGTAAAACAATTGCGAATCTAAAGTCAGCACTTTGCCGGCGAATGGTCGAAATATGCTCTTTAACGGTTGTGCCAATAGATTAAGACAGTTTTTAACCATTCGCCGGCCATTCGGCGGCCATTCGCCGATGCAAAATAGATCTTTTATCGATATCAATCAGATGTCTGTCGGACAATAATTTCCATGGGTTCATCATAATTCCACCTTCTTGGTTGCTTTATTAATGACACCCTTAGCTACCGGATAAATCACCTGAAAATCTTTAAAAAGCAAAAATTTGCGGTTAAGGCGTATAATTCATCGCTAAACAGGTTAGCATTTACTTTAAAGCACAAAAGGAGGAAAAACATGGCAGAGTTCAAGGAACCTTGGGAAATGCTGTCCGACAAAAAAATATGGGCTATGTTAGGAGACCCTGACCATAAAATAAGCGAAGACTATGTCCGCCTGCTGTTTATAGAACTTTTCAGCCGAGTGAAAAACCTCGAAATAGAAAATCATGCCATGAAGGTCATTTTGCTGGAAACAGGGCTGGTATCTGAAGAAACCTATGAAATGGTCCGCAGGGCCGTCAAAGATTTCTTTAAAGAATATGATGCCCAAAAGGAAAAGGAAGTGGAATTTTACGAGAAATCAGGTATTTCTTTTGTCGATTGGGTCAACTTCACCCTAAAAGGCACTTTCCAAGCGCCCGGCTAAAATCGATAAACCCGTGTCCGGTAACTGTCTACTGTATCGGTAAAACATTCGCTGCCCCTAGCCGCTTGGACTGCAACAACCGTTATTGTGAGGCTACAGGTGTTGCCGCTATAACGGTGCAACATCTGTTGCTCCGGGGCTACAGGCAGAGCCGCTGTAAACTCCGCTCGGTTGAAATCACTGAACCCGGCCGAATCGCCGTCCTGGGCTCAATGGCCGGGTTTCCGGCGTCCGTGCCGGAAACAGTGATTTCAAGCCCTCACTGTCGTTAACACTGTCTATCTGCCCTCCGCCAGGTCGCAACTTATTGTTTCACCGGGGCGGCCTCTTTCTCACCCTTACCCAGGGAAGGGTAGGCAGGGTTCTCCGCCTA
>NZ_JBSQAT010000018.1:0-56540 GCF_059412445.1 Thermincola sp. GK-1
GCCACGAGTCATGGATGACGATTTGGCCGGGTTCAGCGATTTCAACTGAACGGAGTTTTACACTGTCTCCGCCCGTAGCCTTGGAGCAACGGTTGTTTACCTCCATAGCGGTTACAGCAACTCACGGCTGTGGTTTTGCAGCATCAAGCTCCCTGGTAGCGGAAAGCCCACCCACCCCTTCAGGAAATATTGGAGTGGAGGATTAAGCTCTCCTCAATCGTACTAATTTGACTTTGTCTACAATCTGGAGCCTCCCCATTTGGGGAGGCTTTTTTCTTAGATACAGAATATTTTATAACAACTGTTTATGCCTCCGTTTTTCGGAAGGCAGATTACATGTCAACAAAGGATGGGCCACCGTTAAGAATAGGCAGTCATCCTGAAATGGTGGAGATTATTGTGAAATTTCAATAAGAAAATTACTCTAACATCTTTGCTTTATTATTCCCCTGTGCTATAATATTACCGGTATATACAAGTATTACCAACAAGCAGATCAAAGGGGGCGGGTGTATGCCAAAGATTAAGTTAAATCTATTCACAAAATTGTTTTTTTACATGTTTGTTCTCGTTATGGTGGTTACATTAGGTATTAGCGTAAATTCTTACTACAGATCGGCACAAATTATTGGGCAGAAAGAGAATGAATTGCTCGATACGGTGGTAAAGGAAAAAGTCAATACTTTTGAAGTAATCATTAAAAACAGCGCACAAACCGATGAATTGATTGCCGGTTTACCTATGGTACGGGAATATGTTGCTGCTGCCAATGCCGGCCAAATTCTTAAAAATACAGCGGAGCTCAGTAGTCATCTAAAGAACATTTATCAAAAAAGCAACGGCTTATATGAAAACGTTTTTATTGCCGGTAAAAATGGCCGGTCCTTGGCTGACGGGATTGGCGGAAAGTCTGTTGGGGTAGATTTGCGAAAAAAGAAGTACTATAAGGGAGCAATTGAGGGCAAATTAACTTTGGGCGAAGTAAGTATTTCGCCGGTTACCGGCAGGCCCGTTTTTGTTATCGGAGCGCCAATCAAAAAAGGTAGTGAAACAATTGGTGTTGCGGGTGTTTCCATCGACTTCAATACGCTGACAAAGCCGATCACGGAAACTAAAATCGGCCAAACCGGTTTTACATATGTTGCCAACAAACAGGGACTAATTCTTGCTCATCCGGACTCCTCCGTGGTTATGAAACAGGATCTGGACGAGCAGGGACCTGACTTGGCCAGGATCAGCCAGAGGATGCGTGAAGAGGTACAGGGGAGCGGTTCTTATACCTTAAACGGTGTAGAAAAAATAATTGTTTTCCGGCAAGTGCCTAATACTGACTGGGTTTTAGCTTCAGTAATAGAGTCCGGGGAAGTTTTGGCTGAAATTAACCAAGTGCGTGTGCAATTTTTTGTGATTGGTGGTATAGCCCTGTTACTCGCTTTGGGTGCAGCCATAATTATTGCCAGAAACTTGACTGGGCCGATTAAAAAGCTGCTTGAGGCAATGGAGCGGACTGCTAAAGGGGACCTAACGTACCATTTAGAGATACAGCGCCAGGATGAGCTTGGCGGTCTTGTGCATGCCTTTAATAAAATGCAAGCTCAGACTAATGGGTTGATCAGACATGCCACTGAGATGGCCGCCAAGGTGAGCATGACCAGTAAGGAGCTTTCTTCTAATGCCAAAGAAGCTACCAAAGCCACTCAGCAGGTGGCCCAGACAATTGAGCAGGTTGCCAAAGGATCTGCGAACCAAGCCCAGAGTGTTACTGAGATTGTACAGGTTATGGACCAGATGGTTCAGTCAATCCAACAGGTTGCTGCGGGGGCGGGCGAACAGAGCAAAAACGTTGTTACTACGACCGACATGGTAAACGAAATGGTTGAAAAGATAGCTGTTATGGCTGAAAGTATGGAAAACATCAGACAAGTGGCCGAACAGAATGGACTGGTAGCCGAAAACGGAGGCAAAGCTGTCGAAAAAACCGTTGACGGTATGCTGAAGGTTAAAGAAGCAGTCTTTGCGACTGCCAACAGGATTCACGACCTGGGTGAACACTCACAGAAAATAGGGGAAATTATCCAGGTTATTGATGACATAGCTGAACAGACTAATCTACTGGCATTGAATGCCGCGATTGAGGCTGCACGGGCCGGTGAACACGGTAAAGGTTTTGCGGTAGTTGCCGATGAGGTAAGAAAACTTGCCGAAAGGTCCAGCAAAGCTACCAAGGAGATAGCCCAGCTAATCACAGACATCCAAAGGGGTACTAAAGTAGCCATAGATTCAATGCAAACGGGTACTACGGAAGTCGAACAGGGAGTAGTCTTGGCTCAGGAGGCCGGAAGATCCCTGAAAGAAATAGTGGATGGCGTCAAAAATTCGGGAGAAAATATACACAAAATTATGGAGCTGATAAACAATATATTAACCGGAAGCAGGGAAGTATCGCAGGCTGTGAATAACGTAGCGGCTATCACCGAAGGGAACTCTGCAGCAACCGAAGAAATGTCTGCTTCCGCACAGCAGGTGAACTCCTCGATACAGAATGTAGCATCAATTTCGGAAGAAAACGCATCGGCGGCGGAAGAGGTGTCTGCTTCAACAGAGGAATTGACTGCTTCCATTGAAGAAATTTCGGCTTCATCTGAACAGCTTGCCAGGATGGCCGAGGAACTCCAAGGCCTGGTATCTAAATTCAGTGTATAAAATATCGGAATTGTCAGGTGGAAATTAACAGCGCAACCTGTAAATGGGTAGCGCTTTTTTGCTGGTATTAACCTACTTGCACTGTTAGCCTGTGCTATGCCCAATGTGCGTAATTCAATAATACTAAAGAATAATAAAACCGACATATTGACCAAAACGTCGGGGAGTGATAAAATGAAAATAAACCTGTATATACGTGTATATATTAAGAGGGGGTGAATTAATTGATTATCATTGGGGAAAAAATTAACGGTACCATTCCAAGTGTCAAAAAAGCAATAGAGGCCAAGGATGAAGAGTTTATTCGGGACCTGGCTGTCAGGCAGGCCGAGGCAGGAGCCGATTACATCGATGTCTGTGCAGGTACAGCGCCGGAGATCGAAGAGGAAACTTTGATCTGGCTGATGGACATTGTCCAGGATGCCGTTGATAAACCATTATGCATTGACAGCCCCAATCCAAGAACAATTGAAAAGGTTTTTCCGTATGCGAAGCGGCCCGGAATAATTAACTCAGTATCCGAGGAAGGCGACAAATGTGAAGTTATTTACCCGATGATACAGGGCACAGAATGGCAGGTTATCGCATTGACCTGCGACAACAGGGGAATTCCGTCAGATGTTCAGACCAGGGTAGATATAACAAAGATTATGGTAGAAAAAGCACAAAAATACGGCATAACCCCCGACAGGATCCACATAGACCCATTGGTAATGGCCCTTTCCGCTGATAACAAATCTCTGCTGAACTTCATTGAGACACTGACCGCTGTAAAAGAATTGTACCCCACCATAAAAGTTACCTCAGGTTTAAGCAATATTTCTTTTGGTATGCCTTTAAGAAAGGTAATAAATCAACACTTTTTAACTATAGCAATGTATGCCGGCATGGATTCAGCCATTTTGGACCCCTGTAACAGGGACATGTTAACGACGCTGTTGGCAACGGAAGCGTTGCTTGGACGCGACCGGTTCTGCAGGAACTTTGCCAATGCATACCGGAAAAACAAAATTGGACCCGTTAAAGTGGTCGAAAAATAATTGGCATTACAATTGAAAAGTAGTTGGCAATGCAATTGTCTGAAAATTATGAGCGACTAAAATTGTCAGAAAATAAGAAATATTAGCATGTTTGATGACGGGCAGGGGGTGTAATTGAGTTAACCGGAAAAGTGCAGAGAGATTCGGCCTAATACAACTATTAAAGGAGGAGAAATGATTATGGTGGATTTGGAAAAGTTGACTCAGGCAGTAGGAGAACTTGACGAAGAAAAAGTATTGGCGATATTGAAAGAATTTGTGGGAACTAACCCAAGTGGGGAAGAAGCAAACAAAGTAGTTAACGCGTGTCAGCAGGGAATGGCCATAGTGGGAGATTTATTTGAAAAAGGCGAGTACTTTGTTGGTGATTTGATCTTTGCCGGGGAATTACTTACAGCAGCCATCGACACTTTAAAACCTGTTTTGGGTGGGGAGAGCAACACCAAAATTGGGAAAATAGTTCTCGGTACAGTTGAAGGTGACTTGCATGACATCGGTAAAAACATCTTTGCCAGCATGGCCGAAGCGGCCGGCTTTGAAGTTTACGACCTGGGGATAGATGTTCCGGCCGGCAAGTTTGTAGAGAAGATAAAAGAAATTAAGCCACAAATCTTGGGCATGAGCGGTGTGCTCACCCTTGCTCTGGATGCAATGAAGAATACTGTGGATGCGCTTCAGGCAGCAGGGCTGCGTGATGACATAAAAATAATTATCGGGGGGAACCCTGTTACCGAGGATGCATGCAAGCAAATTGGCGCCGATGCATTCACAACCAACGCTGCTGAAGGCGTAAAAATTTGTCAGGAGTGGGTGAAATAGAATGTCCGATAAACTCGCATTGTCCCAAGAGCGGACTAAATTGTTTGAAGATATAATTGACGGTGTCATTCCCAAGAGAGTGCCTGTTAGCCACAATCTGCCCATCGAGTTTGCTATTCAGTATGCCGGAAAAGACTTGGCGGAAGCTCAGTGGGATACCTCACTACTTCCAGAGATATTTGAAAAAGTTTGTGCGGATTTTTATTCCGATACACTGCCTGTACTAGCTTTCAGGTTTCCTTCCTTTTACAAGATCCTGGGTGCCCGCAATTTTGTCATGAGCTCCAGCGGATTCCTGCAGCATCCTGAGGTTGAAGGGTTGGCTTTAGAAGATTATGATGCTTTCATCGAATCACCCTTCGACTGTATAGTAGAAAAGGTATTACCCCGGTTATACAGTGAACTTGATAAAGACCCAGTGGGTAAGGCTATGACTTTAGCCAAAGCCTTCACCGCCTTTAACGATGACATGGGCGCTGCCGCCATGTTATATGACAAACTGATAGAGAAATACGGCTATGCCCGTGTTAACCTTTTTGGCGGCATGTGTGAGGCACCTTTCGACTTCGTCGCTGACCAGTTAAGGGGTTTTAGGAATATTTCCATTGATGTTCGCCGGGTTCCTGATAAAGTGGAAGCGGCCGTTGAGGCAGTTACCCCATGGATGATCAAAATGGGCATGCAGCCTAACCCGACAAAAACATCGGCTACATTTATTCCTCTGCACATGGCCCCCTATCTTCGGGATAAGGACTTTGAAAGATTCTACTGGCCAACCTTTAAGAAAACCGTTGATGGTTTAGCGGAGGCCGGCATTAAGTCATTCTTATTCGTAGAGCAGGACTGGATGCGTTATGTTGACTATTTAGCTGAACTGCCGGAAAACACCATCATGATGTTCGAGTACGGTGACCCCAAATTAGTCAAAGAAAAACTTGGCAAAAAGCATATCATTACCGGTTTCTATCCAATTTCCCTGTTAAAAACCGGGACCGAGCAGGAGTGTATTGACAAGGCTAAAGAGCTTATCGATATTTTGGCCCCGGGTGGCAGGTACTTCTTTGGTTTTGATAAGTCACCTATCACAGTGGACAGTGTTAACACCAGAAACCTCCAGGCTGTGCTGGAATACGTAGCTACCAACGCTAATTATTAAGGAGGGGTTGTAAGTGAAGGCCAAGTATTATAAAACCTGGGAACAGTATAAGGCAGAACATCCGGAAATTGATGAGAAACAGGAGAAGGTAATCGCTCCTAAAATGCAGAGTTATGAGGAACGGCTGTTTGCATTTATTATGTTCCTGTGTATCTAGAAAACTGCTTACTAATCGATACAGAGAGAGACCTGATTCTCTCTCTGTATTATTTTTGGTTTTTTTATTTTTTACCAAGTAAATTGATGATGCAGGAGAGGAGTGAATTAAATCATGAGTGAAGGTACAAAGCCTTTGCTGTCGCCATATCGCTGGGTGATTCTGATAATCATGTGGTCTGCTGTATTTATCGGTATCGCCGCCCAGTTTCAGGTAGCAGCCTTGGCATATAAAATTATCCCTGATTTCAAACTGACACCTGGGCAGTATTCCATGATCCTGACAGCGCCTATGTTGGCCGGTGTATGTTTCAGTTTCGCGGCGGGCGCCTTAGCTGACCGCTTTGGTGTCAAAAAAGTGGTAGCAGTAGGGTTTGTCTTTTCGATAGTAGGAGTGTTTTTCCGGTTTGCCGCCCACAACTTCTGGGAAATGTTTATGCTGATGTTCCTGGCCGGAATCAGTCCGGGCCTCTTGAACGCCAACGTATCCAAGCTGCTGGGGGCATGGTTTCCCAGGGAACAGATGGGCACTGCCATGGGTATCTATTTTTCTGCCAGCGGTGTTGGTATGAGTGTCGCTTTGGCCACGTCGGCTTTCTTTCCAACAACCAAGAGCGCCTTTATTACTGCGGGTTTAATTATGCTGGTAATATGGATTTTATGGATGGCCTTTATTAAGCCCAAGCCTGAGGGCGCACCTGATCTGCCGGTCATGTCCGTGACCAAATATATTGGCGTAGCTGCCAGAAGCAAAAATGTCTGGCTGGTGGGTTTAGCCTTGATGTTTTTCATGGGTTCATCAATGGTATTTTCCGGTTTTCTTCCTAATGCATTAAACAAAGTGCATAGGATGAGTCCGGTAACAGCCGGGTTTATGGCCTCTATAGTGACCTTTGGTACCATTGTGGGCAGCATCTTAGGTCCCGTTATGTCCGACCGCATTGGAAAAATTAAGCCCTTTTTGGCCCCTGTGGCGGTTCTGGGAGCAATTGCCGGATATTCGTCCTGGCTGGTTGCTCAAGGGGCAGACATGGTAGCGCTGCTTGCCCTGCTTGGAATCTTCTCGGGAATATGCACGCCTTTACTTATGGCGTTCCCGATGCTGCTTCCGGAAATAGGCCCTGTTTATGCCGGAAGCGCCGGAGGTATCATCGGTACTCTGCAAGTTGTCGGGGCTGTCTTTATTCCATCTTTTATTATTGCCCCGTTGGCGGGCCAAAACTACAATATGCTATTTGCCCTGGGCAGTTTGTCATTTTTAATGATGGGCGTAGTGGCCTTGTTTCTGCCTGAATTGGGCGCCAAAGCCCGGGCTGAGGCGGGCCCTAACTCTATAGAAGCCATCTAGCCAAAAGAGGTGCCTGGCCCCCGGCACCTCCTAACATGTGCATCGGGTCATAAAAGAGAAAACCACCGGAATCCAAGAGTTGACAAAAATATTTAATAATTATAATATAATAATTAGTGGTATACTGCTGTATATACGTCTTGAGGGCGGTTTTCCCGGTTAAACTAACACCAGATGCTGTATTGTGACCTTACATTATTTTAGGCGAGGAATGATTTATATGAATTATACAATTATTGCCTGTGAGACGCTGCTTGATGAATTAAATTTGGCGATACGGGAAACGGGATGCCAATATCCGGTAATTTGGGTAGAATCAGAATATCATATAGATCCTAATGAATTAAGGAAAAGGTTGCAAAAGGAAATAGATGCACTGACTAACGTGGACAACATATTATTCGCCTACGGTTGCTGCGGTAACGGTCTGGTAGGTTTAAAGGCTTCTACGGCTAATTTAATTATTCCTAAGACTGATGATTGCATATCTATGGTATTAAGCGAGCCCGGCAAAATATTTGAACGCCGGAAAGAAACCTATTTCTTAACTAAAGGCTGGATGGAAAGTTCTAAAGGCTTGTTGAATGAATACTGGCATACTTTAAAACGTTATGGAGAAAAAAGGGCTAAGAAAATTTTTGCGCTAATGCTCAAGCACTATCATCATTTAATGCTTATTGACACAAAAGCATATAACCTGGAAGAGTGGTTGAACAAAGCCCGGGAGTTAGCCCAAAATACCCACCTGGAACTGGCTGTAACAGAAGGCGGCATTTGGTTTCTGAAAAAGCTGTTAACAGGGCCATATGATGAAAATTTCTGCGTCGTTAAAAAGGGTGAAACAGTCAATATCGGTCGTTTTCGGCATCAGTACAGTGAGCCATCCCACCAGGCTATTTAGGTTACCACCTCAAAATACTTTATTGTGGAGGATCAAATGAAAGATCTAAAGAAAATGGAAGGAACAATTATAAAGCTGGTAGAGCAATTAGACGAAGAAAATGCCATAAAACTGGCTAACGAGGCGCTAAATGCAGGAATGCATCCGCTCCGCCTGCTGGAACTGATTAACGAAGGTATGAACAGGGTTGGCAAGCTGTATGAGAGCAAGGACTATTATATAGCAGACCTGATTATGGCCGGGCTTATTTTTAAGCAAGTGTTGGAATTAGATAAAATGACCGCTCATTTCCAAAGCAACCACGAGCAAAAGATTGGGAAAGTTATCGTTGGAACTGTAAAAGGCGACATTCATGATATTGGAAAAGACATATTCAGGGGCATGATGGAAGCCAACGGCTTTGAAGTTATTGATCTCGGGGTAGATGTTCCGAAAGAGATTTTTGTAAAAGAAGTTGAGGAACACAAACCCGATATTGTTGGGTTAAGCGGTGTACTCACATCTACTGTGGATGCAATGAAAGAGACAATTGATGCTTTTGTGGAAGCCGGGTTAAGACATAAAGCTAAATTTATCGTTGGCGGTAACCATCTTACAGAGGATGCATTAAGATTTATTGGCGCCGATGCTTTTGCCAATGACGCTGCTGTTGGCGTAAAAAAATGCATCGAATGGATTAATCGGACCGGACAGGGAGTAAATAAAAATGAGTAATCCTGTTTATATAAAAATAGCTGAAGAAATAAAGAATAAGATAAACCGCGCCGAATTAAAACCAGGTGATGCTATTGCTTCGGAAGCTGCATTGTGTAAAGAATTTGGGACCAGCCGGATGACTGTAAGAAAAAGCTTGGCCATTCTGGCCAACGAAGGATACATTTACTCAATTCCCGGTAAAGGTAACTTTGTTCGAAAGCCGCAACATAATAAATATATTCTTTATTACGACGAAATGAACAACGCTATTAACAGTGTTGACAAAACCAAGTTGCTGGAAGTCAATATTATCATGCCCGATGAAAAGCTGGCCGATGAATTACAGATTACCAGGAACAAAAACGTTATTATGATCCGTCGGTTGTTTTATACTGACGGCGACCCTGTAGCTTATGACGTTAAATATTTAATTTACCGTAAGGGGATGCCTATAGTGGAAAAAGAAATCGAACATGCTACCTTCACAGAAATGATTTCCGGCAGCACGTCCCTTTTTGCGATAAAAAAAGAACTCACCATTTATGCTCGAACTCCGGATGAGGATATAAAACGATATCTAAATATTTATAATGAATTGGCCTTAATGGTTGTGGAGCAGAAACTTTATAACAGTGAAGATAAGCCAATGGGGCTGGGAATTACATACTTTCGTGGAGACTATATTAAATTGCAGGGAATTAGCCAATGAATATTTTGCAATATAAAAACCCTTGGAAAGGACTGCATCAAAAATTTTGGTGCAGTTTATTTTTTTCGGGGCCTTAGGCAGTTGGATTGGGGGCAATTCATATTTTGTCGCATTTTAGTACTTCTTGACAAAATGATAAAATGTGATAAAATGAAATTGCATGTATATACAGGTAATTACTTGCTTACGAGAAGACAAAGGGGGTGAATTAATTGATTATCATTGGGGAAAAAATTAACGGTACCATTCCAAGTGTCAAAAAAGCAATAGAGGCCAAGGATGAAGAGTTTATTCGGGACCTGGCTGTCAGGCAGGCCGAGGCAGGAGCCGATTACATCGATGTCTGTGCAGGTACAGCGCCGGAGATCGAAGAGGAAACTTTGATCTGGCTGATGGACATTGTCCAGGATGCCGTTGATAAACCATTATGCATTGACAGCCCCAATCCAAGAACAATTGAAAAGGTTTTTCCGTATGCGAAGCGGCCCGGAATAATTAACTCAGTATCCGAGGAAGGCGACAAATGTGAAGTTATTTACCCGATGATACAGGGCACAGAATGGCAGGTTATCGCATTGACCTGCGACAACAGGGGAATTCCGTCAGATGTTCAGACCAGGGTAGATATAACAAAGATTATGGTAGAAAAAGCACAAAAATACGGCATAACCCCCGACAGGATCCACATAGACCCATTGGTAATGGCCCTTTCCGCTGATAACAAATCTCTGCTGAACTTCATTGAGACACTGACCGCTGTAAAAGAATTGTACCCCACCATAAAAGTTACCTCAGGTTTAAGCAATATTTCTTTTGGTATGCCTTTAAGAAAGGTAATAAATCAACACTTTTTAACTATAGCAATGTATGCCGGCATGGATTCAGCCATTTTGGACCCCTGTAACAGGGACATGTTAACGACGCTGTTGGCAACGGAAGCGTTGCTTGGACGCGACCGGTTCTGCAGGAACTTTGCCAATGCATACCGGAAAAACAAAATTGGACCCGTTAAAGTGGTCGAAAAATAATTGGCATTACAATTGAAAAGTAGTTGGCAATGCAATTGTCTGAAAATTATGAGCGACTAAAATTGTCAGAAAATAAGAAATATTAGCATGTTTGATGACGGGCAGGGGGTGTAATTGAGTTAACCGGAAAAGTGCAGAGAGATTCGGCCTAATACAACTATTAAAGGAGGAGAAATGATTATGGTGGATTTGGAAAAGTTGACTCAGGCAGTAGGAGAACTTGACGAAGAAAAAGTATTGGCGATATTGAAAGAATTTGTGGGAACTAACCCAAGTGGGGAAGAAGCAAACAAAGTAGTTAACGCGTGTCAGCAGGGAATGGCCATAGTGGGAGATTTATTTGAAAAAGGCGAGTACTTTGTTGGTGATTTGATCTTTGCCGGGGAATTACTTACAGCAGCCATCGACACTTTAAAACCTGTTTTGGGTGGGGAGAGCAACACCAAAATTGGGAAAATAGTTCTCGGTACAGTTGAAGGTGACTTGCATGACATCGGTAAAAACATCTTTGCCAGCATGGCCGAAGCGGCCGGCTTTGAAGTTTACGACCTGGGGATAGATGTTCCGGCCGGCAAGTTTGTAGAGAAGATAAAAGAAATTAAGCCACAAATCTTGGGCATGAGCGGTGTGCTCACCCTTGCTCTGGATGCAATGAAGAATACTGTGGATGCGCTTCAGGCAGCAGGGCTGCGTGATGACATAAAAATAATTATCGGGGGCAACCCTGTTACCGAGGATGCATGCAAGCAAATTGGCGCCGATGCATTCACAACCAACGCCGCCGAAGGCGTTAAGATATGCCAAGGGTGGGTGATGTAGATATGACGGATGTTGCAGCATTAGCCAAAGAAAGGGAGCAATTATTCCGGGACCTTTTCAGTGGAAAGACCCCCAAAAGAGTGCCCGTTACCAATCCGGCAACTCTGGAATTTGCAATTCAGTACTACGGCGAGGACCTGGCCGAAGCCCAATGGGATGTACCCAGGTTAGAGGCTATACTAGATAAGTTTTGTCAGGATTTTCCTACTGATACCACCCCCATAGGTAGCCTGAGGCTTCCTGCGTTCTATCAAATGTTGGGTTCAAAAGCTATTGTCATGGGTTCCGGTGGTTTTATGCAGCACCCGGAAGTTGTGGGCCTGCTACCGGAGGAATACGATGACTTTATTGCAGCTCCCTATGACTTCATTATTGATACGGTCTTACCCCGGTTATATACCGAACTTGATGCAGAACCCAGTCAAAAGGCCCTGGTTCTGGCTAAAGCAATGAAGGCGTACTATGACGACTATGCATGCCTGGGTCAGATAAGAGATAGGGTTAATGCTAAACATGGATTGGTTGCCCCTATGGTGGCTTTGACTGAGGCCCCCTTCGACTTTATGGCTGACTTCCTGAGGAGCTTTAAAGGGATCTCCAGTGATGTAAGAAGGTATCCCGATAAGGTGCTGGCGGCTTGTGAAGCGGTAACGCCAATAATGATCAAGAAGGGCAAGCTGCCGGTTCCAGGGGTTTTAGGTTTCACCTTTATTCCCCTGCATATGGCGCCATATATGCGGGATAAGGACTTTGAAAAGTTCTACTGGCCAACATTCAAGACGTTGGTAGAAGAATGTGTTGCTATGGGTCAAAATGTGCAACTGTTTGTAGAAAATGACTGGATGAGGTATCTGGATTACCTGTATGAATTACCGGAAAACACTATTATGAGATTCGAATATGGAGACCCGAAAGTTGTTGCTGAAAAGCTCGGCAAGAAGCACATTATTTCTGGCTTCTACCCTGTTACATTGTTGCAAACCGGAACTGAGGAGCAGTGTATTGACAAGGCTAAAGAATTGTTAGATATTTTGGCACCTACCGGAAAGTACTGGTTCCAGGCTGATAAGAGTATAATAAGCGCCGATAAAGAGGGCAAGGTTGCTAATAACCTCCGAGCTGTATTAAGGTACTTTATGGAGAATGGTAGCTATTAATGATGGAAGGAGGAGATGTTATGAAGTCAAAATACTATGTCACCTGGGAAGAGTATAAAGAAAAACACCCGGAACTGGAAGGAAAACCGGAAAAAGTAATCGCTCCTAAAATAGAAAAGTATGAAGACATGATGTTTAATTTCATTATTGGCTTATTGCTATAAGGCTCCGCGGGAACAATCCAGGGACATGCAAGTAGTGCCGATATAAAAGTTGACCACCTTAAGTGGCTATGCAATTGGGGAAATTGACTACCCCGGGAATCCAATTCTGGACGAAAAAAGTTGACAAACTTTAAATTTTATGGACTCAAAGAGCTGCATGCCGTGCCATGTTATCCCTAATCAACTTAACCAATTGATACCAATTTTTGCCACGGGGTGGTCAACTTTCTGGTTAGTACAGTACCTAATTTTTGCTTGACCTTAGCAGATCGGAGAATAGCATTCTGTTGCTTCCATTATGAGTGTATTATGTATATTCGCAAAGAGGTAGAAGTAAAGAAATTTACTCTGAGGAGGAGAATAGCGTGGTACAGCAATTAAGGAAGTCAGTTATTAATTTGTATGGATTACCTTCATTTGGATTCCAGTTGTTTGTAAATATGGAAGTATTCTATTTTGCGGCATTTTTGACTGATTTTGCCAAGCTTCCGATGGCCCTGGTCGGTACGGTACTGTTGATAACAAGTATATTTGATATCCTATGGGTTCCTACGGCAGGAATAATAGTGGAAAAAAGTAATATGAGATGGGGGAAGTACCGTTCATGGTTACTGGTAGGACCTCCTTTTGCAGCGCTGTTTTTTGTTTTGCAGTTTTCTAAAATCGGTTCCCCAACCGTGAATGCTGTTTTAATTACAGTTGGCTTTGTTGTAAGTCATTTGATCTGGAACATATATTATGCAGGACATATTGCGATGAACTCCTCAATGACTCCTGTAAGAGAAGAAAGAATTGCAATGGCATCAAACAGGGGTATGTTTAACGGATTAGGAGCTATTGCTTTTTCGTTGATCGGTATGCCGCTGATTACCGCTCTGGGAAGCAAAGACAATCCGGCCATAGGTTATACCCTTACTGTTGTAATTACCGGTCTTGTAATGATAGCCTGCTATTATGTGCTTTTCTTTATAACTAAGGACTACGCTCACAGCGGAACGGCAGAAGGCGGTCAATCGTCAGAAAAACTGTCTGTGGCAGAGATGCTGAAACAAATTGTAATCAACCCGCCTCTTATAGGGTTAATGTTAGGTGAGCTTGGTAGGTTTATGGGAAGATTTGTTATATTCGGTTTGGCCTTCTATTATTTCAAGTATGTTGTCAACAATCTGGCTGTAATTACCATATTCTTTACCGGCCTTAACGTGGTTATATTCCTGGGCTCTGCACTTGCCAACCCGTTGGCCAAAAAATTCGGTGAGAGGAATGTTTATATTTTATCACTGTTAATATTTATTGTCTGCTTACTGGCAATATGGGCATTCCCAATGAATTACATTTCTTTTATGGCCTTAATGTTCGTGGCCTATTTGGGATATGCAATGCCTGATGCATTAAGTGTTGCCATGTACTCAGCTACTGTTGAATATGGTGAATGGAAAACAGGGAAAAATGCAAGAGGTTTTATTATGTCGCTGATTAGTTTCCCCATTAAGACTGCGATACTTTTAAGGAGCGTTGTTATTACTGCTATCCTTGCAGGAGCAGGGTATGTTGCGGAGATGGCGCCTACACCGGAACTGGTAAACGGTATCAAAAGCGGAATTACGCTGATACCTGCTCTTATCTTGTTGGCAGGGCTGTTACTAATATCATTCCTGTATAAGATCACGCCTCAGAAATTGGAGCAAATGCAAAAAGAGATTGCGGCAAGAAAGGCCGGGGAAGCGGCTTAAATTCAAGGCTCTCTCTTTAACAAGCTGACAGACGCAAAAACTCAGGAACTTCAGCAGGAGATTCAGGCCAGAACTGTATCTCCGGTAAGTGCATAATAAAAACAGGGGAAAGAGAGATGATTGGGCTCATCTCTCTTTCCTTAAACAGCAACTTTTGTACGCTGTAATGGTGAAACGACATTGCTCCGAAACTGCTTATTGTTTTACCATTACAGTGCTTTATGAACAGCAAATAAAAAATTTATCAAATTAGTATCTACCTGTATATACATGTCTATATATAATTTAACATGGATCACTTCGTTTGTCAATGGCTAATGGCTAATTATTTAATGGAAAGGAGAAGTTACATGGCGGCCAGACCTTCTGCCAGTGTTATTAATCTTTTTAGTATTGGAGAAACGGGCTTTCAGCTCATGATGTATTTAGCGGTTACCTACTATGCTTATTTTTTGACGGATGTAGCGGCTGTTGGGGCTGCAACAGCAGGTACAATATTGTTAATTGCCCGAATCGGTGATGCCATTTCCGTGCCTATTGCCGGAGCGGTTATAGAAAAAACCAATCCCAGATGGGGCAAATACCGTTCCTGGCTTTTGATGGCACCTCCGGTCACGGCCATCCTGTTTATCCTCATGTTTACGAACTTCAGCGCTATGAATACTGCAGCAAAGGCTGTAGTCCTGGGGATATTATATGTGTGCGCGCATTTTTCTGTAAACCTAGCCTGGAGCGCACAAACAGCCCTGATACCTGTCATCGGAGTAGAACAGGAGGACAGGGTAGCGCTTTCTTCCCGAAGACAGCAAGCTGTTTCTGCAGCTCAGATCCTGTTGGGCATTATTGCTATGCCCATGGTCATCACCCTGGGAGGGGGTAACGAGGCCAGAGGGTTCTTCCTTACGGTTACTGTTTTCGCCATTTTGCAGGTGCTCGGTTACAGGTTAATGGCCCGTGTGTCCAAGCCCTGGGTAGTGGACCTTCAAACGGAAGCAAAGCAGACCGTGACACTGAGGGATATGTTGAAGCAGATTTTCTCTAACAAGTATTTATTGATATTCTTCATCGTTGAGGTATGTATCCTTACTGCCAGGTACATGATTCTGGGGCTGAACGTTTACTATTTCAAATATGTCGCCCAGAACATGATGCTTTCCTCTGCTTTCTTTACCGTTGTCAGTGTCGGAATGTTGGTTGGTTCTTTTGCCGGTGGATTACTGGCCAAAAAGGCTACCAAGAAACAAATTTATGTATCGGGTTTGAGTTTTGAGGTTATTTGCTTTGCCTTGATGTGGGTAGTTGCTGAAAATCCTATAGCGTTTATTGCCTTAAATGGGCTGGTTTCCTTCGGTACAGGCCTGGCCAATTCGGTGATGTACGCTGTATATGCCGATATATCTGAATACAGTGAATGGAAAACCGGTAAAAATGCAAAGGGACTTATTATGTCCTTAAGCGCCCTGCCGATTAAAATCGGGGTAGCTTTAAGCGGCGCTATTATCGGCTTTAGTCTGGCCGCCATTGGCTATGTGGCCGGGGCAGAACCAACTGCTGAGCTAACCAGGTCCATCATTTTGGTGGCCTCTATGGTACCGGGGTCTATTGCTGCCTTGGCCCTTGTTGGAGTATTTTTCTACCGGCTAGATGAAAAAAGAGTTCAGAAAATAAGAGAGGAAATTCATGCAAGAAAGAGTGTTGCTGCCTAACGACTGCAGGTGTATGGAAAGAAAAAAGAGAAGATAATACAAAGAGAGAGGGGTTCTCTCTCTTTGTATTATTGTCTGCTATAATAAAAAAGTATCAATTTGTGTTTGAAGTTAAACAGCGAAGTCGTATTAACAACTGGAGGGATTGCGTTGAAACGTTACAAAGTATTCTTTCAACCGGGAGACATGGAAGTGGAAGTAATGGAAGGCAGTACCATAATGGAAATAATGAATGAGGCGGGACTGGACTTTGATTTCCCCTGTGGAGGCAGAGGAAAGTGCGGCAAATGCCGGGTGAAAATTTTACAGGGAGCGAGTCGGCCGACGGCTCAGGAAGTAGATATCCTTGAAGAAAGTGACCTGAAACAGGGTATACGCCTGGCTTGTTTAACTAAAGTTTATGGCAATATGTCCGTGGAACTGCCCAATTATAAAAAGCTGGAACACAACATTTTAATGGCTTCAGAGGAACGGTCTTTCCAGCTCGAGCCGCACCTGAAGAAAATATTTATTGAAGTAGACAGGCCGGACCTGGAAAATCATCGTTCTGACTGGCAACGTTTCAGGGACGGTCTTGCCAGGGGCGGTTATGACAGTCTTGACAGCGAGGTGCCGCTGGCTCTTTTTCGCCGGCTGCCGGATGCTCTTCGTCAAGCCCAAAACCGGGTTACTGCTGTTATGTATGGCAGTAAAGTAGTGGGCATCGAGGAACGGGATACTACAGCGACAATGCTGGGCATGGCGTTTGATATCGGGACCACTACCATTGTGGGATATCTCCTGGACCTTTATTCGGGAAAGGAATTGAGTGTTGTATCAACTCTTAATCCCCAGACTAAATACGGTGCTGATGTCATTTCGCGAGTCAACTTTGCCGGGCGGGAAGAACAGGGGCTTAATAAGTTGCAGACTGCTGTAGTAGAAGCACTGAATAAACTGATTGGTGAAGCGGCAGAAAAAGCAGGAATCAGCAGGAACCATATCTACGGGGTTTCAATTGCTGCCAACACCTGTATGCATCATCTTTTTTTGGGCATTAGTCCCCAAAGTATTGCCGTATCGCCATATGTACCGGCTGTCAGTGAACCGGTAGTGGCAAAGGCTGCAGAACTCCGAATTGACATAAATCCGGCCGGAAAGATATTTGTGCTGCCCAATATTGCCGGCTTTGTCGGGGCCGATACGGCAGCGGTATTATTGGCTGTGGAATTGGACCGGAGTGACGATATCAAGCTGGTCATAGATATTGGCACCAACGGGGAAATTGCCCTCGGATCAAAAGAAAAGATGGTGGCCTGTTCCGCTGCAGCGGGGCCGGCTTTTGAAGGGGCCCAGATCAGCAGTGGAATGAGGGGGGCCATAGGTGCCATTGACCATGTTTTCTTCAGAGATAAACTGGATTATACTGTGATAGGAGGGGTTAGTCCCCTGGGTATCTGCGGGTCTGCTTTACTTGACGTAATAGCAGGATTAGTGGAGCTGGGCATTATTGATAAACGGGGGAGATTACTGTCTTATGATAAATTAACCAATCCTGCGGCTAAAGTATACAAAGACCACCTTGTTCAGTATGAGGACCAACCGGCATTTATGCTTGTGGACGCAGAGCAAACGGGCCACGGCAGGCCGATTATGGTTACCCAGAACGATATCCGGCAATTGCAGTTGGCCAAGGGCGCAATGGCGGCAGGTGTGCAGGTTTTGATGGATACGCTTGGTATCCGGGTAAGTGATATAAAAGAAGTTCTGCTGGCCGGTGCTTTCGGCAACTATTTAAACCCGCACAGCGCATGTGTGATCGGACTGATTCCGCCGGAGCTGGAAAGCAAGATTAAGACAATTGGCAACGCTGCGGGTACCGGTGCCAAACTGGCTTTACTTTCCGCAAGTGAATACCGCAGAGCTGCTGAAATTGCCGGTAAGGTAAATTTTGTTGAATTAGGCAGTTACCCCAAATTCAACAGCATTTTTGCCCAATCTACGTATTTTCAGCCGACTCGTTAATTATGCCGGTTATTTGGTTGGAAATTATATTCAGCAAGGCTTCCGGTTAGTTGCTTTACTTTGTTTCTAGTGTTTAATTGCTTAATTTTGTTTATCTAAGCTTAAGGAAAAAGGATTGATGGAAAATGAAAGAACCGACAATTTGGGAAATTCCTCTGCCGGAAGTGACTTTGGACGAACTTTTCCAGGCCGAAGGGGCGGATTACCTTAAAAGCCCTCCCCGCCCGGGTATGGTGGAATTACGCCGCCAGATATTAGAGGAAGCAGCATCTTTGATTTGTCCCATCGCGATATGGCGTGAGGTTGGTATATCCGGCACCGGGGGACAGGAGCTATTTCTTGAGGGAGGGCAGAAGTTAACCAGTCGGCTCTTGGTGAAGGTGGCAGGAACGGCCGATAAGTTAATGTTCTTTGCCGTGACCATTGGAAAAGACCTGGAAGACCGTGTAGATTACTATAAGAAGACGGGCAAAATATTTCAGGCTTTTGTCCTTGATGCGGCCGGGAGCGCCTTTGTTGCCAAAAGCAGTATGTCCGCAGTGGGGAAAATTGAGGAGGTATGCCGACACTCGGGACGGGAAATAACTTTCCCTTTGGGACCCGGTCACTCCTACTGGACATCTCTTGAGGATATGCAGACTATTGTTCACTTTCTTCAAGCAGATAAAATCGGCCTTCACCTGACGGATTCAAACATTATTATACCCCGTAAATCCATTGCGATGGTAACAGGGGTGGGACAAAATCTGCCGGACATGAAAGGGAAAACCCATTGTGATTTTTGCGACCGTCAAAAAAACTGTAATATGAATAAATTTGGGTCTAAGCGCTGTTAATTGATAGTACCGAGGAACTATTGTCAAAATGATTAGATATATTCCAAGAAAGGTTTGAGTGTTCAGAATGGCAAATCTTGCACAAGGTTTAAGTGTTACGACTTCAGTTCGATTGTCTCCAAAACCACAGCGGGTACGGATGGCCATAGTGCTGGGCGCATTGACCGCATTGGGGCCGTTATCCATTGATATGTATCTACCGGCCTTGCCTGGGCTGGCCAGGGATTTGCATACCACTGCATCCCTCGCGCAATTAAGCTTGACTTCTTTTCTCTTAGGATTAGCATTAGGACAATTACTGGCCGGGCCTTTCAGTGATATACGCGGGCGCCGTGTACCATTACTCGGTGGGCTTATAATCTATTCGGTTTCGTCGTTGCTGTGTGCTCTTAGCCCTTCTGCCTGGATGCTGATTGTGCTGCGGTTCCTGCAAGGCCTGGCGGGAGCTGCGGGTATAGTAATAGCCCGCGCCATTGCCAGGGATCTTTATTCGGGGTCAAAGCTAACCAAATTTGTTTCCCGTTTAATGTTGGTTAACGGTGCCGCACCGGTCCTTGCACCCATTGCGGGGGGCCAGCTTTTGCGGTTCACCTCCTGGCACGGAGTGTTTGTTGTTTTGACTGTTGTGGGGATTAGCTTATTTATGGCAGTTTTTTTCTGGATACCTGAGACACTGCCTGTTGCAAGCCGGGCCAGGGGAGGGATCGGCAACACCTTAGGAGTATTGCGCCAATTGGTTTGCGACCGCACTTTTATGGGATATGCATTAGCTCAAGGCATGGTTTCTGCGGCCATGTTTGCCTATATTTCCGGTTCGCCTTTCGTTCTGCAAAATATTTTCGGTGTTTCACCGCAGACGTTCAGCCTGTTATTTGCAATTAACAGCTTTGGAATTATTATTGCCGGTCAGGTTACCGGCAGACTGGCGGGGATAGTCAGTGAAACCAAACTGTTTACCACGGGAATTGGAATATCGTTTTTAGGAGGCATTTCGCTTCTTGGCGCAATATTGACTAAGGCAGGATTATTCCCCATTTTACCACCTTTGTTTATGGTAGTTTCGAGTGTTGGGATTGTGGGCTCTGCAGGTTTTTCGCTGGCCATGCAAAATCAGGGGCATGCGGCAGGCAGCGCATCGGGGTTGCTTGGAGTGCTCTCATTTATTTTAGGCGCTTTCGCCGCCCCGCTTGTCGGTCTTGGCGGGAGCCATACAGCCATACCTCTAGGTGTAGTGATTGCTGCCGCCGGCTTTGGGTCAGTTCTGTGCTATATGTTTCTAATACGCCGGCGAATAGCCAAGGTTTAAAACCTGTAGGAGTAAGGGGTCGGGACAGAGGTTGGCAAACAGGTTTTTATAAGCTATATGTCAATTACTGGGGGTGACAATATTCTCTCGAATATTGTCATTTTTTTGTTTGGTAAAAATTCTTAATAAGATAGTTAGACTTAGTCATTTTCTGCTCTTGACAAAAGGAAGACAGCGTGGTAATTTATAATTAAATACATGTATATACAAGTAGATACATTTTTGCTGTGGAGAAAATTGTCCTGGGCAAATAAGAAAACTAAGAGGAATTCGAAAGGAGTACATAAGTGATGAGCCCTTTAGTCACTATAACTAAAAACCGCAATCAACATCTTTTGCAAAAGGAACGGGAACTGGCAAGCAAGATTAGGGTAGGAGAACTTGACCATGTCTGGGATATTTTTGATGATATACTTATGAATATATATAGAATGGAACTTTATAATATTGAAGTAATAAAGGTCAGGGTTTTGGAACTCATGCTGGTATTGTCCAGGGCGGCAATTGACAGTGGAGCTGATTACGGGAAAATTTCGGAGATAAACCACGATTTTGTAACTTATATTGCGGGCCTGAAAACGATTGAAGGCGTATCTCAGTTTGCCCGCCAGATTTTACAGGCTTATATCGAAAGTAGGCCAGCAAAAAACCCCAGAGGAGAGGAATTGGTACAGCAGGTTAAGGAATTTATTTTAAAAAATTACCACAGGCGAATTACCTTGGAGGACATAGCCAAATCTGTTCACATAAGCCAGTATTACCTGAGCCACTTGTTTAAAGAGGTTGAAGGGATTTCGGTAATAGAATATTTGACCAAAGTCAGGATAGAAAAAGCCAAGATACTTCTTCGCAACCCTAAATACAGTATTTATGAGATTTCAGAAAAACTGGGGTTTAAAGAGCCCAGCTACTTTACGAGGGTTTTCAGAAGCAGAGAAGGCAGGACGCCCAGTCAGTTCAGGAAACTGGGGTAAATCTACCAGGCGGGTTTATAGGAGGGGTGGGTGGGGTGACCCGGCTACCCCGGAGCTTTGTGCTGCAAAACCTTGCCAGGAAGGCAGCGTTCCCGAACTCGATGGCTCATATTGCATTTCTAATAAGTCAGGCCGCCTCCCGTCCGGGCACTCAACCTGCGTTGAGCGCCGGACTTCCCGGCGGCCTTCGCCATCTTCGAACATGCGGGAACTCCCTGCCTTCCCGGCTGGAAATTAATTTATTACTGCCGCTCCGCCAGGGGCACGTATTCCTTTCTGGTAACTACGCTTTTGTAAGCCGGTCGCATAATAGTCTTTACGCTGATGAGTTCTTCCAGCCTATGGGCGCACCAGCCGGCTATCCTGGAAATGGCAAAAAGCGGTGTACACAGTTCACTGGGAATACCAAGCATATCGTAAACGAAACCTGAATAAAAGTCTACATTTACACAGAGATGCTTTTTTGACTTTTTTACCCGCGCAAAGACCTTGGGAGCCAGTTTTTCTATAGTAGTATAGAGATTGAATTCGTCCAGCCGTTTTTTTTCCTGAGCCAAGTCGAAAGCCTTCTTTTTCAGCAGTACCGCCCGTGGGTCTGATAAGGTATAAACAGCATGCCCGAGGCCATAAATCAGCCCCGATTTATCAAAAGCTTCCCGGGTCAGGATTTTTTCCAGGTACCATTCGATTTCTTCTTCATCGGTCCAGTCGGTAACATGCTCTTTAATATTTTCCATCATCTTCATAACCTGCAGGTTGGCTCCGCCATGCTTGGGCCCTTTCAGGGAACCCACAGCTGCGGCAATGGCTGAATAGGTATCAGTACCGGTGGAAGATACCACCCGGGTAGTGAAAGCTGAGTTATTCCCGCCACCGTGTTCAGCATGCAGGACCAGTGACAGATCAAGCAGGTCAGCCTCTGTTTTGGTATATTCTCCCGTCTGTCTGATCATGTATAGGAAGTTTTCCGCTGTACTGAGTTCGGGCCGGGGTTTATGAATAAACATACTCTGCCCTTTATGGTAATGGGCCAGGGCCTGATAGCCATAAGCCACAAAAACAGGGAAACGGGCGATCAATTCAATACTCTGCCTGAGGACATTTTTAATCCTGATATCGTCGGGGTTGGGGTCGTAGGAATAGCAGGCCAAAACACTGCGGGCCAATTTATTCATGATGTTTTTGCTGGGCGCTTTCAGAATCATGTCCCGCATAAAGCCTTCCGGTAAGAGCCTGTAATTACCCATCATTTGCCGGAATTTAGCCAGGTGTTCGGCATTAGGTAATTGGCCGAAAAGGAGCAGGTAACAAACTTCCTCGAAACCGTGGCGCCCTTCTTTTTGAAAACCGTTAACAATGTCCTGGATATTAATCCCCCGGTAAGTAAGGCGTCCTTCAACAGGGATTACCTCTTCTTCGTCAACGATGTAGCCGTGTACCTCGCCGATTTCGGTAAGCCCAACCAATACACCTGTTCCGTTACTGTTGCGCAAACCTTTTTTTACATCGTATTTTGTATAACTTTCTGTATTAATTTTATTATTGGTTTTAGCTAGTACAGTAAGTTCGTCAATAAACTCAAGGTACTCTTTATTGCTCATATCGTAGACCTCCATTATCACGCCAAGGCTAATAATTTCTCAAATATATTGTGTGATTTGACCGTAAATTACTTATTTTCTGCCAAAACAATGCATTTTCCTGCCTCTAAGGCAAGATTTGTTTCGTTTTTTGCCCGTAACATATTGTGGCTTTTGTGCACATTTGTGTCTCCGGGGAATTACTACTATAAGTTAAAATAATTCTATAAATAAAGATACTCACCTTTAGGAATGTTTTGCCGAAAAAAAGCTGCCCGGCGGCAGCTTTAACTTTTGTCTTTATTGTGTTTGTCCAGCTTTTTTCTGGCTCTCACGGCAAAGGTGGACAGGGTTCCCATGGGGCAAACGGAGCACCATGTCCGGGGTTGGTATTTTATGCCCAGTACAATGGCAAAAAAGGTTGTAATCAAAATCAGCCGTTCAAAAACAAGGCCGATGAGGGCGGGGTTGCCATGGGCTTTATAGATGCCCCAGGCAAAATTACCCAATAGAAAAATTAATATGCCGTTTTTTACGTAATCTGTGGTAAGTAGTTTGGGGATTTTGCCACGGGTACTCATGCGGCTTATTATCTTACCCAAAAAACTACCCCGTGGACAAAAAGAACCGCACCATATCCGGCCGCCTTTAACGTAACCATATACTACGGGGGCGGCCATACATACAACGGCTACTATCCCGATAGGGGGATAAAACCAGCCCGCTATTAAAAAAACGATAAGAATAATCCAGACCCAATCGGTAAGTGACAGTTTTTTACTCATTATTTCCCGAACCTCGCTTATTTTACTACCAGTCGTTATTATTGTTTTCATATGCCGGATTTTTATTTACAAATAGAAAATTTTTCGAATATGCAGGGAACCTTGGTTTGATATATCCTGCGGCAAGTCTCCTGGTGAACCAGATTCAGCGAAGCCCCTACAGAATCTTATCTAGCAAGGACGTTTTTCATGGTATAATAAACTCAGAACCGGTAATTAATGCCGGAAGAAAAGAGCTCTTTGCTTAACAATTTTTGACAGAAAGCGGCGAAGGATAAGATGGAAGGGCAAAAGGAAGTCTTGAGATTAAATGGGGTTGGGTTTCGTAAGAGTGAAAAAACTATCCTGCAGGACATTAGCTTTTCAGTGCTGGAAGGTGAAACTGTTGCCATCGTCGGACCTTCAGGAGCGGGGAAGAGTACCTTGCTTTTTTTGCTGAACCGGCTGGCAGACCCCACTGAAGGCAGCATATATTATCTGGACAAACCGTTAAATTGCTACCCTGTTTTGGAACTGCGTCGGCAAATAGGCATGGTTCTGCAGCAGCCGGTCTTATTCCCGGGTACCCTCAGGGAAAATATCCTTTATGGGCCGTTTCTGGCAGGCCGGGATAGTGTAGTTGACCTGAGGAAATATATAGACCTGGCCGGTTTGGGCGGTATTGCACTGGACCGGGAAGTAAGTGAGCTTTCAGGCGGGGAAAAACAACGGGTTGCCTTGGCGAGAACCCTTGCCAATGAACCGGCGGTCCTTCTCCTGGACGAACCCACCTCGGCCCTGGATCCAGGTTCAACAGACGTGGTGGAAAAGACTGTCCAGCTTTTAAAAAAGAAAAAACGTCTATCTTGTGTGTGGATTACCCATAACCTGGAGCAGGCCCGGCGTATCAGCGACAAAATCCTTGTGTTGATCAACGGCAGGGCAGCGGCTTTTGGAGACACTGAAACAATTCTGACGGACCCTGCTTATCGTCAGGCCAGGCTTTTTTAACCAGTGGAAAAAATAGGGGGGAATAAAGTGAGCAACGCGGCGCTTTTAGCATCTTCGGGATTGGTTCTTTTTACCCTGCTTATTTCATATTGGCAACACCTAAAATTAGAAAAAGAAATTTTTATCGGTACGGTCCGGGCAGTTGTGCAACTGTTTTTGATCGGGTTTGTTCTCAAATACATATTTGACCTCAACGACTGGCGGTTCACGTTAGCGATGCTGCTTGTTATGACCGTTGTAGCCTCAGTAAATGCCGCCAAAAGAGGGAAGGGCATTCCCAGAGTACTTTTTATTACCACTTCCGCCATTCTGGCAGGAGCCTCCATTACCCTTGCCATTCTTATAACTGTACAGGCAATTGCTTTTGTTCCCTCAGAGACTATCCCCGTGGCCGGCATGGTGATCGGCAATTCCATGGCTGCTACAGGCCTGACGTTGACTCGTTTGAGACAGGCTATCGAAGAAAAACGCTGGGAGATTATCACTTCTTTATCTCTGGGAGCGACGCCCAGGCAGGCAGTTGTCGTTAGCCTGCAGAAAGCAATTAAAATGGGCATGATGCCAACCATTGATTCCCTGAAAACAATGGGTATTGTCCAGTTACCGGGCATGATGACGGGTTTAATACTGGCCGGGACAAATCCAGTTATTGCCGTACGTTATCAAATCATGGTGGTGTTTATGATCAGCGCGGCTGTGAGTATATCCTGCTTTGTGGCAAGTACATTGGCTTACCGCAGTTTTTTTACCGCTGCTTATCAATTACGAACTGATTTGCTTACCAAATAACCGTCCCAAACAAAATAATTTTTTTCGTGACATCGGTCACATACAAAAACGGCTTTTGGTGGAAAAATGTTATTAGAGGTGAATGAGATGAATTCGTTATTGCCCATCAAATTAGCCGTTTCATTTGTCACCGGATTTTTGTTTTGGTTTTTCGTTCTGTTAATCATGACGGCCTATGCATTTATGCCGGGCAAAGAGGCCCATTCCGTAGTTTTTATGGCTGTTGTTCCTGTTCTTTACCTGGTCGGAACAACTTTGTTTTTTAATAAATTATTTAAAAACCATGGTTGGAAAGAGAGTTTAATTAACTTTGGCCTGATTCTTTTCATGGCGGGATTATCCCTGGTGGTTCTTGATACCATATCAAAAATAATGTAGGAAAAACTGTCAGAAACCGGTCACCGGTTTTCCGTCAATATTGACATCCACCTGTCCCAGGTGGACGGCCACAGCCTTTACTTATTTTAATTTTACCTCAGCCGGAAACATTGGGCAACTGTTAAAGCCTGAGCATGGATTTCAGCAGTTTCTCATTTTCTGCTGTATCTTCATCGCCGGTCAGAATGTTGTCCAGTTCGCCGATACATTCCTTAAACAGGGCGATTTTACTGCTCAGAATGTGAAAAATCTTCTCTTCTACCGTATCCTGCAGCACGAAATTATATACGTATACTTCGTCGGCGGTTTGGCCCAGGCGGTCAATCCGGCCAATCCTCTGTTCCACCTTCATGGGGTTCCAGGGCAGGTCAAAGTTTACTATCACGTTGCAGAACTGGAAGTTTAAGCCTTGGCTTCCTGAATCGGTGCATATCATGACCCGGTAATCTTTGTTTTGAAACAGCCATTTGGTGTACTCTTTTTGATTGCGCCTTAACTTGCCGTTAAAATGGATAAAGTTGATACCCAATTCGTTGAGCCAGCGCCCGATAAAGAACTGCGTCTGCATGTATTCGGTAAAGACTAGGATTTTACCTGGATGTTTCTGCAAAATAGCCTGCAGATGATATAATTTCATGGGCAGGGGGCATTCTTCGAGCAGAGGCAGTAGTTCATCCCGGCCCATATTCTGCAAAGTGGCGTACAAAGCCGAAGGGCTGCTGCAGTACTCTTTGGTCAGGGTTAGGCGCAGAAAGGACCCCCTCAGCTCCTGCAGGGCCTCGTAGATCTGTTTTTCTTCCGGCCGCAACCTGATAGGTATAAGTTGTACCCTTCTCTGGACCTTCTTTTCTGTCTGGTCCCTGGTGAGATTGCGAATCATTATATCGGACAGCTTATCCTTCAATTCGGCCATCAGGGCCTTGGGATGCAGTTGGTAGTATTCCAGGAAACTTTTATAGTCTCTGAAAAGGGTAGGGCGGACCAGACTGACCAGGTTATAGATTTCTTCCAGGTTATTTTGCAGTGGGGTTGCAGTCAATAATATCAATCCCCTGGTTTTTAAGTCATTGACCAGTTTCCAGTTTTCAGTTTTCCTGTTTTTCAGCTTATGTGCTTCATCGACAATGACCAGGTCGTAAAAACGGGAAAGTAGCATCTCCCGGTGTTCGGCCCGCTTGGCTTTATCGAGAGAACCGATCACAAAGTTATAATCCCAACCCCATGGTCCTTTACGGCAAATCCAGAAATTCAGGTCAAATTTTTTATAGAGCTCGTCACACCATTGGTGTAGCAGTGTTGCCGGGGTGAGCACCAGGATGTTCCTGTTTTTGTCCTGGTGAACCAGTTCTTTAATCACCAGTCCTGCCTCGATTGTTTTGCCCAGTCCCACTTCGTCGGCGATTAAGGCCCGGCAGTCCATTTGGTGGAGTATGCGGTGTGCCGTTTCGATCTGGTATTGGTGTGGTTTGAAAGGCAAATCCTGTAAACACTGCAGCAAAAGGAAACCACCCCCGATAAAAGATTTACGCAATTAGTATTTACCTGCAAATTTAAAGGCATGGCAGGTAGTTTTTGTTTTCCCTGTAAAGATAGGGTTTATATTGGCCTGTTATCGGTGTACAATATCACTGAGACCAGATAAGGAAATGGGGATTTGATGAGATTGGCAGAGGGAAAAAGGTATAACGATTATTCCAGCCACTTGGCTGAAAAATTCGGCGGAAAGGTTTATAAACTGCCTGTAAACATACCGGGAACGTGCCCGAACAGGGACGGTGTGCTGGGGCACGGTGGGTGCATATTTTGTGATGAGGAAGGGTCCGGTTTTGAGTGTCTGCCCAACACCCTCACGGTCAGGGAACAGATCAGGGAAAATAAAAAATTCTTTATGAAGCGTTTCCATGCGCAAAAATTTATTGCCTATTTTCAGGCCTTTACCAATACCTACCTGCCTTTTGACCGGTTTTGTAGCAATATGCGGGAAGCTGTTGAGGACGAAGATATAATCGGGATTTCTGTCTCCACCCGGCCTGACTGTATAAATGACGCTTATCTTGATTTCGTGGCCTCCCTGCAAAGGGAACGGAATCTGGCCATTGATATAGAATTGGGCCTGCAGACAGTAAATTATCATACGCTGCAGAAAATCAACCGGGGGCACGGACTGGCGGAGTTTATAGATGCCGTGTTGCGAATCAAGCAGAGAGGATTTGCGGTGGTTAGCCATATCATCCTGAACCTGCCCTGGGATGATGAAACCGATGTTATTGAAAACGCAAAGATATTATCGGCCCTGGGGGTTGATTATGTTAAATTGCATTCCTTGTATATAGTGAAAAGGACGGTTTTGGGCGATATGTACAGTCGCGGGGAGTTTAAGGTCATTTCCCTGGAAGAATATGTGCGGCGGGTGGTGACTTTTTTGGAATACCTGGACCCGGCTATAGTCATCCAAAGGCTGGTAGGCAAAGGACCGCAGGGGAACATGTATTTTTGCAACTGGGACACGAGTTGGTGGAAGATCAAACAGTTGATCGAGGAGACGATGGAACGGTTGGATACCAAGCAGGGGGCCAAATTTGACTATCTAAACGGCAAGGCCCTTTTTGCCGGGAAACTGGTGGAAAGGTAAACTTATTAACTTTTAACCACTGATAAATTAATAACTTTTTGGGGGGTGGGCGCATAGATTATAAGGAAACTAAACTGTTGAGGTGATAATGTTATGTTTCCTTATCACTATCCCACCGACCATCGGTCTCTGTTTGACAATTTTGGTAAGTTCTTGCGGGATGTGGAGAAGGCTGCCAATGATGAAGCACAGGCGGCGCTGTTTTATACGCAGCTAATGGATATGGCCGAGAAGGAATTTGACAAAGAGCAAATAAAACATGCCCGTGATGATGAAAGAAAGCATTTGTGCCAACTGCGCCGGTTATATTACAGTCTTACGGGCCGCTATCCGGCGGTAGAAGAGCCCGTTCCGACCGAGACCACTTATAAGGCTGGGTTAAGAAAAGCTTTTCAGGACGAATTGGAGGCGGCAGAGTTTTACCGGGCCATGCTGTTGGCGACCCGGGATATGCACATAAGAGACCTGTTATTTGAAATCATGATTGATGAGATGGAACACGCTGACCGGTTTAGTTTTATTTATCCAAAATAGAAATAATGTTTTCTTTTTCGGTACCAAGAGTGGTGCTCGGACCGTGCCCCGGATAAACTACTGTGTTATCCGGGAGGGCTAGGAGTTTTTTTAGTGAAGCAGTTAAAGCTTCGGGGCTGCTGTCGGGGAAATCTGTACGGCCCACTGCGCCTTTGAAGAGGGTATCGCCGCTGAACAGGAGATTGCCGGCCTTAATGCAGATACTGCCCGGCGAATGCCCCGGCGTCTCTATGATTTCCAGAGTGACGCGACCTATTTTAAGGGCAGACCGCCCCGACAATGGAACGGTTTGCACTCCGGTTTTCACCCTGGACCCAAATAAAGCGGACAGGTTTTTAACCGGGTCCGCCGGCTTGTATTGGTCAGCCGCATGGATAAAGACTTCTAATGAAGGATATTTTTCTTTGAGAGCAGTAAGGCCGATGATATGGTCAAAATGCCCGTGGGTCAGGATTACATAAATGGGCAAGAGTTTTTCTTTTTCCAATTTGGACATAATTTCTGCCGGTTTTCCGGCATCGATTACGGCAGCTTTGCCGCCACTGCTGACAATGTAACTGTTGGCAGCGTCATTGTCTCCGGGGATTGGATATACCGTTATTTCCGGGCTTTTTCCGTCTTTCGGCCGTTCTACACACCCGGTAACCAAAAAGGTTACAGAAATTAAAACTGCCAGAAGACAGTTAACTGATTTAAAGGATGTATATTTTTGACCCAAAAGGACCATTTCTTTTTCCCTCCGGCTAAAATAAAAGCAGGGTAGAAATATCCTGCTTCCGATTCAAAGACGTAGGTTGAGCTGCGAAAAGACGCTGCACCGGTACTTTTGGGCCGCTGTACCGGTGAAACAGCCTTTGCTTTGTGGAGGCCGCTACACCGGTGAAACAACCGTTGCTCCAAGTCTACGGGCAGAGCCGGTGTAAACTCCGTTCGGTTGAAATTATTGAGTCGCAACTTGTTGTTTCACCGGGCAGCGGCCTCTTTCTCACCCTTACCCAAGGCAGGGTAGGCAGGGTTCTCCGCCTACCGTTTGGGAGCGACTGCGCCCACAAAACCGCTGCCGGGCAGGCAGGGAGTTCCCGCATGTCCGAAGATGGCGAAGGCCGCCGGGAAGTCCGGCGCTCAACATAGGTTGAGTGACCGGACGGGAGGCGGCCTGACTTATCAGAAATGCTATATGAGCCATCGAGTTCGGGAACGCTGCCTGCCCGGCAAGGGTTTGCAGCACAAAGCTCCCAGGTAGCGGAGACACCCTCCTACCCTGCCAATATTAAAGCAACATGAGCCTTTATTTTTTATAATTATTCATGACCATGCCGGTAATCACCTTCGGATAAAAGAAGGTTGATTTCTGCGGCATTTTTTCACCGCCGGTGGCGATGGCAGTAACTTCTTCCACTTTGGTGGAGTTCATGAAAAAGGCCAACTGATATTCGCCGCTATCCACAAAGGCTTTGGCGGCATCGTCTTCCCGGACGTATTTCAGGTTGCTTTCGTCAGCCCGTTGTTTGCTACCGATGCCCAGCAGACCTTCAAGAATAAGGGTATGTAAGATGGAAACATCCAGTTGCTTCCAGGCAGCCGAATGGCCGGGCAGGTCGAGCCTGTCCACAATGCTGATATCCTTGAGGGTTAACCAGTAGAATTTACCTTCCTGGGTGTAGAGGCCAAACGAGGGATTAACAGCTCCGCGCCTTTCCAACTCGGCAATAAACTGCGGCAGAGCAACATCTTTTGCCTCCTCCACATGGAAATTTTCTTGCAGGCCGGCCAGCAGCCTGTCAACATCCAGGTCAGCGATGTTGTTGACCAGCCGGTGCGTAGGGAAGACCACAAGCCCTTCGTTATACAGGTTGACCAGGGCCACCATCAGGTAATTAAACCCTTCTTTACCCCGGGCGGCCATTTCTTTGCCAAAGTTTACGGCGGTCTCATACCTGTGATGCCCGTCGGCAATAAATATCTTTTTGTCTTTCATCAGTTTTACAACGGATTCAACCGCCTCTTCATCGGATATGACCCAAAGGCGGTTGATCACACCGTTACTGTCCACGGCCTCTTCATCGGGCGGCCGGTTTCCCTTGGCTTTTTCCAGTATGGCTTCGATTTTGTGTTCTTTATCTGCATACAATCCAAAGATGGGACTGAAGTTGGCCTCGGTAGTCAGCATTAGTTCGAGGCGGTCGGCTTTATGTTTCGGCAGGGTTTCCTCGTGGGGCAGCACATCGCCTTTGCTGTAATCTTCTGCCTGTACTCCGGCTATAAAACCTGAGCGGGTCTTTTTTGCTCCTCTTGCTTCAAATTCCTGTTCGTAAAGATAAAGGGATGGTTTCGGGTCATTAACCAGGATGCCTTCCTCAACCCATGCGCGCAGAGTTTCGGCGGCCCTGGTGTAGCGGTTGTTTTCCGGGGTATCGGTGGGATATTTCTTACCGAGTTCCAACCGGATAATGTTGTAAGGGCTTTTCTCGTAAAACATTTCCTGCCCGGCCGGGTCGATGACATCATAGGGTGGGGTAACGACATCATTAAGATCGCCTATTCTGTCGAGGTTGTATCTCAGACCCCGGAATGGAATTATTACAGCCATTTAGTGCTCCTCCTTTTTTGTCTCTTTTTGGACTTTCCATTAATTTTAATATATTCCATAGCCATTTTCAACGAAAAACCGGATTTTGTCCATCAGGCTGCTTGGTATTTAAAATGACCGTTGGTCACAATCCATTATTTTTTGAGGTATTTTTCTATGTTTTCCGGTTCCGGTAGAGTAACGCTTTTGCTGTTGTAGTCCCAGAAACGGAAGTATACTTCGTGATACATGCTTCCGGCCTGGGGAACGGGCATTACGGTTTCCGTTTTTATTTGGTAAATATAGTTGTCATATTTGCCGATCCAGAGTCGGTACTTCATTTCTAACCGGTCCAGCAGCAGGTTTTCCAGGGGCTTTTTCGATGCCGACATTAATGTTTCGGAGATTTTTCGGACTTCCCGGCCGGTGAGATTGATTTCAAATACATAACATTCCCGGCCCAGCACTTTTTCGTCAGGCAGTTGCCTGGCCTTGTTGGCGTAAGGTTTCATCAGGCTGAAGCCGGCAAAGGGATCGGGCGGTTCCTGCGCCGGGGGAGCTTTTACCCATTCCTCTCCCTCGGACATATAGGCTTCCCTGCCCCACCGGTAATACCTGAACTGCTGTCCCAGAACACGAGCGTTCACCAGGTATCCCTTACCCCGGACAAAGGTCCCGTCATACATGCTGGTGGTCTTACGTTTCTGAATTTTATTTACTATCCAGCCGTTAAACCAGAATTTCCTGCCCTGGGCCTCTGTCTTGGTTATGGCTTTCCGGATGATGGCTGCTGCATTGGGATTTACGGTATACTTTTGTTTATCTTCTTCAGCTTTTCCCAGTTTTTTGGGGCCGGACCGGTAAGTACATCCGCCCATTAGCAGTGATATACATATTGCCACAAATAACAGTGTTTGTAAAGATTTCCGCATCAGCGCACCTCCCCGGACCTACGGTTTTTATAAAGCCGTATATACATGCCCCAGGCGATCAGTAAGCCTGTTATCCCGTAAAGAATCTGGGTAACGGGAATATCATGTTTTTCCAGCACAAATAACCTGTGGTTTTTGTAAAGATACCCGATTAATTCGTTTTCCCTGTCACCGTCCACATCAGCCGCCTGCAGGTTGATGAGACCGGTGAAAACACGCCATTTGGTTTTCAGGCCCTCCGGCGTCAGTTCATAACCCGTTATGTACCGGGTGGGGTTATTGCGCACCAGGCTTTTAGAGAGGGCAATAATTTCCGGTTTTTTACCGGAACCCAGGGTGTTGAAGTCCTCGAAACGGAAACTGTCATCACGGCTGCTCCAGATTACTTTCCACTGTCCGTCGGGTTTCAACTGCAAAAGTTTGGCGTATTCCGTGTTGAGCATGATTTCGTCCATATTGTCATTATTTATATCGGATATCAGCACCTCGCCCGTACTGACATCCTTCACGTCTTCGCCTGTCAATTCTGCCAGAAGGGAACCGGCCTGCGGGCCGGTAAGAGCAAGGACTTCCAGAGATTTACCCAACAAAATGGCTACCTTTTTGTTGCCCGCCATATTACCACCGGCCATAATTCCGGTGCCTTTTGTAGTGCCCCTGAATTTTTGTCCGGCAAATTCGCCGGAGAAATTGTAGCCGTCTATGAACAGGTTTTTGGCTTCCTGACTGTCCACGGGCATACGGCTTTTATAATCCAGCATCGTTGTAGTCGGCTGCACATGCATATCCATATTTTTATAGAGTTGTTTTATACTGCTGTCTCTCGAAGCCACACTTTCCAGACTCAGTTGCAGAGAACTGAAAGGTGCCATACCGAAATTAAGGGCCAGGTCCATCAAACCTGTTACGTTCAGTTGTGGTATCAGTTTTTGCTGTAATTGTCCGCCGGCCTTCTTTTCCCACTTCATTTTATAATATGGCAGGCTGATATAATCCGGTTTCAGGGCACTTAAGACCGGCTCCGGGTCATAGGAGCCCGGAGCCATAAGCTGAAAGCCCTCATTGGACCATTTGTAGACCAGAACCTGGTTTTCCTCGCCTTCAAGGGGCTCCTTCGGAGGTCTGGTATGATGAGTGATGTAGTCCCTGGCTTTCCTCGGGTTGCCCTGGGTGATGATTTCTGCCAGTCCGTCTCTGTCAATATCGGCCACCTGGACTGGGAAATAATCTACGGAAGTCTGTTTTGGGTAAAGCAGAGGGCTTTTCCATTTTACCGAAAACTCGGACCAGAAAGGGATTTGAGTCAGGTCAACAGTATAAGTGAGCATTACCGCAATTAAAAAAGCCGTTACAAACTGACGCAGGTGAAAACGACCGGCGATATATCCTGTTACCAGCAAAATTAAGAAAATAATCGCCCCACCTGTAATTTGCCACGATAGACTGTTGTCCTGAAGGTTGTTGAGTGATTTGACACCCAGGAGAAAAACCGCCGCAAGCACAAGCCATTTGGTTCGGACCGTGGCAGGCAGAGACCAGGCCAGGAGAAAAACCAGAAGGACCGACAGGGCTATTCCGTAAACAGACCAGTCCAGAACAGCCGGTATGATAAGGAGTTGGTAAAAGAAAAATACGTACAAAGCAAAAAGGACAGTTATGCATATATCCAGCAAAATTTGGGCAGGACTATTCTTCATATGGTTCACCCCTATCGGTTTCGGCCCTGGATAAGGCCACCAGCAGGCCTGACATTGTCCAGAAATAGGAATTCAGGTATGGGCTTTCAAAAATGTTTTCCACCCCGTTATGCAGAGCTATAGCGAGTAGCCCGGCCAGGATTCCGGCGGCCAAATATCGTTTTTCCGGGGCTTTCAAGCTTTTCCATGCATCAAAACCTTTCTTTAAAACGATGAAAATTAAATACAAAAATAAGCCCAGGCCCAAAAGGCCCGTTTCAGCAAGCATACCCATGTAATAATTGTCTACAGAAATTGAATTATAGGTCCTTTTGGCCACAGCGCCGCCGAAATGTCCCATGCCGACTCCGAATAGCGGGTCTGTGCGCATCTGGTCGTAGGCGGCCAGCCACCTGCTGATCCGGCCGCTCTGAGCGCTTTTTTCCATGTATTCAGCAGAGAACAGGTAGGACATCCTGTTTTTTACAGTCGGGACAAAAATCCCCGCCAGAATGACCGTTATCAGACCAACGACCAAAATACGTTTATCATAGAAAATACCCATAATCCCCAGCGCCCCGACAAAGGCCAGCCAGGCACCCCTTGACAGGGTAAGGACCAGGCAGGTCAGGATTATTACGGTCAAAACTGCCCAAAAGATCTTATTAAGTTTGTTTTTTGTACTCATAAACAGTCCCATGCCAATTGGCGCCAGCAGCGCCATATGGCTGCCCAGCAGATTGGGGCTGCCCACAATAGAATAAGCCCTGGTATGAACTGCTTCGCCGGCATCTACCCAGCGACCGGGCATGGGGGCTCCCACAATATATTGATATATGCCGTAAAGAGCGATAAGGCCGCCTACTACCATGGCTACAGACAAAAGAGTCCGCGTCTGCGGATATTTTCCGGCCAGGTAAAATCCAACATAAAAAAACAGGATATACTCGTAAATTGCTCTGAAACCTTCTACGTTCACGGCGAAAGTGGATAAATCCATGACCACCATTGCTATGCCCAAAAGAAAAAAAACCAGCATAGCGTGATTGACGGCAGCAGCGGGTTGATGCTGATTGTCACTGAACCGATGCAGGACTGCCAGGCCCAGTCCGGCCAGTAACAAAAGCTCGTCCCACGCAGAGGAAAGAACGGGGATGCTTAAAATATTTCGGAGTAGGTAATCAATGGCGGGAAAAGCCATTATAATCAGCAATAAGATAAAAGAAGCTGATTCCAGCAGGTTTTCACCCGATATGTAATCTGACAGGAAATGTTTAACTTTGTGCATAGTACCTCCCTGACACAGAGCGTGGAATTTTGCATATCATACGATATTATACCACAAGGAAATAGCTGCTACAATGCAGGTAGTATTTGAAATTAAGGGGAGGTTAAATAATTCGGGAAACATTTAACCTCCCTTTAAATTTATCAAACAGCTAGAATAAGCTTGCCCGGGTTCTATTTTTTATTATGGGTGGCGGGGTCGGCTGTTTCTCGCACAGGAGCGGCCATCGGAGGCGCTTTTCTGGCAAAGCGTTCAATGTGAATGGCGGCATCAGGGCAGACGGTTTGGCATGTGCCGCAAACAATACAGCCATCCATTCTGGGTAGGACTGCCGGTGTCCCCAGGAATCCCAGTTGTTTTGACCATTCAATAACTTTGACGGGGCACTTTTCGATACATAAACCGCAGCCTTTACACAAACCAGGGTAAAGGTTGAATTTACCTTTTTCATTTTCATAAGTATTAACCTCCCATTGTCTCTCCATTTATCTCGCCTCCTTCCTGAGATTTCAGATGTAATTATGTAAAGGAATCTCAATTAGGATTTGCCAAAATACTTCTAAATATCCATGGGGAATCAGCAAAAGAGAATCGTCAAAATTTTACAAATTGCGCAATTTTTTGACTGAAATGGAGGAAAACTTTACCTTATGTTGAAAAGATTAAATAAGATAGTAACAATAATTGATTGATTAAACTTAAGGGGGGATGTTTGGAATTTATCAGGGGTGATTGGGGGAAGCCGAATATATGTGAAAGGAGAGGATGAATTGTGAGCAAAAAGGCTGTCAAACTCGGTATTATCCTTATGATTCTGCTTCTTGCCACTTTCACTGTAGGCTGTAGCAAAGAGCAAGCTGAAAAGCCTGCGGACAGCGGACCTGCAGTAGCCCAGAATACTGAGTATGTCGGTGATGAGGCTTGCAAAACCTGTCACAGTGACGTTCACTCTGCTTGGAGTGAAACCAGCCACGGAAACTTTATCAAAGATGTAACCAAAGACCCAAAGGCTTTACCTGGAAACTTTGAAGGCAATTATCCTAAGATGTTAAACTTTAAAGCCGAGGACATTCAATATGTTCTTTTGGGTAAACCCGGCGCTCTGAAGGTACAGGAATTGGTCGGCAAGAAAGGTACCTTCGGTGTACCGGCTGATGATTATCCTGTTATGTGGGCATCCTGGGATGCCGGCAAGGGAGAATGGGAAATTGAAGCTGAAGCCATTGGCGAAGGCACTCCCTGGCTCAGCACCTGTGCGGGCTGCCACGTAACCGGATTGACTGTTCCTACCGACAAGAATCCTAAAGCCGCAAAGGCTTTTGCCGGTTTCGGTATTACCTGTGAACAGTGCCATGGCCCCGGCGCCAAGCACATTAAAAATCCACGGGGCGAAAAAATGGTTATATCTTACGATGCGGAAAACTGCGGTCAGTGTCACAGCCGCGGAGATTCTGTTGCCAAAACGCCCGATGGGAAACCTTTCGGTTATCCGTATAATGACGAAGGCCAGTACGTACCCGGCAAGAAACTGGCGGATTATTACACTGTAGTTTCTGTCGAGGGAGACAAGGAAGGTAAATTGTTCTGGCCTACCAAGCATGCGAAAAACTCTCACCATCTGCAGTATCCTGAATGGCTGATGACCGGCCATGCTACTGCCCTGGAAACTCTGAAAGGAAATGGCCATGCTCAGGACAGGTGTCTGAAATGTCACTCTGCTGAAGCTTACCTCGCCAAAGAAGGAACCACAGTAACGATGAATGATGCCAAGCTTGGCGTAACCTGTCAGGTTTGCCACGCTTCTCATGACCCAGCGGCTACCAAGGAAGCGTTCTTAAGGAAACCCAAAACGGAAATTTGTACTCAATGCCACAATGCGGAGGGGGGCATAGTGGCAGGTAAAGAAGTACACCATCCGCACAAAGAAATGAACGAAGGCAAAATCGGCCTTGGATTCCCCGATTCTCCAAGTGTAATGTATAAGGCCGGCGTAACTTGTGTTGATTGCCACATGCCCAAAACTGCAGGACCCAAAGCCAGCCACCTGATGAAGGTAGTTATGCCCAAGGACGGCAAAGCAAACGGCATGCCTGATTCCTGTTCCTCCTGCCATCCGGGAGCAAGCCAGGATTACCTGCAGAATGTTATTGATACCTGGCAGAATGACATTAAAGGTCGGTTAGCCAAGGTGAAGGCTAAGCTTGACGCCAAGAAAGCCGCTGCCAATACCCAGGCTTATAAAGAGGCCCTTACTTATTACTCCATTGTAGCTGCTGACGGTAGTAACGGCGTACACAACTATGATCTGGCCGTTAAGCTGTTAACTGCTGCGGAACAGAAACTCCAATAAATGGTTTGAATGAAGGCCCGGTTCTTACCGGGCCTTATTTTATGACGGCGGGTTTTGGAATAAAGATGTCCTGTTTTTTGAATAATACTAATAAACCACTAATAAAGGAGGAAGAACATGAAGAGAGTAGCTGTGGAAGGAACCCTTGGCAATATAAGCGAGTACTTATCTACTCAGGGTTATGAGATTGTAAGTCTTGATCCGCATACGCAGACAGGCGCAGAATTGAAGAACTGCGATGCCATCATTGTTTCCGGGCAGGATAACAACTTAATGGGTATGAACACGGTTTTAACCGATTCTCCTGTTATAAACGCAAGGGGGATGAGCCCGGAGCAGGTGCATGACGAACTGAAGAGGCGTATTGGGCAAGTACGTTATTAAGAGGCCTGACAGGCCTCTTTTTTAAGCTTCAGACATACACCGAATTGGTAACCCTGCAATAAAATTAAAATGGTCATGTTGAAAGGCCAAGATTTTTAATACCGGCCAGGAAACAATTGCGGGAAGTGCAGGAAAAATAATGGCGAAGCTAGAAGAATTTAGGATATTTGAATTAAAATAAAAATTTTGGGGGGACAGGTATGCTGGAAGGATTAATTGATTTGCATGTACATACGACTGCTTCGGACGGGACCCTGACTCCCGCAGAGCTTATTAGATATGCCAAGGGAAGGAACTTGGCAGCGGTGGCGATTACAGACCACGATACTATAGACGGTTTACCGGAGGCTTTAAAAGAAGCAAAACAACAGGATTTTGAGTTAATTCCCGGTATAGAAATAAGTGTAGAGCACCCGGCCGGGGAAATGCACATCCTTGGCTATTTTATAGATATAAATAACCGGGATTTGGCCGAAGCTCTCCAGGAACTGCGCCGTTACCGCGAAGAACGCAACCCCAGGATGCTTCAGAAGTTAAGGGACCTGGGCATGGACATAAGCATGGCGGAAGTGGCCGAAAAGGCCGGCGGGAAAGTGGTCGGTCGTCCGCATTTTGCGGCAGTTATGGTCGAAAAAGGTTATGTGGCAAGTTTCGAGGAGGCCTTTGATAAATATCTCGGTGCAGGGAAGGCCGCCTACGTTAAAAAGGAGAAACTAACGCCCCGGCAAGGAATCGAACTGATTAAAAAGGCCAGTGGCATACCTGTTCTGGCCCACCCTAAATACCTTGGGTATAATTCCATAGAGTTGCTCATGGAAGAGTTAAAAAATTTAAAGGGTTACGGTTTACAGGGTATTGAAGCATATTATAGTGCCTATTCTTCCGAAGAGACGGAACTGTACCTGAAACTTGCCCGAGATTATGGGCTTTTGGTTACCGGAGGCACCGATTTTCACGGTTCCAACAAGCCGGAAATAGAAATCGGTGTGGGCTCCGGAAATTTGAGAATTCCCTATAAGCTTCTTGACCAACTTAAAGAGGCGAAAAAGCTTTTTAAGAAATAGCAGGACAGTATTTTTTTCGACACTTATTTTACCAACAATGTTTATTGTTGGATAGCGATGCGTTATAATTATAGTGTAAAACATTCAAAATGAACAAGGAGATGGTCTTTTGAAGCGGAGTAAGTTATTAAACAGGGTTTTCAACTTGGTTTTGGCTGTATGTTTTATGCTGGTTTCCGTTGTTTTTCCAGGTGATGCTCTTGCTTACACGGTAATCAATGAAGATAACTTTGAGGAACCTATTGCCGAAGGGGTGACTATCCAGACAATTACCCAATATACGTCTGAAGGAACCCTGAAAATATACGTCATGAAAGTGGATTTAACAAATCCTTATGTACAGGTTAACACTATGGTGGGGACAGGCAATAAACTGACAGGGGCCACGGCGATAACAAAAATGACCGAAAATGCCGGGGCAGTTGCCGGGATTAACGGGGACTTTTTTCAGATGGATGAGAAGGCGCCTATCGGTTTAACGGTTCAGGATGGGGAAATTATCAGTTCCCCGGCCCAGCGTAATGATATGTATGGTTTCGGTATCACTGCCGATAAGCTGCCAATGATCAATATTTTTGGTTTTGAAGGGCAGGTAAAGGCTGCCAATGGACAGACTTATCCCCTCTTTGGGGTTAATAAACCTACCTATTTGGCCTTAAATGGCGTTTCCTCCGACAAAGATACACTCAACCTTTACACCCCGCGCTGGGGTGAAAAGAGCCGGGGGAAATTACCTGAGTTGACGGAAACAGTGGAAGTTGTGGTGGAAAACGACATAGTGAGGGAAGTTCGCACCAACATGCCGGGTGTGACTATACCTCAAAACGGGTACGTGCTGTCGGCAAACGGTAAAGCGGCAGCATGGGTAAAGGAAAACCTCAAGCCGGGAACGGGGGTTTCTGTGAGCTACCGGATTACTCCCGGCGGGGAAAATCTTCAGGCTGCCGTAGGTGGACAAGCCATGCTTGTGAACTATGGCAAACGGAGCTGGTTTACTCAGAATATAACCGGTAAAAGGGCCCGGACCAGTATAGGTTACACCCAGGACCGCAAGACCATGTACCTGGTGGTTGTCGACGGAGGTAATGGTTCCAGGGGAATGACCCAGGAGGAACTGGCTGATTTTATGGCCTCTCTTGGCTGTTGGCAGGCTATAAACCTTGACGGCGGCGGTTCTTCTACCATGGCTGCCAGACTGTTGGGCGATAATTCTATTTCCCTTATTAACAAGCCTGTATATACGAGTCAGCGGGCAGTTCCCACGGGAATCGGTATTTTTTCCACCGCCCCGGCAGGAGAATTCAAGGGCTTAAAGATAACCGGAGACAGGTATCTTTTGGTGGGAACAACTAGGTCGTATTCAGCAAAAGGTTACGATGAACACTACAACCCCTACAAGGTGGAACCATCCCAGATTACATGGCGGGTTGAGCCGGATTTAGGTACATTTGAGGGTAATGTCCTGACTGCCCATGAGAGCGGTGATGCCAAGGTAATTGCTTCCGTGAACGGAGTGGAGCAAGCTTATGATATTCATATCTTGGGCGCCGCCGATATTGCGAAGGTGGAGGTATTCCCGAACGCCATAGAATTAAATGAAAACGATAGCGTCGCATTGTCTTTGGTTGTTACGGCCAAGAACGGTATCAGGTTTAATGTCAAGGCAACCGAGGTCCAGTGGGAAGTTCAGGGCGAGGTAGGTCAGGTAGCGGGCGAATCCTTTATAGCCGCCGGGACCAAAGGAACAGGACAATTGACGGCGGTTATCGATGGGGTGAAAGCTGTGGTTCCTGTCAGTATTGGAACTGCAGAAAAACCTTATTCCGGCTTGGAGACATTTCAAGCCTACAAATTTGCCGGGTATCCGGCGGGAGTAACGGGAAACTTCCGGGCGGCAGTTCCCGGTGAACCCGTTTTTAGAGGAACAGGCGCCGGCATATTGGAATATGATTTAACTAAGGCAGGGACGACGGCGGCTGCTTATGGAAGATTCGGCGACGGCCTGACTTTGCCGGGCCATCCCTTGGGGCTGGGTGTCTGGGTTTACGGCAACGGTGCCAATAACCACTGGCTCAGGGCAAAACTGGTTGATGCCAATGGTGAGGAAACACTGGTTGATTTGGCCAAAAACGTGAATTGGCAGGGGTGGAAATATGTAACCGGAAAATTCCCTGCCGACATAAAATATCCCGTTAAGTTATCTTCCATTTATGTGGTGGAAACCGACAAAAACCGTCTGAACAAAGGGTTTATAGCCCTGGATGAACTAACCTTGCTGATGCCTGTGACGCCTCAGGACCTGTCCGCGCTGAGTCCTGAACCTCAATATACTTATATTGACATAAAGCCTGGAACGGTATCTAAAGGGAAATTAGGAGATAATGTAGAAATCAGCATCCCGGCCAATGCGCTTCCTGCTCAACAGATACAAATGTCAGAAAAATGGATGCTTGATATGGCAACTCCCGGATTCAATCCGGTACTGCCTGCTTTTGAAATTGCCGGGAAATCATCCTCCAATACGGCAGCTCGAAGGGCCAAACCTTATACATTGTCTGTGAAATATACAGGAAACGCCGACATAAACAGGATACGCCTGATGAAATGGAACCCGGGACCCCAAAAATGGACCCAGGTGCCACAGAAAGTTGATAAAGACAGGCGCATTGTTACGGCCAAAACGGAGCAACTGGGGCTTTTTGCGCTGTTGCAGGATGTCCGGCCCGTTCCGGTATTTAATGACATAAATAACTCCTGGGCCAGGGGACAGATAGAGCAAATGGCTGCCAAAGGTCTTGTTTCCGGTTTTCCGGGCAACCGTTTCCTGCCTCAGAAGGGGGTCACCAGGGCTGAGTTTGTGGTGCTCCTTTCCAACCTGTTCGGCTGGTCATTTGATAATGAGAACCTGCAATTTAAAGACAGTATTCCTGCCTGGGCCCGGGGAGCTGTTGCCGCCGCTGTTGAGAGGGGTATCGTAGCCGGATATGCAGATGGTCGGTTCCAGCCAGATAAAATGATTAACAGGGCTGAAATGGCTGTCATCATTAATAAATGCCTCCAACTTCCCGACAGCAAACAGCCGTCGGCTTATGCCGATGCCGGCAAAATACCTACCTGGGCTGTCCAGTCAATCAGGAATACCAAGGTTGCCGGTTTGCTGAAAGGCAGTAATAATTTATTCAGACCTCAGGATACCGCTACCCGGGCGGAAGCGACTGTTGTACTGGCCAACATGCTGGAATATTATATGAATACCGCTGAATAGATTCTATAGAACAATTAAAATTTTTATGAAAAGGAGGGCTGCGGTTTGAACGTTTATGACCTGGCTCACAACCTGGCGAGAGCTATCAGAGAAAATGAATACTATAAGGAATTTGCCAGGGCGAAACAGTTGATTGACGGCGATGCGGAAGCCAAGAAAATTCTAACGGATTTTCGTAATCGCCAGATGGAAGTAGAAAAGGCCCGCCTGCTGGGGCAGAAGCCTCCGGCAGATAAAATGGAAGCCCTGCATAAAATGCAGGAGATTATTACAGCCAATCAAAAAATTAAGAGTTACCTGGAGGCAGAGTTTAAATTCGGCAGGTTGATGGCTGATATTCAGAAGATAATTGGCGAAGGCCTGGATTTGTTTGAGAAAAATGCATGATACTGCTTGATTGACAGCTTAGGGGGTAGTATCCAATGCAACACAGTGAGAGGCAATATCGATGAAAGTAGAAGTACGGTCCGAGAAAAACAAACAGGGCTATGATGTGCTAATTCTCTCAGAGGATGCCACAGTAGCCGATTACCTTGCGGCAATCAACTTATTCATTGAGGAAAGCGGTATTGCCAGGCCCCGGCATGAAAAGGCCCAGGCGGGTACTTGTATGGCTTGCAATGTTTGCTGCCAGGAACGTATACCTCTAACATCAATAGATGTGGTTAAGTTATCGTCGGTTATCCCACTAGAGGAGCTTTTTGCGAAATACATTTACATTTACGTTCACGGCCGGGCAGTAGATATAACATTGCAACTGGGGCCCGATGGTATTTGCCGGCTGAATTCGCCCGACAGCAGACTGTGCTGCCAGTATCAGGTGAGGCCGCTGGTTTGCCAAACATACATTTGCTGTCCTTCCTCCAGGCGAGCGGCTCGTTTGAGGGAAGTTGTGGTAAATACCGGCGAAGACCAACTGGTTCGTGATTGGTTAAAAATGGTCCGCCAGGGGATTATAGAGCCTAAGATTGATGAAGCTATAGACCTGGATTTGCACGAAGATGACTGGTTGCCTACTCCATTTGAAGGAAAACGTTCTTATGATGAGGTTTTTTTAAAGGATTTATGTACCCCGCAATTATGGGAAAAGCTGAAATGGGTTCGGTGATGACCGAACCTGTCAGATTGAAGACAAAGACATCACGTCCTCATCGTATATATTGTCTGATTGAAGGAGAGGGAAGGGTGGGTGGGCTCTCCGCTACCAGGGAGCTTGATGCTGCAAAACCACAGCCGTGAGTTCCGCTATGGAGGTAAACAACCGTTGCTCCAAGGTTACGGGCGGAGACAGTGTAAACTCCGTTCGGTTGAAATCACTGAACCCGGCCAAATCGCCGTCCATGGCTCAATGGCCGGGTTTCCGGCGTCCGTGCCGGAAACAGTGATTTCAAGCCCTCACTGTCGTTAACACAGGCTTGCCGCCCTCCACCAAGTCGCAACTTATTGTTTGACCTCCATAACGGTTTTCTCTGCCTTTCTGGCAAGGTTTTGCAGCACAAAGCTCCGGGGTAGCCGGGACACCCCACCCACCCTTCCAAAATGCTGCTTCACCCACCTCTCCATGAAAAAACCCGGCGCATTAAATTATAGCCCCGCTCCGGAAACATTTAACCTCCGCCAATTTAACAGAGTGCCCTTGGTTAACAGTCTGAAATGGGTTCGGTGATGACCGAACCCATTTTGTATGCACAATAAATGAAAGATAAATTACAAAATATAGTACTACATAAAGTAGTTGACTCATTCAGGGATATATTGTAAAATATTTTTAGCAAATAAGGGAGGTGAGAAGAAGTTGAACATGACCCATTACATGGAATTGCTTGCTACCAATCAACCCTGGAATCTGATTATTTTCATGGCCATTCCTGTTATCCTGGCTGAAACCGTTGCAGTATCAGAGCTTTTTATTTTGTTCGGGAGAAACCTTTCTGGGGGCTTAAGAAGGCTCAACAAAATTGCAGGAATTATAGCAGGTTTTTATTTTGTAGGAATTTTTATCTATCTCTTTAAAACAGCGGTGATTCCACTTACCGCCGGCGGGGAGTGGAGAGGTATTGTAGATATTCTGGCGGTAGGTTTCTACCTGTCGGGAGTGATTCCGCTTTTCGGGATCAGTTTGTTGGAAATCGGGTTGTTGGGGCGCGGCAAAACAGAAGAGGAGAAACTAAAACTACACGCTGTCTTTGTTGCCATATTCCTCGTAGTGGCCCATGTGGCCATGATACTGGGGATGCTCAATCCCGATATTTTTACCTACGGTGGCAGTGGGATGGCAATGTAAATAAGGAAGTTTTCCAAAAAAGCGCTGCTCATGAGGCAGCGCTTCAGTGTTCGTCCGGCATGTCTGCTGAGCCGATGGGTTGAGAAAAACCCTGTCACCTAACCAGCGGGGAGCCTTTACCAGGAGCCGGTATGCGCGGCCCGTACGTACGGTTCTGTCAGAAGGATAAAGCCGAAGTAAATTACTTCGGCTTTACCTTACTCGATTCCTATGACAACAAATCGCTGTTACACCTGACGGAATGGTCCAGGATGCGTGTCCTTATTACCTGTCCGACAATATCAACGAGGAAAATCAAACCCAAAATGGCCAAAACTAAGGTGGATACTTCATCATAGGCGAAGAGCTGCATACTGATAGTGAGCTGAGTGCCAATTCCTCCGGCGCCAACAAACCCAAGGACAGTGGCCGCCCGCATGTTACATTCCCACCTGAATAAAGTATATGAGAGCAATACGGGAAGGCTAGCCGGGATTTTCACAAATAAAAGGACTGCCAACTCACTTGCCCCTGTTGCCCGTCCTGTTTCCACCAGCCGCTGGTCTACTGATTCCAGTATTTCAGCATAAAGCTTGCCCAGTACCCCGGTGCTATGGGCAGCTAAAGCCAGTACCCCCGGGAAAGGGCCCAAGCCAACCGCAACTACAAAGATAAGCGCCCAGAGCAATTCGGGAATTCCTCGGCATAGATTGAGAATAAATCGTGACCCATAGTAGACCGACCATCTTCCCAGCCAGTATAAAGTGCCGCGGCTACTCCTGGAAAACTCTTCACCCCTTAACCTAGTTGCTCCAAGGGTTAAAGGGATGGCAAATACTACTGCCAGTACTGTACCAACTACGGAAATCTCTATAGTTTCAACAAGAAGGATGCCAGTGTTCTTTAGGAATTCAGGACTATGTTCAATGGGCCACAGCCCGGAGACAAAACGCCCGATGCCGGTCAAGTTCGCAGGGTCAGTGAAAGCCGCCGGATTGAAACGAGTGGCTTTGGCGCTCCAGGTAAACAAAAAGAGAAAAAGGAGGATTAAAAACAGATTCAGGTAGCTGATTTTTCTTTGCTGGCTGAGTCTATTTTCCGGAAACAATATTCTTTCTCCCTCCACAAATCCAATTTTCCGGCGGCCCGTCATAAACCAGATTCCCCTTATCAAGAACCACTATCCGGGGGCAAAAGTTAAGGGCAAAGTCTTGTTGGTGCAGGTTCATTATAATAGTGGTCTGTTTATCCCGGTTAAGATTCTTTAAGAGGGTAAGGACCGTTTCTGCTGTCTTATAATCGACGGACGCAATCGGTTCATCTGCCAGGATAATCTCTGCATCACTAAATAAAGCCCTGGCAATAGCCACACGTTGTTGCTGGCCCCCGGAAAGATCTGTGGCGTGGTGAAACATTTTATCAGCCAGTCCTAACTGGTCGAGCACATGGTGTATATCTTCGAGTTCTTTATTTGTTTGTAAAAGAGCCATCCTGACCGCCCGTAGAAGAGAAACTTTTCCCAGTCTCCCCATTAGTACATTCTGGGCTACCGTCAAACCGGGTATAATATTATGATTCTGGTAAACCAGGGCCATCCGGGAGCGCAATTTCTGCAGTGATTTGTAAGGGAGACGGCCAAGGCGTTTCCCCAAGACAAAAAGTTCCCCCCTCGTTGGGGTAATAGACCCGTTGAGCAACCGGAAAAAGGTGGTTTTCCCGGAACCGCTGGCCCCGAGTATTCCCACCATTTCTCCCCGGGATATGCTCAGGTTCAGACCATTAAGGCCTGTTACTCCTGTTGCGTAGATCTTCACCAGGTTATTTGCCCTGATTATCTCTGGATTAAAAGTAGCTGTTCCTTCCATTTCGCCTGCCTCGGTTATCAAAATTTTTGTCGGTAATAATACTGCCGTTATTCCCGGTTATTTAAGAAGGCCTAACCGGGCTGCCTGTTCTTCAATATACTTGTAATCCTCGGCAGTGACCTTTTCGTACCTTACAGCGTTCATTAGTTTAAGCAGTTTTTTGTCATTCATGGTCAGAAAGGCGTCAATTATTTTATTCTCCAGTTCTTTGTCCATTGAATCGAGAACTACCCAGGGATAGCCTTCTATGTAGTCAGATTTAGCTAAAACCTTTATTTTACTTTTATCAATTTTTCCTTCAGTAATAAGCCTGTTCAGTATCCTGCCTTCCAGACCGCCGGCATCTACTTTCCCGTTCTGGACGGCCAGGGCAGTAGCATCATGTTTTCCGGTGTATATGACATTGGCAAAATCATCAGGTACCTTAAGGCCTGCTTTGTCAAGCATTATACGGGGATAGAGGGACCCTGAGGTAGAACTGATGTCTCCAAAGGCAAAGATTTTGCCCTTTAGGTCAGCCAGGGTCTTCACCGGACTATCTGCCGGGGCAATAATAAGGCTGTAATACTTGGTAGTTTTTGTTTCACTGTCTACTTCGGTAACGATGGGGTGTACCGGAACCTTTTGCCTGGCCTGGACATAGGTAAGACCGCCGAAATAGGCCATATCCAGTTTATTGCTTGCCATGGCTTCTACAACCCCGGCATAGTTGTTGGCGACAAATAGTTCAACTTTCATGCCCAGTTTGCTGGAAAGGTAATCCTTAAAAGGTTCATATTTGGCTTTGATTTTATCCGGAGCCTGATTAGGAACTAATCCAACCCGTAAAACCTTTGTTATGGCAGCTTTTTTTTCGGAACTACTATTTACCGTCTTGCCGGAACAGCCAATTAATAACATGCCGAAGGCAAGTACTAAAACTGTCAAACAAATAATTTTCAATAAAGTTTTCATTTCCTACTAACCTCCTTAGTAATGCTAATTAAAAATATAGCACTACTAAGTAAGTTTGTCTAATTGACATTTTTTAGCCCCATAAAATATTCAATAAACATTTTTTATGGAAATTTTATTTGATATGGCATGAAAAGCTATGATATAAATACTTTATTTTACCTGACTGAAAGAAATACAAAATTATCTTGTCCTTCCTCCAGAACCACCTGAGCCGCCGGAAGAACCGGAACCGCCGGGACCTAAAGGGCCGGAACCAGAAGAGCCGGAAGAACTTCCAGTACCTGATTTTCCGCTGCCATTTGCAGGACCTGAGGAGTCCGAACCTGTATTGCCGTGGTCTGCCGGTGGCGTCACCGCATTCCCGCTTGTTCCGCTACCAGGGGTACTCCCCGGGGAGGAATCCTGTGCCCTATTAGTTTTTGTATTTTCTACCGGTTGCAGATCGGTTTTCTTGTCGTTTACCTGCTTTTTTTGCCTGGGCAGGTTGAGTTCCCTGTCTTTGGCGGGAGTTGGATTTTGATTTTTCTGTTGGCCTTTTTGTGAATTGTTGCCCTTGGTCTTGGGATTACCTGACCGGGCCCCCGGATGACCGTTATTATTACTGTTGGGAAAAATCGGCTGATTTTGTATGCCCGTCGGCTTTTCGGTAACCTCGGTCATTTCCCGCCCGTTGGTGTTTCTGACCTTTTCATTGTTTGGCAAGTATTTTTGGTTTTGTAACAGGTTATCGAGCTCGATGGTTTCTCCGGGGAGGTTTTTCAATTTTTTCAGGACGATTATTTTATTGTTGGGCAGCAGGTTGATTTTATAGGCTTCTATAAAACTACGGATACTTTTGGTTTTTATATCGCCGGCCCGGACCTTTATACCGGCGGCCTGTGCCTGGCGAAAAACCAGGTATTTTCCTGCTGTAAGTCCCTGCTCTCTGGCTGACTGGCGCAAAGTTTCATCAACTTCATACACCAGAATCCTGGCTTTAACGTTATTTATTTTGGTTGCTCCGGCCAGTTCGTTGTTCAATGCTTCATTATTTATAATTTTTTCGGCAAGGGACTGGGCAATAGTGGCTACAATCATACCTTCACGGTCAGGCGACAGGTAATGTTTTCTGGTGGCCTCGTTAACAAGCGTGCGGACAGCCTGGTTTAAGTTTATTCCTTTAAGCCGAACATTTTCGAGCAATTTTGCTCCGTCAGGGTTATAGCTTTCCGTGGCGATTACCTGGAGATTTTGATTAACGGCCAGTTCAATGCTCGGGTTAATATCCAGCGACACGAAAGCAGCCGGTTGGGGTGTAACGACAGAACGCAGTAAAGCTAAAGAAAAAAGTAAAACAATAATCGAGGCTGCCAGCGCGACGGGTCTTATTAAATGCCGCCGGGTCCTTTCGTTAAAGTAAATTTCAGACCCAACCCTGACAGGGGTTGTAGGCAGGGGAATTTCTTTGTAAATGCCGTCTGCCGTAACTACAATGCAGTGAGAACCCTTAATTTTAACTATTAATCCTCTTTGCCCAGTCATAATTCTTACCTCTTTCTGTAAAAACCAACCTTTAAAAATTATTTGAAGTTTATATAAGAGTAAAGATAGATAAAATCTTCCTTAAAGTACAGCGCTAAAGCCGTAGCAATAATGAATTTGCGCCCTCGTTCCAGGGTTTTTCTGTTTACCCCGGTTAGATCCTGCAAGCTGTTTAACGGAAGTTGTTTTCTAAAAAGCAGGTGATCCATCAATTCCTTATTATTCACCAGGGTCCGGGCTACTGTAAACAAGGTTTCCCTTGAGTCCCGGTGTTTTGGAGAACATTCCACCAGGTCTTCGAATTCAATTCCAAAATCCCTGATTAGTTTTTCATAACGTTCCAGTTCTTCCTGGCGTTCATCTTCAATCGTTTTATTTTGATATTCTTCCCAGGCGACCTTGGTGTCTGCCGGGTTAAAAATTTCGCCGTTTTCCAACTCTGTCTCAAAAGGTACCTCGTTGGACAGTTTTGCTTGCTTCCGGAACAAATCCTTCAAACGGTTTAGTATTATCACTCTGGAGTAGGTCAGAAAAGAAACGTTTTTGCCCGGTTCATAGGCATCCAGAGCATCGTTAAAGGCGATAAGAGCAACGCTCAGTTCGTCATCAACTCCCCAGGTTAGGGAGCGTTTACAAATGCCCGATGCAACTTTCCAGATAAAGGGACGATACTCGTTCAGCAGTTGGTCTCTGGCGGCCAGATCGCCATTTTTAATTTTTTTGATCGAATCAATCAGTTTCTGGTGGGAATCGTAGGCCATATAAACACCCCATCATGAAAAACATGTTTTTCATGACTTTGTTCAAGTCCATTACCGGTTTCTATAAATTGATACGCCATTCCTGCTTTTTTTTAAGGGGTGCTGGGAAATCAAACATATTTGGTTGGCTTCCTCGCTAACGCCCGATACGTCTTATAATCCCCGGACCTAAAGGCCGGATTTTACGCACCTTCGGTAAGATCTCGGAAATAGAAATTTTAGGAACTACCCTCGAAAAGGTAAAGCGGGATTCGTAATAATAGAACAAAGGGGTCGCAAGGCCAAGTTCATACCGGTTTCAAAGTTAATTAACTTTAAGAGGAGGGAATCCTATGAAAACAAAAAAGTTTTGGGCGGTTTTGACATCCTTGGCGCTGGTGGTGACCTTTTTGCTACCGGGGATAGCATTTGCTGCCGGGGACAATGATTACCAGATAATATTTGGAATTCAGCAAAAGGTTAGTGAGTCAGTTTACAACAAGGAAGTTGACAAGGGAAATGGTCAGGCCGGTCAGAAGGAACAATTAAAAGAGAACAATAAGCAGCAGGGTAAGAACCGGGAAAGAAATCAAATAAAAAACCAAGTGAGGAAAAAGATGCCCGATATTGCCAACCATTGGGCCAAGAAAAATATTGAGAGATTGAACCTGGAAGGTGTAGTCCGCGGTTATGCCAACGGCACGTTCCAGCCCAATAAGCCGGTAACCATGGCCGAAGTAATAACCATGGTTGTAAAAGCACTGGGATATGAGGATGAAGCACAGGCCAAAATGGATGCCACATTGCCGTATAACAATATGGCAGCCGTCCCCAAGTGGGCAGTGGGATATGTAGCCGTGGCCATCGATAAGAATTTAATTGACCCTTCTGTCCATTTTCAACCGAATAGAGCAGCATCCCGCATAGCTGTAACCACTATCCTGGTTAAAGCCCTTGGCATAGACCCCGGCGAGGATGCTGTTCAGGCGGCCGTATATTTCTCTGATACCAATACATTAGATGAAACCAGCAAAGAGTACTTAATTTTGGCGGTACTTAACGATTTGATCAAGGGTTACGACGACAAAACCTTTAAGCCCAATAAACCCGTAACACGGGCCGAGATGGCTACGCTCCTGGGGCTCTTGGAGGATAAATTGGGAACCTGTTTGAAAAATGGCCGGGTGAAAGGCATTCTGGTATCGGTAGACGCGGCAAATGCAATAATCAGTGTGGCCTCCAATGTAACTGATTCTGTTTACGATTCTGTTTATGATTCTGTTTATAAAGAAGTTAAAGATTATAAGGTTATTGACGAAGCCGCAATTTACAGAAACGGGCAGCCTGCTGAGCTGGGAGACCTTGAAGCAGGCGACAGGGTCTTGCTGCTGTTGAATGCTGAAGGAAATGTGGCCTATCTGGAGGCTAAAGAGTTTACGGCGGACAAGAAGTATATCGGAGGAGAGGTCACAGCCATTGACACTGCCAATAAGAAACTGGAACTCCTTAGGTTTGGAGTACTTAAGGTTACATACAACGTTTCCGAAGATGCAAAAGTTATTGTGGACGATAAAGAAGCTGATCTCGAGGATATTGGCGTTGGCGACCAGGTGAAGGTAGAGTTGAATGCAGACGGAGCTGCAATCAAAATAATCAAATAATTTACTGATATGCCGTTAAACACCGGAAATTTATCCGGTGTTTGGTTTTTTGTTCCTGTATAATTATTTACTATCACACAATAATTATATAAAATAAGAATCAGGGTAGAAAAAATCCTTCTGCTTGCAAAGGGTGATTTTACAATGGCACTGGTAAACTGTAGAGAATGCGGTAAATTAATAACCTCCGAAAGCGAAGCAATCTGTCCGGAGTGTTCCCAAAAAAGAGACCGGGAGATGGCTAAAATCAGGGATTGTGTCAGGGTCAATCCTAAAATATCTCTTTTGGAACTGAGCGCGCAATCGGGAATTTCCACCAAACGGATCATTCAGTTTATGCACGAAGGGCTGATAACTTATCAGACGCCTGCCACTAATGAATAGGACTGCGGGAAACCGCAGTTTTTCCACTATTAAAAACTAATTTGTACCATTCCCAGTAAAAAAGAGAATTGTTTCATTAAAACAGGCTATACAGGGAAGTGTAACAGAGATGCAGGAAATTACTTTTTTGGGCGTTTTACTCAGATTTGTTTTAGGCGGCGGCAGTGTTGCCGCCGCATATCTCTTGGGGAAAAAGGTCGGAGGCAGGTTTGGGGGTATTTTTGCCGCTTTCCCCGGGGTTTTTCTGGCATCAGTCATTTCGGTGGGAGCGGGCAAAAACCTTCATTTAGCTAATCATCTGGTACTGCAGGTTTCAAAAGGAGCCTTGGTCGGAATGGTGGCCAATATTATCGCATGTCTGGTGGCTGGTTGGCTTATCCCCCGGACTGGGTATAAAAAGGGCCTGGTTTATACTTTCTTTGTTTGGGCTTTTACCGGCGCAGCCATTATCGCAGCTTTACGTTTCTGACTGGGAGGGGCAAAGGTGAAAAGTAAACTTATAAGTGATAACCTGGCAGAAATTTTAACAAGGTTTAGTCTGGGAGGTCTTGCTGTTGTAGGATGCTATTTATTGTCTTTCGTTATTCCGTGGAAAATCGTAGCTGGGCTTTTTGCTGCTTTTCCGGCTGTCATGATAGCTTCTGTGGCTTTAACTGGAAGAAGGGATGGCGATAAAATGGCGGGGGAAGTAGCCCAGGGTGCGGTAGCGGGAATGATAGGGTGCGCTTTATGTGTTATTGCCGCTATATTTTTTATCAGGTGGACAGGTAAATGGCTGCTGGGCATCGGTTTGTCTGTACCTGTCTGGGTAATAAGTTCCATGACCGTCAACCGTTTACAGGAAAAATTCTATAGCATCAGGATGAAAAGGAAGGCCATATAACTCCATATTTTGGCCGATTATTTTCCCCCGCAGTTATGCTATAATGAACACGCATACTGGATGGGGGAGGCTCTGGTATGGATCCTGTGACACATTTTCTGGTAGGTACCGTAATCGCCGGTATTTCCGGCGAAAAGCTTTCGATATCTGATCCCTTGTATCTTTCAACGGTGCTAGGCTCTTTAATGCCGGACATGGATATAGTTTACCAGTTGCGGGGACATATAGCTTATCTAAAAAACCACCGGGGCATGTCCCATTCCGTGCCGGGCCTGATATGTAATGCCAGTCTGATTGCCTTGGCGGTATACCTGTTATCCGGATACAGGTTTGTTGCTTTGTTTGCCTGGGCTTTATTGGGCGGGCTTTCCCATGTTTTTCTTGACGTGCTTAACTCCTATGGAGCCCAGGTATTATGGCCGTTGAGCAAAAAAAAGTATTCTCTTAACCTGCTGGTGCTTTTCGACCCGGTTCTGGCAGGTCTTTGTTTGGCCGCTCTATTCTGGCCGGGCAGCTTTCCCCGGGTTTCCTTGGTCATATTGGTTTTAACGGTAATTTATTTGTTATTCAGATTGTACATGAGGCATTCTGTTTTTCTGTTTCTGAGTGAACAATACAGGGAACAGGATATTGAGCGCATTATTGTCATGCCGGCTATGGTTAGCCTGTGGGACTGGAGTTTTCTGGTGGAAACAAGAAACAAGTATATTGTTGGAGAAGCAAAGTGGTTGTCTTTTGAAACGGGCATTAGGAGAGTATTGGAAAAAGTGCCCCACAACCATATTATTCAAAAGGCCTTATATTCAAAGATTGGCCGCTTGTTTCAAAGCTTTACTCCCTATTATCATATCCATTACTATCAGGATGGGGAAAACCATGTGGTCTGTTTTGCTGATTTGCGTTATTTTGTGCGGGATGACTTTTTGCACAACGCCAAGGTTGTGTTAAGCCGGGAATGTGAAATTGCTGAAGCGGTGTTTCAACCCTACAGCAAAAAGCATAACCTGTCATTCTAGGAAACAGCGCCTCTTTAGCCTTTAAACAACCACTTTTATTGGTGCGATTTTTTATTCGGTTCTTCATGATTTGCTTTTGCATCTCCGCCAAGCGGAATAAGGTCGACTCCTTCGATGCTGACGCCCTGAATGCCGGGAATTATATTATTTGATATGTTGGCGTAATTTTCTTTTGCTTTTTCGATAAGTTTATTGACTTTTTCCAGCTTATCCATTGTGCACCTCCGTGCCTGCTTTTGTATCTAATATTCTTTGCTTTCTGGCGGAAAAATAATCTGTCGCCCTAAATTTATTATGACGATTTTAATTTATATGGTATAATAGCGTATATTAATATTACGGGAAGGGGGTTAGGGTATATTGTCAAAGACGGGAAGAATAATTATACTGGCGGTTTTAGTTATTGTGATCATTGGGATTATGGCCGCTCCGAGTTTTATGTCAAAAGGGGAAGAAAAATTTGCCGTTACGCCAAATCCGGCTGACGCTTTCGCCAAAGCCAAAGGCCAGGGAAAACCCGTTTTTCTGGAGTTTTATGCCAGTTGGTGACCGGGCTGCCGGCAGATGGAGCCCGTGATTATGGCTCTGAAGGAAAAATACGGCAGGCAGGTGGAATTTATCGTGGCTGACGTTGATGACCCACAGGGGAATACTTTGGCTGCCGAATTTCAGGTTGATGCCATCCCCAATTTCAGGTTTATAGATGCCAAAGGTAACGTGGTGCAAAGCTATACGGGAGTTACCACGCAAAAGACATTGGAAAAATACATCCAACAACTGTTGCCGGATAAATAACCCTGTCAACAGTCGGTTATTTCGAGAATGTTTTTTGTGAAAGGGGTGGCTAGGTGTTAGAAACATTTTTTAATGAAACACTCCCCAATTTAGTGCAACATGTTTCCCTGTTAACCTTTTTGGTGGTTTTTCTCGGTGGTATTTTAACCAGCCTCAGCCCTTGCATATTATCAATGGTTCCCGTGATGATGGGTTATATCGGTGGTTATTCGGAAAGATCCCGTTCCCGGGGCTTTGTTATGTCCTTTGTCTTTGTTTTAGGTCTGGCTGTTACCTTTGCCTTGCTCGGCATTTTTGCTGCCTTGCTGGGTAAGATTTTCGGCCAGATCGGCAAAGGATGGTATTATGTTATCGCTTTTGTCGCAATTGTAATGGGCCTGCAGTTACTGGAAGTCATCAATATTAAGTTTCCGACGTTAAAGAAGATGCCCATTAAGAGTAGAGGTTTGTTGCCTTCTTTCTTTATTGGCATGCTTTTCGGACTGGTGGCTTCACCCTGTGCCACACCGGTACTGGCTGTAATTATGACCTACATTGCAGCGCAGGGCAATATCGGTACTGGTGCAGCCATGTTATTTATTTACGGTTTGGGACACGGCTTGCCGTTGGTTATTGCCGGGACTTTTGCTGCTTTTCTAACCAGCTTGCGTAAGTTTCAGCAGTGGACGGCCTATATCACTAAAGCTTCAGGCGTGATTGTGATCCTGGTTGGTTTATATTTTCTTGTGCTGGCAAGATGGTATTAAAAAATTTTTTTGGAAAATTTTTCTCCGGAAAGTCATAAAAGTATGTCCTCCTCAATATAGTGTAGTGTAGGACAAACACTACGGAAAAATTGGAAGGAGGATTCAGATGTTTTCAGGCAAGTTCGGAGAAAAACTGATGGTGGGAGTGGGACTGTTATTAGCCGTTGGACTGGCTATGGGAAGTGGGTCCCTGCATAACATTTCGTGGGACAAACTTAAGGAAAGTCATTGGAAAGTGGTAACCGGCAAAACAACTATGGATTTGCAAAGAGAAGCGGCTTTCAAAAGCAAGCCCGCAAGTAGCAAGTCCGAAAATGCAGATGAAACCGCTGCCGGAAACAGGAATAACGAGAGAACGGAGACAGCCACTGCCATGAGTACAAAGACCGCCAGGGAAACAGTGAAAATTGTTTTGTATTATGCCGATAAAGACGGAGAGTATCTAAAAGCACAAACCATGCGTATTCCGAAAAAAGAGGGTATTGCTAGGGCGGCCCTGGAAGAACTGATTAAGGGCCCCCGAAAGGGTGATGGGCTGCAGAGGACCATTCCTTCCGGGACCAAACTGAAAGACATTAACATTGAAAATGGTCTTTGTACAGTTGATTTCAGTAAAGAATTAAGGGATAATCATTGGGGCGGTTCTACCGGCGAACTGCTGACGGTATATTCAATTGTTGATGTGCTGACTCAATTCCCCACCGTTGAGAAAGTACAGATTCTGATTGACGGCCAAAAGGTTGATACCCTTGCTGGGCACATGGACCTGTCCAAACCCTTTGAACGAAATACTGATATAATTAAGTGATAAGAGGTCTGCCTTACTCTTTGATGCACCCCCCAGACAGAAAACAAAGTTAATAAAAGGATAAGGGGAGGTTAAATGATTCCTTCGCGCCGATATTTCCTTGCCGGTTTATTGGAGAGGTGGGTGGGCTTTCCGCTACTAGGGAGCTTGATGCTGCAAAACCACAGCCGTGAGTTCCGCTATGGAGGAAACAACCGTTGCTCCAAGGTTACGGGCGGAGACAGTGTAAACTCCGTTCGGTTGAAATCACTGAACCCGGCCAAATCGCCGTCCATGGCTCAATGGCCGGGTTTCCGGCGTCCGTGCCGGAAACAGTGATTTCAAGCCCTCACTGTCGTTAACACCGGCTTGCCGCCCTCCGCCAGGTCGCAACTTATTGTTTCACCGGGGCGGCCTCTTTCTCACCCTTACCCAGGGAAGGGTAGGCAGG
>NZ_JBSQAT010000019.1:0-46752 GCF_059412445.1 Thermincola sp. GK-1
CTCACCATCATATCTACCTTTTTTGACATAAGTTATCCACAACCCTGCTAAACGGTAATTTCCTTAACAACAAAAAAGGCTCCGCTAATGCGAAGCCTTAGTTGTCCCTTTCAGTGCAGGAATCTATTGCACGTTTTTCGATATACCGGCTATTTACTACGAGGATAAAGTCAAAAGATAATTTTTTCCCTTCCAAACAACAGCGTACGATTAGGCTAGGGCCTCCTCATAGGCTTTCAGTACGGCAGTTTGAATTACTTCCCGGGCGCTGGAGGTAATGGGATGGGCAATATCCCGGAATTCCCCATCCGGCGTCTTCCGGCTTGGCATTGCTACAAAAAGCCCGTTCTGCCCTTCCACAACCTTTACATCGTGAATAACAAATTGATCATCCAAAGTTATTGATACGATGGCTTTCATTTTCCCGTCCAGATTGATCTTTCTAACCCGTACATCTGTAATATTCATTGTGTTCACCACCTTCCTGTTGCTCCACTTTCAATGCTAAAATTCGATATTCTTCATTTTGGAGCAAATTCCTGCTTTTGTCTGCGGAATTTTTTGAACTTTCAATCATATATTATTTGACATTATCTGTCATTATTTGTCGATAAATGTCGCCTGCAAAAGAAAATAACCGGGGCTACTGAGCTACCCCGGCTAGCTGTAAACTTCATTGACTGCCGCAAAATCATCTATATTTGTTAAAAAGCCTGAATAACATACCAAAAACGGGCAAAAGTACCTACGCGGTCTCTTCCAGCTTGGACATTACCAGTTCCAGGTCCGCCGGTTTATCCACATCAACCCCAATTTCCGGGTAATCAGAAATAACTGCGGCGCCGGTGATGCCAAGTAACTCATAAACTTTTTGCTCAATTTCACTAATCGAGAGTTTATGTAAAAAAAACTTTAACAACAGCTTCAACCCCAGCAACCGGCATAACTTAACAGGTTGTTTCCTCAATTTTACCACTTCTACAGCCACTTCAGCCAACCTATCCAGCACATGTGGTTTCAAAAGCATGATATTGCCGCCCGTAAAAACCCCTTCCACAAGACTGACATAAGTTCTCTGGGCCTGGGGATAACGGGCCTTTACTGTCTCCTGGCTGATGATGGGATAATAAAAATCAGCCTCCCTTTCACAACACCTGGTAATAAAATCCTCGATAGCGGCGGTAGTGAGCAGTGGAATATCAGAGCATACCACCAACACAGGCCCCGTCGATTTTAACAGCTCCAAACCCCTTTGCAGGGTTTCAATAACTGTTTCTCCTCCATCAACCAGACTGACCTGTGGTCCTATGATTTCCGCCAAATTGCCCTTAGGGCCGGCAACAACGATTCTGTTTACGTTTTCGGCAGCCAGCAACGCATCGATGACATATTCCACCATATACTTTCTGCCAATTTTAATCAGGGCTTCATCGGCAGCACTACTGCACCCCTGAAGGGCTCCACGGTTAGGGCTACCGGCCAAAACCACAGCATCGATTTTCATGGAATAATCCCCTTTTCAGAAAGATTACTCCGCAGACTTGAATCCTTTACCCTCCCGTTTTTCTCGCAAAACATTAAGCATAATATTTTCTGCGTTCTCTATATGTTCAGCAGCCAATTTCTGAGCCAATTCCACATTCCGCTCTGAAACGGCTTCCACTATTTTCTTGTGCTCTTCCAATGCATATTTCATACGGCCCGGCGAAGCAAGCGAAGTAGTCCGGAAACGCTGAATTTGCTCCCGCAGGTTGCTGATAATTTGCACCAACCGCTCATTCCTCGTCGCCTTGAACAGAACATCATGAAATTCAGTGTCAACCTCAATCAACTTATCAAGGTCATTAGCCTGTACGCACTCGCCTATTTTAACCAGAAGCCGCTCCAGATTTTCCAACTCTTCTTCGGTAATTCTTTCCGCCGCCAATCCGGCCGCCAGGCTTTCTAAAGCAGTTCTAATTTCAAATACATCGGCAATATCTTTCATAGATAAGCCGGCAACATAAGCCCCTTTACGGGGCACCATGACAACAAACCCTTCGAGCTCCAGTTTTCTTATAGCTTCCCTGACCGGCGTCCGGCTGACACCCATCTCTTCTGCCAATTGTATTTCCATCAACCGTTCCCCTGGCTCCAGGGTGCCGTTAATAATAGCTTCCCGCAGCGCCTCAAATACTATTTCCCTGAGGGGTTTGTAATTATCCAGTGATACGGGTATTAATCTCCTCTCCATGTTATCCATCCTTCCCGCTGATATGTACAATTAATATTCTGCCCGGGCTAAAATATTTCCTGCTTCTCCTACGCTTATAGTATTAGTTGTCAATATCCGGTAAGAAGCAGGAAAATTTCGCTGCGCTGTTGCACATAAATCTTTGGCCAGTTCCGGCGAGCGGGTAAAAGCACAAACAGTAGGACCGCTCCCCGACATCAAAACCGCCTCCGCACCCCAATCCACCAGCCTTCTCTTAATATCCTGCAGCACCGGATATAAACGCAAAGTAACCGATTCCAGAACATTTCCCATTCCCCGGTAAATATCCACAATTTCGCCCCGTTCAATACCGTTTAAAACCAGGTCCAGATCCGGACGGCAAAGCCTTTCATGAAACCTGAAGTTTTTGTAAACCAAAGCTGTTGAAACGCCAAAATCCGGTTTAACCAGGACCATCCACATGGTAGGCGGCGACGGCACACGGGTTAATATTTCCCCTATCCCGCGGGCCACCGCTGTTCCCCCGAAAATGCAGTAGGGTACATCAGCCCCGAGACGCAGCCCGATACGCATAAGCTCTTCTGTGGAAAGGTTCAGGTTTAACAGTCTATTCAGTCCCTTTAGAACAGCGGCAGCGTTAGCAGAACCTCCAGCCATCCCGCCTTCCACCGGAATACGTTTGGCAATAAAAATGTCTATGCCATAATTTAAACGGGTCAAATCAAGACCTGCAAAGCGTAACAATTCCTGAGCTGCCCTGTAAGCTATGTTAGCAGCATCCCGGGGTACAGATTCGTGATCAGATAATACGCTAATCTTTTTTTTCGGGGACAGCCGGATCCTTACATCATCATGTAGCTCCACCTGCTGCATTAGTGTTACCAGCTCGTGGTATCCATCTTCCCGTTTACCTGTTATGTCCAGGGTCAGGTTAATTTTTCCATAGGCAGGTACGGTAATTTGTTGCATACTCTATCTAACCTTTCCAACTTGGCATTTTTATAGTATGTTTGCCATTCGGACAAAAAATTCCTTCATTTTAAAAAGCCCTTTGACCTGTAACCCTGCTGCGGGCAGCATCAGCGGCCTTTTCTCTAATCTTTTTGACTTTGGCAAATTCACCAAAGGCGCTTAACAGGTTCACCACAGGTTCCAGTTTTTCGTAGAAAATCACCACCAAATCACCGCGTTCGGCAATTTCTACGGCCTTTAGAACCGCATTTATTTCTTTTAAAATAATGATTACATCCTTACCGGAACAACCGCCGGCCTGGACTCCCTTTTTGAGAAGGCTAGCTACCTCCCCCGGCTTACGTCCTCTTAGATCAGCGTCTTCCTTGATTATAATTTTATCAAAACCACGCCCGGCAATTTGGCCTACTTTAATAATAAAATCGTCCTGCCGGTCTCCCGGGACTCCAATAACCCCGATAAGTCTTTTATGCTTCATCTTCTTTGCAGTCGCCAGCACACTTTGGTACCCGGCGGGATTATGTCCGTAATCGACGAGGACTTTTACGCCGGCCACTTCAAAGAAGTTTAAGCGTCCCGGATTGCCTTTTAATCCAGGTTCGAAACTTAGCAACCCTTCTTTAATTTGGGCAACCGGTATGCCTAGACCCAGGCAGCCTGCCGACGCAGCCAGAACATTTTCCACATTATGAAGAGCCTGGCCTGATAAAGTACATGGAATACTTTTTACCGAGGCTATCTTTACCACGTGGTTGCCTTTGGCATAAACAACAAAGCCATTTTTCACAAAAACCGCCATCCCACCGGCCCCCAGGTGACGCCGTATGGTTATATTGTCCGATGCCCTGGAAAAATAAATAATATTTCCCCGGCAACGGGAAGCCACATAACTTGCCAGCCTGTCGTCAGCGTTTAATACAACATAGCCGTCCCTATCAGTGGCTTCGGCGACTACAGACTTCACAAAGGCGAGATCTTCCAGGGTTTCTATGCCGTCTATACCCAAATGGTCTTCGCTTATGTTCGTAATGATGCCAACATCGCAGCGGTCAAAACCCAAACCGGCCCTTATTATCCCTCCTCTGGCTGTTTCCAGGACAGCCACCTCAACGCTGTTATCCCTTAGAACGGTTCTGGCGCTGACCGGGCCGGTCATATCCCCTTTGGCTATAAGTTTCCCATTTACATAGATGCCATCTGATGTCGTCATCCCTACTACATTGCCCGCCGCATGCAAAATATGGGCTATCAACCTGGTGGTTGTCGTCTTTCCGTTGGTCCCTGTAACTGCTACAATAGGTATGCGCGATTTTGTCCCGGGCGGAAATAATTTGTCAACGATTGCCCTCGCCACATTACGCGGTTTCCCCTGTGAAGGGTAATGATGCATTCTTAGGCCGGGCGCCGCATTTACTTCAATTACCGCGCCATTGCAGGAGGTCAAGGGTATGGCTATATCCTCGGCTACCAGGTCAATGCCCGCTACATCAAGACCTATAATTTTCGCGGCGCGTACGGCCAATGCGGCATTTTCCGGATGTACATTATCAGTGACGTCAATAGCTGTACCCCCTGTACTCAGATTGGCGTTTTCCCTCAGCAATACGCGGGCGCCTTCAGGGGGTATGCTTTGCAAGACAAAATTTTGTTTAGCCAGAACCATGAGCACAACCGGGTCAATCTTGATCTTGGTCAGGGGTTTTTCATGCCCGTCTCCCCGCAGGGGATCCCTATTGACCTGCTCAATCAATTGTTCAATGGTGCTTTCCCCGTCTCCCGTCACTGAAGCAGGGATTCGTTCGGACGCTGCCACCACCCGGTCGTCAACAACAACCAGCCGGTAATGCCGGCCCGTAATAAACTTCTCTACTATCACCCGGTCACTGTAATTGGTGGCCACAGCATATGCCTTTTTAACCTCACCTTCACTGCGCAGGTTCAAGGCAACCCCTTTACCCTGGTTTCCGTTAAAGGGTTTGACTACGACAGCATTATTAATTCTTTTCATTATATCCAGAGCTTCTTTTTCCGTTCTGGCCACCCCACCGTTCGGTACAGGAATGCCCGCCTCGGAAAGTATCTGCTTGGTAAGGATTTTATCCCCTGCAATATCGACGCCTATACACCCGGTAGCATCGGTAATACTGGCTTCTATCCTGCGCTGATGACAACCGTAACCCAACTGGAGGATACTGCCTTCGCCAAGGCGCATCACGGGAATATTGCGTTTTCGGGCTTCCATGGCAATTGCTTTTGTTGTAGGCCCTAAATCAAACTTTAACGCCGTCTCTTTAATAATTTCAAGTTCTTTATCCAGGTCAATGCTACCACCCTGCAGTAAGGTCATAATCAGGTTTACCGCCGCTCTGGCCGCCTGAATCCCGGCTTCTTTTGATTCATACTCAAAAATTACTTCGTAGATGCCGGGGGCCTCGGCTTCACGGGTTTTGCCGTAAATTACATCGAAACCGGCTAAATGCTGTAATTCTAAAATAACGTGTTCCAAAAGGTGACCAAAAAAAGTGCCTTCGCGCATACGCTGGACAAACCCGCCCGGCCGACCCAGCGAACAGTAGTGTTCCTGTAGCGTTGGCATAAGCCGCAAAACCGCTTCAATTAACGTCGGATGCCGGTCAGTGGTTACTCCTGTTAAATTTTCCAGGTCTACAGTCAACTTGATTACCGGGCGGTGCGAATATATATTTATTCCCTCGTAAACCCGAAATTCTAAAATCTTCATTAAAAGCGAAAACCCCTTTCCCAAACATCGCAGATATTTATCAAATCAATACCTGGAAAAATCAAACTTTTATCAAATCAACGGCTGGCGGTTTCTCAGGTTAAACCCGTAACCCGCCGGAATTACATGCAATCGCACACCATGCAAGGCGAGATTTTGGTCCGGTTCCAATTCCGAAACATTGGTATAAGTTGCCTCTTTACCATCCACAATAGTTACTGTCCGGGACCCTATAACATCGAGACGGGCATCTGCCCCAACGACGACGGCTGTATCTTCATCAATACCTATCCCTAAAACATAGGGATTATGGGCTACGGCTGCCAGTAACCGCCCCAACCTGCCACGTTGGGCAAAATGCTGGTCAATGACCGTTTCTTCCAGTAAGCCCAAACCAGGCGCCATCCTTAACGAGTTTTTTCGAGGCGCACTGTCGCTGTCACCTTCAACAATCATCGTATCACTCATGGCGGATGCCCCCGCACTGGTCCCCGCAATGACCACCCCGTTTTTATAAGCTCTGGCCAGGGCCTCATTGACAGGAGTACCGCCCAGAATACTGGTTATCCTCAATTGGTCCCCGCCTGTAAAGAAAATGCCGGTCGCCTCAGAAATAATGTTTACGGCTTTTTCCCCTTTTGCCTCCGTTCTGCTGGGCAAATCCAGTATTTCAATCTGACCGCCTCCCAACCGGCCAAAAATCTGCAGGTACTCTTTTCCCACTGCCTCCGGTTCCTTGGTGGCAGTAGTCATGATGACCAATTTGCCGGCTTTGCCTCCTGACAATTCAACAAATCTTTTTAATATGGCACAATCCCCTTTTTTATCCTCCGCACCGCCGATAATTAAGAGATTACCGGCTACCTTTTTCCCCATTAATCCGACCTCCGCACGATAATTACACACCACTTATGTTTCCCTTTTTTGCCATTTTTATTCCAAAATCGCTTTTTTACGCAATTTAGCTCCCTAAATCATATGTTAATAAAAAAATATTTTCAGGTGATGAAAAATGCGTAAAAACACTTTGTATAATGACGAACCCTTGTATTCCAACATCCTCATCAGGGTTGACGTTACCAACCGCTTGCTTTACCTGGAAAGAGGGAACCGGACTACGCAAATTTATCCTGTTGCCGTTGGCAAACCATCCACCCCTACCCCCCCCGGCACTTATTCAATAATAGAAAAAACAGTCAACCCCGGAGGAATCCTGGGCACTCGCTGGATGGGGCTTGATATTCCCGACGGACCTTATGGGATTCATGGCACCTGGAACCGGGACTCCATCGGTAAGGCCGTTTCTAACGGCTGCATCAGAATGTACAACGAGGATGTGGAAGAAGTATTCAGGCAGGTCCATATAGGCACCACCGTCATTATCTACAGGTAAAAAAGGGGCTGTACTTTGGGAGCTGTTCACAAAGGTCATGCAAAAAATTTGGGAGGTTAAATGATTTCAAAATCATTTAACCTCCCCTTAATTACACTATATTTTATTCATCACCTTAAATGCTTCACAGTTCATACAGCGATGCCGCTTCGATTTGGCGTCTCCCTGCTGAACCCCGCCACACCAGGTTCCGGAAATTAACCAACAACGTTTTTCGTTGCTTTTATACGCCGGACATTTGCCCCTGACTTCCATGCTGCAGTTCATTATATCCCAGCAGTTTTCAGTAATCTCACGCATCTTGAACTTACCCGCCGTCTCACTCAGACGGTCCGCAGTCTCAGCCAGAATACCGGCGGCGTTAGCTATTGCCTCCGCCGCAGCCGTCATTTCCTCGGTAGATGCCGAAACTTCTTCCGCTGAGGCCGAGCTCTGTTGGGTAACTGCGGCAATGTTTTCCATAGCCAAAGCAACCTGTTTACTGGCTTCCCTCAATTGTTCTGTGGCGGCTGTATTCCCGTGGCTGATAGCGCTCACATTATCGATAGCCTTAACGACATCCTGGCTGCTGGCCGAAATTTCCTCTGCCGCTGCCGAGATATTCTGTACCTGTTGATAAGTCTCTTCAACTGTGGCCAGGATTTCTTTCAGGGCATTACCGGCATCAAGGGCCAGGTTACTGCCTTTTTCAACTTCACCGGTACCCGCTTCCATTGCTGCTACTGCCATGGCCGTTAATTTTTGAATGTTTGTAATCAGGTCGGCAATTTCCTTGGTGGCTTTGCTACTGCGCTCGGCCAGTTTCCTGACCTCATCGGCCACTACCGCAAATCCCTTACCGTGTTCCCCGGCGCGAGCCGCCTCAATGGCCGCATTTAGCGCCAACAGGTTGGTCTGTTCCGCAATATCATCAATTACCTGGATGATTTCGCCGATCTGCTGCGAATGTTCGCCCAGTTCTTTAATCTTATTGGCTGTTTCGAATACCTTCTCTTTTATTTCATTCATGCCTTCTATGGTTAATTTTACGGCTTTTTCACCCTTGTCGGCGGCCTGCCTGGTCTTGTCGGCAGATAAAGCGACGGTCTGGGCGTTGACAGCAACATCCTGTATAGAGATAGCCATTTGATTTACTATTTCCACTGTCGAAGCTACATTGTTTATCTGTTCTCCGGCTCCGTCGGCAATCTGGCGGATAGCTGTGTTGACCTGGTTCACAGTCTCCGATGTTTCGTTAATATAGGTAGTCTGATTAGCAATACCTTTGGCCACTTCCTGAATAGCGCCGGCCACCTGCTGGGTGGATTTGGCTGCTTCATCGGCATTGGTCAACAGGTGCTGGCTGGTAACAGCTACTTCGTTAGCGCCGTTTAATACTTCTCCCAACAGCTCGCGCACATTCTTAATCATCACGTTAAAGGACTCTGCCAGGTCCCTGATTTCATCCCTGGTATTTACATCAATATAGGAAACAGAAAAGTCGCCGGCAGCCATTTTTTGGCTGCGCTCTACCACAGCCTTAATGGGCGCGGTAATTTTGAAAGGCAGGTAAAGTCCCAAGCCCAAACCGACGACAATGGCAAGAATCAACAGAATTGCCGTAATGTATTGGGTTGTTTTTAAGCCCTCATGCATTTCAGTGTTGGATTTTTCTAAGTCCTCCTGGATTTGCTTTTCCAACTGAGCGAACAATGGGTCCAGGTTTTTTCTTTTTTCCCGCCCAACCTCCAGGGACAGTCTTTTTGCTTGCTCCATATTGCCGCTTTTATAAGCGTCTACCACTTGTTTCTGAATAGCGGTAAACTCTTTATGTACTTTTTCTATCTGCAGGAAAATTTCTTTCTCATTTTCCTCAAGAACTGGCAGTCTCTGTTCTATTATTTCATCTACCTTCGCCGCTCTTTCCTGCATTTCTTTTACAAACTTTTCTTCACCGGTTAAAAGAAACCCTCTTTCATCATTGGCCTGGCCGGCTATGCCTGATTTGATACTATCCACAATACCCAGGTTCGGTAGAACTTCTTCATGGATGCCATCAAACACTTGCAAAGTTTTTTGCGTATTGCGGAAGCTGAAAAAACCGATTACTACCAGGAAAAGGATCAGCACAATGTACCCAAAAAATATTTTCCCCTTCAGCCCCATTCTCATTTTAGTATCCCTCCGCCCATTAGATTTCGTTCAATATTCGACAAATTGTGGCATTTTCTTTTTCGTTTTCGTTTTAAACTCACTCCGGCCGGCCTCCTTTTTTTGGCAAAACTATTTATTCACGTTTTTCGACATTTTGCTCAATTGTCCTGCTTTATTCGATAAATACCAAAACCCTTACTTGTAATAAATGTAATTTCCACAAAAATTATACCGGTATAAAAATTTACTGTTAAAATTGCCGCAAATAGGCTCTGTATCTTGCAGCAAGCCATCCATAACCGGTAATTATAACATCTTGTTTTTTTGGAAAGGCAAATGTATAATAATTACATTGATATTAATTTTAAAAGGGGAGCTTCAGTTAGCGCTCCCCTGAAAAATCATATGGCAGGAATGCCGGTTGTCCCAGATGTATGGCGTCGATTAATCGCCTCAGCTATGGCAGTTGGTGCATAAGTCGTCGCCGTTTTCCTCAACCAGTAATGCTGGGTTGGTGCTTAAGTGTGGGAAAGTACCTCTGCTGGGATAACCGGCTCCTTTTGTATTAAAGTCCACCCAAAATGCCGCGTCAACATTTCGCGGACTGGCGTGACACTGCTGGCAGGAAGGCCCGGAATAGACTGCATAGGCCACGCTGCCGTCAGGGCGGGAAGTGCCGGTCATGGGGTCTATACCCAGCATAGCGTACCACTTGTTGCTCCGCGGGTCAAAGCTAAGGTCGGCGTCGCTGGCAGGAACAGGATTGCTGTCAATCAGCACATATCCCTGGTTCATAACCTTTGCTACGCTGGAACCATTAATCCAGCCGGCGCTGTTATTCATACCGGCGCCCAGCAGGTCATAACCGGGGCCCTCCGCGTTCACCGGGTGATTAAAGATTTCACTGTAGACCCTGTTGTAGACAACATCATCAACGGTCATATAATTCTCGTATCCCCGGTGGCATCCGGCACACCATTTGGCACCATAGGAACCGCCGGTGTCAATGCCGTTAACAACCCTTTTCAGTAAACGGTTGGTCAGGAATATCTTCCTCTGTCCGCTGCTTAAGCCCTCTTCCGTAACCTTAACCTGTGATTCACCCAGGTAAATACCAACAGTGTTGGCCGTAATTCCGTGCGGCGTGTGACAACTGTCACAGGTAAAGGCGTTGCCGGAAAGTTGCCCCTGGTCTCCCGTGTAGAGAGGGGCGTTACTACCGTCTGCGGCACCGGCAGGGATTAAAGTGGAACCGAAAGTAGAATTGTAAGTAAATCCGTTAACGGTGCCGAACACCCGGTGGGAAGATTTTACGCCGTATCCGTAACGCGGGTCCGGCAGGTCGCTGGCAAAATAAGGAGCATTACTGCTGCCGGTAATATCATGGCAGAACTGGCAAGCATCGGTAACCGTCTGGCCAGGTAGCAATATGGGGTTATCAGCATCATGCACTTTATGACATATCTGACATTTGTTAGTACTGGCGGTATATCCGCCATGGGGGCCGGTAGTACCTGTCGCGGCGCCGGCATGGCAGCCGTTGCACTGGTCTGCGGCATAACGTTCAGCCCAACCGGTGCGGTCACCCAGGTCTTCATGGGCGGCAAAAGCAACTCCGCCGGTAAGCATAAACACCAGGGTGCTCACTGTTACCGTGACCGCGAGCATTATCATGGTACTCAAGGTTGCCTGAATGTTGAGTGTTTTTTGTTTCCCTGGTAATTGAAACAACTTGTCCACTCCTCAAACTCCTCAATTAAATTTGATAGACCACTAAAGCAAACTATTCTTTAATTTGACACCTTTATGTAAGATTTGCGTATATTCGACATTCTAAGAAACAGTATGATTAAGTTTCAACATATTTCTTTAAATTCCTTTTGCAATGTAATTATTTTTCTTTGGACCAACGTATAATTGCGTTGTATTGATTTTCACTGGATTAATTTATATAATAAATAATGTGAATGACATCACAATATACTGTTCGGGGGGTGGCCATCACTTGTCAAGGCTCAAAATAATGTACCTGATAATTGGAGTAGCCCTGCTGTCTCTGGCAGCCGGGTGCGGCGGCGGTTCCCCGGGTGGAAAAGAACCAAAGGCCGCAGCGCAAAAACGGGTTATTAATACCTATCTGGAAGGCCTCAGGGACCTGGACTGCAACAAACTTAAACAATCGGTTACATACAGCGTCTACAGCTCCTGGCCAACAGACAGGACTAAATTTAAAGAAATGCTCGCCGAGCGGCAGAAACCGATGGGGACAATCAAAACCTGGGTGCTCGAAACAAACCCCTATGTCGACGAACTCAACAACCAGACGTTGGTCCGCGCGACAGTTACTACCGATAAATATAAGGTGATATTAAAATTTGACCTGCGCAAATATGGCAATCAATGGCGGGTTTATGGAGTGGAAACAGAGAAAACAATTTCCCTGCCTAAAAATTCGGCGCCCTCCGTCCTCCCGCCGACAGGTAAAGCTGATGATAGTTCCAAAGCCAAAACAAAATAAGTTTTTACCCCTACCAAGAAAAAACTGCAACCTTTCGGTTGCAGTTTTTTTGGCCTTTACGTCATATTACGGCAAGTTAGCGGTACCGTGGCAGTTGGTGCAGAAGTCATCACCCGATTCAGCGAGCAGAGCCTTATTGGTGCTTAAGTGTGGGAAAGTACCTCTGCTGGGATAACCAGGTCCTTCTGTGTTAAATCCTGCCCAGAATGCCGCATCAACGTCACGCGGGCTGGCGTGGCACTGCTGGCAGGACGGGCCGGTACCGGTTGCATAAGGAACGTTGCCGTCGGGACGCGGTGCATCGCTATTGAGCGGGTCATTGGCAAGCATGGCATACCACTTGTTGCTCCGCGGGTCACCGTTCAGGTGAGCGCCAGGATCAGGGGTACCCCTAGTATCAACATAGACATACCCCGCAGCGGTAACATCAGCCGCTGTTTTACTGTTAATAAAGCTGACACTGTTTGCCATACCGGTACCTAACAGGTCATAACCAAGGCCGCTTTCGTCAACAGGATGGTTGAACACATCGGAATGGTTATTATCACGTCCCTGGTGGCATCCTATACACCAGGCCGAACCGTAGGTGGTACCGACATCGACATTGTTAACGGTTCTCCTCAGGATCCGGTTGGTCAGGTAAATCTTCTCGGTGCCGGCAGGCATGCCGTAGCTGGTCGCCTTAACGTGGGACTCGCCCAGGTACTTGTCTACCACCTTGGCAGCGAGAGCGTGCGGGGTATGGCAACTGTCGCAGGTAAAAGCAGTTGCGGAAAGATCACCGGTACCTGTGGTATCTAATGTGGCATCACCGCCGGTAGCATCATCACCGCCCGGGATGGTGAGGGAACCATAAGTAGCAAAATATACGGTGCCGGCGACTGTGCCGAATACCTTGTGCGCGGACTTAATATTGGTAGTCGGTATGTCACTGGCAAAATAGGGAGCCACGTCTGTTCCGGTCAGGTCATGGCAGAAATTGCAGGCCTCCGTAACAGTGGCGCCCGGCAGTAATTTTGCATTGGCAGCCTTGTGCACCTTATGGCAGGCAATACACCTGGTGGTAGTGCTGGTATACCCGCCGTGCGGACCGGATGTGTGTTTGTCGGCCGTATCATGGCAGGCGGAACACCCTTTGGCGGACATTTCTGCCCAACCGGTACGGTCACCCACATCGGTATGTGCTGCAAAAGCGACACCTGCAGTCAGCATAACCAGGCATAGGGTCATGACAGCAATGATACCCAGTTTGCGCATCATTTTCACCTCCTTTCCCCGATAGTCCTTTGATACCGGGCTTAGCCCGGCAAAACTAATCTACCTGATTTTCAATAACAAAATCGGTCAGCCTGATGGCCTGCACCCTGTCGTTTGCCTTATCGGCCACATAAATGACCTTATCTTTTGTTATGGCTATGCCGTTGGGAAAATTGAAGGTCCCGTCATCAACGCCCCGCTGGCCCATCTCCGCCAGCAGTTTCCCCCGCGGGGAGAGAACCTTGATATTAAAGTCGAAAGAATCAATCACATAGATGTTGCCGTCAGGCCCAACGGCGATATTCCGCGGCAGCTCAAACTGCTGGGGTTTTTTGTTGAAATTGTCCCAGGCATCGACGGGCTGACCGTATACCCACTTAACTTTGCCGTTCTGGTCCAGGGCCTGGACACGCAGGTTATTAGAGTCGGACACATAAATGGTTCCGTCATCCCCCACGGCAATGCCGTTAGGCCGGTCAAACTGGCCCTCTTCTTTCCCCGGCATGCCGAAATCCTTGACAAACTTGCCCCTGGTGGTGAAAATAACCACCTGGAAAGGGTTGGCTATATAGACTTTCCCGTCTTTCACATCCAGGGCCAGCGGGAAAATATCGGTCGCCGTTCCTCCATAAGGGCCCTTGGGAAACCAGTCTATAAATTTACCCTTGTTGTCAAATACCTGTATTCGCTGATTCGCCAGGTCGGCCACAAAGATATTGCCCGTTTCTTCATCGATGTCAATTCCATAGGGGTAATTGAATTTCCCGGGGCTCCAGGTAGCCTTGTAACCGGGGGCGGGATGGGCCACCCCGCGTTCGCCGAACTCAAACATAAACTCGCCCCGGCGGTTAAACACCACCACCCGGTTATTCCCGCTGTCGGTCACATAAATGTTGCTGTCTTTATCCGTGGCCACCGACATGGGCTTGTTAAAGGCCGGCAGCAGGCCCTTCCCCGGTCCGTAGACGGCAAACAAAAATTCGATATTGCCGACCCTCTTTGGGTTAGCGGATACAACCCCGCCGCCGCCCAGGTCCGGTATATTAAAATAGATGTATGTTATCAGAGCCAGGGTAACAGTCAACACTGCAGCAGTAACATTGGCCAGACGTTTCTTCTTCATCCTAAACTCCTTTCAACCGGTTACTTTAGTTTTTCCAGTCCGGCAGTCGCATCCGGATCGTCAGGAACAAACTTCAGTACCTCCTGGTACTGTTCTTTGGCCCTGGCCTTATCGCCCATTTTTTCGTAGGCCCGCGCTTTCAGCAGGTGTAAATCGGCCTTGCCAGGCTCCAGCTTGAGTACCTTATCGGCCACTTCGATGACCTCACCGTACTTTCCCTGCGCCAGGTAGGTTTCCCCCAGGCCTATGGCCGCAATGACGTGATTGGCTTTCAGATCCAGAGCCTTCTTATAATATTTTTCTGCCTCCGCATATTTTTCTTCTTCCTGGGCAATCACCCCCAGGTTGTAGTTGGCAGCCAGGTTATTCTTTTCAATTTTAAGAACCTCCATGTACTGTTCCCGGGCCTTTTCGTACTCTTTCATGGTCTGCAGGGCATAGGCCAGTTGCAGCCTGGCATTGATGTCAGCCGGGTTTTTATTCACCTGTTCCATAAAGCTTTTCAACCGCGCCACCTCGGGCGCCACCGTCGGTTCCTTGGCCGTGTACTTCCTTACCGTCAGTACCCCCATCGCAATATTGGCCACTACCAGAACCAGGATCAGAACTATAACGGAAACCGGCACTTTCTCCTGTTGTTGCATCGACACTTCGGACAACTTGACCACTCCTGTTAAATCTTAATTAATTACGTATTTCACAAATTACCGGGGAGAATATCCCTGCCTTTCTTTTTGCTGACCGGCTATTCTCGGCATTTTTGCTAATAATCATTCTAGCATAAAGTTCCAATATTATTATCGATATTTTCTGTTTTGGACTTTAGCCCATTTTTATTACAAATTTATTAATTTTTTACGAAGCAGGCTATTAACTTTTCATTGGCGCAACCCTCCTGACAGAAGATAATTCATCTTAACAGGAATCATTCACCAAAATGGCACTCGTTGCAGTGAATAACTGCCGGGTGACAGATAAGGCACCTGTTCCGGTCATAACCGCCTAACTGATGTTGAATGTTAAACCCGGGTGGATGGGGTTTATTCTTCATATGGCAGTCCATACAGAAATTGGGACTTGTCCACGGCGCTCCCGGGTTGACAGGGTTGGCCGGCGAATGGCAAAGGTTGCACACTGCCTGCCCTTTAGCATAATATACATCCTTATGCCGGTATTTGAAACCGGGTGAATGAGGCATTTCCAGCCCGTGACAGTCAACACAGGCCACTGCCATATCTTTTTGTTGGGGAGAGGTCTGGTGGCAGTAATTACAGTTTTTGATCCCCTGTTCCCGGACCAATGTCGTATGCGTTTTTACAATGTCTTTTGTATGCGGCATCTTCCGCCCGTGGCAGACACTGCACGATGCCGTATCCGCCGGTTGCTTCGGGTCGGCGGGTCCCTGCGCCACCTTTGCCTCATGGCAGTTGAAACAGGTCCTCACCCCAACTTCTTCTATGGCCTGTATATGGCGCTCCTTGTAATTTTCAGGGTGTGGCATCTGTACTTTATGGCAATTCTGGCATAGAGGCTCTTGAACGCCCCGGACATGGCACAGGCGGCAGTTCTGTTTAGCCAGATAATCCCGGCCGTGACTTGTTTTAAAGTTATCGGCAGCATGGGAAGGAGGCTTTCCTATCTTTTTATCATGGCATTTCAGGCATTGCTGCCTGGTAATCTCTACTTTCCGCCTGTGTATCAAATCGCCGTGGCACTGTTTGCATGTAATTACACCGCTGCCAGCGTGCTGAAAATGCCCGTAGTAGTCTTTTCCCGTCTGTGAAAATATTAAATCCCCGTGGCAATTCAGGCAGCGGTCCCATACCCGGTCTCTGTTTGCCTGGTTAGAATGACCGGCGACCATAGTAAAAAGAAACGCCAGTTGTTTTCGCTTTGTGTCGATATAATTAGCAACAACATCGGTATACCTGGATACAAATTCAACAGTCTTGCCAAAAGCTTTTACTGCCCTGTCAGTTGTGAGCATATATCTGGGGATGATTTCCTCGTCCTTGGTCTGTTCACTTTTCATTTGGATTTCGGAATCCGCATGACAGCTATAACAATCAATCTTGCTGTGCCCCGATTTTCCCCATGAACTGTAATAGGGCTGCATGGCATGGCATATTCCACAGAACTCAGGTCGTTCAATATAATTAAGACTTTCCACAGTTAATATGGGTATGGCGATGAGAAGAAGCGCTGCAATCAACGCCAGTTTGGCCCGCCATTTTAACTTTGTTTTACGCTCCTCTACGGTAATCCCCGCCATTTCTCCACCACCCAGTAATTGCTAGTTATTTCGACACATCGCGATAAATATCCTGTTTTGGAATTGTGATTTATTTCTTAAATTTTTATAAATTCACCCCCTATTCAATAAACTCCTTGGTTTTTGTCAATTTAAAAAAAAGAAGCTGCCCCGGCATTTAACTTGGGCCAGCTTCTAACCCTTCAATGTATCTTGTTAAATCTTAAACTGATTTGTCATTTCCGCCAACCGACCGGCCAGCTCCTCCAACTCTTTTGACAACGTTGCCATTTCCTCTACCGTTGCCGACATCTGCTCCGTTGAAACAGATACCTCTTCGGCCGAAGCGGCTGATTCTTCAGCAATGGCAGATACGTTTTCGATAGCCGTCATAACCTGGTCGCTTCCTGCCGACATTTCCTGAGTGGCCGCAGAATTTTCCTCTGTTATTGCCGCGACAGCATTAACCGCCTGAACAACATTTTCACTGCGTTCGGAAATATCCTGGGCCAGCGCAAAGATTTTTTGAATCTGTTCAGTAGTTTCGCCTACGCTGTGCAGTATTTCACTGAGGGCCTGCCCGGCATCGGCGGCCAGCCGCGAACCTTCTTCCGCTTCTGCAGTTCCCTGGTTCATGGCCTCCACAGCATTGTCGGTTTCTTTTTGAATATTGGTTATCAAATCAGCAATTTCCTTGGTCGCTTTACTGCTTCTTTCCGCCAGCTTGCGCACCTCGTCAGCAACTACTGCAAAGCCTTTGCCGTGCTCACCGGCGCGCGCCGCTTCAATGGCTGCGTTCAGCGCCAAAAGATTGGTTTGTTCCGCGATATCATCGATAACCTGAATGATTTCGCCGATTTGCTGTGACCGTTCTCCCAATTGTTTAATACTGCCTGCTGACTGGAACACCGTTTGCCTTAGCTTCTCCATGCCGGCTATAGCCTCTTCCACAGCTTTTGCGCCTTTCTGGGCAGCGTTGGATGTATCCTCAGCGCTCCTGGACAGGATTTGTGTTCCATTGGCCACTTCCTGTATCAGACCGGCCATTTGCTCCATGGTGAGGGCAGTTTTTGTCACATTATTGGCCTGGTCGCTTGCACCCGCCGCTATCTGGCCGATAGCCTGCGTCAATTCCCTGATTATGTCAGCCGTTTCCTGGATGTGCCTGATTTGTGCCGTATTACCTTTGGCCACATCGTTTATGGCAGCGCCCACCTGTTGGGTGGCTAAAGCAGCTTCGTTACTCCCCTGGACCAGTTTGTGACTGGCGGCAGTCACCCGGTTAACGGCGTCGGCCATACTGCTAACCATAGCATGAATTTGCGCAAGGAACCTGTTGATAAACCGGGACACCCGTCCCAACTCGTCTTCTGATTCTTCCGGCAAACGCTGCGTCAAATCCCCTTGTCCCGAGGCCAGGTTTGCCGTGGCGACCATTATCCTCTTCAGGGGGCGGTTTATCTGATAGTAAGAGACCCCTGTTAAAACGGCTGTAATACCTATAAGCATAAGCAACATTTCTATGACGGTCCTGATAATGGCCGCAGTAACTGCTTTATCTATTTCCGTCAGGGAAAGTCCTACCCGGAATGCCCCCCAATGCTTTCCGTTGACCGTAATCGGATAGCTGATATCCCAGACCTTTTCACCGGTATCCCTCAGGTAATCCTGTTTTAAGGGAGTTTGTGTAGCTGCGGCTTTAGCTCCAACAGGGTCATTAAAAATCCTTTTTGCCCTGTCCGGATTATTATGAGTAGGTATGTAACCTGTTTTGGCTGGGTCATCGGCTTTGGCCGCCGGTACCGCAAAGAGAACATTTTTATCGGAATTTGCAATGCCCTTAATAATCGTCGACCAGTGGCTGTCGGTATATGCGTCAAAGGCTGAACGATATTTTCGGTCCTTTGCTTCCGCCGCATCTTGCAGCAGGGTATAATTCCTGTCAAATAAGGCTTCTTCAGTGATTACGCCGTTTCGAATATCATTTTCCATAACCTGTTCCAGGGCGGCAGCCCCCGCCCGGGCAAGGGCAAATCCTTGCGCTTCAACGGCTGCCTCCACCGTGTGGTGGACCTTGTTAACGGAATAGGCGGAATAAAATATCATAACCACCAGCAATGTAATAAATAAGGTTAGGCTTAATTTGAACGTCAGGCTTTTGGTCAGTTTAACCAAAAAAATTCCCCCCTTTGCGTGAACAATTCAGTATTTATGTATCAAAAAAGGCCTCTCCTGGCCTTAATTTTTCTCCTGGGTCCTTTTCTTTTCAGTTTTTTCCCGCAAACACACGCTCAGTTCCACAACGCCGACATCGGTTTCCAGTGGAATTTGTAGCTTTTTCCGGTCCAGGGTGGAAATACGCGCCGGAGCTCCATATAAGATACTCGGCGGACCGATATCACTGACATAACCGATTTGCTCCAGTCTGATCAGCGCCCGGCCGGCAATTATATTGGCCATTTCTCCAATCCCGCTCAGTACCCATTTGTCAAATTCCCGCATTTCTTCACCCAACATGCGGGAAGTAACTGCGATTGCCGTTTTTTCAGACATTCCTATCTGGAAGGTCCCTTCCACAGCGCCTGTTATGGAAATCATCACAGTTATTTCCCGGGTCGTCCAGCAGGCGTCGGCCAGGGACAAAGCGCCCCTTACCGGTTTTATTCCCGCCTCCATCTGCAATATTTCCATGGCCGAGGTTAAAAAAGGATTGATAATATCTGCTTTCACCCTTACACCTCTAACATACAGTCTTATTTCTTCTCACGCAGGGCCACACTCACCGTTATTTCTCCCAGTTCCGTCAGTAATGGGATCTGCAGCCTCTTTATATTTATCGTGGAAATGACCACGCCCCGGCCAACTATAACAGTAGGAGGAGCCAGCGTGCACGGGTAACCGGCTTTTTCCAGTTCCCTACTGGATATACCCGTTATTACGTTGCCTAATTCTGCAATGGCCGATTCCACCATGCTGTCAAATATGGGTACCGGCTGCCCCAGCATCTTGGAAACAATATTTTTGGCCGTTCTTTCAGACATGCCGTACATGACTATCCCTTGAACTTTTCCGATAACCCCGATCATTACAGTTACATCATTTGCCGTATAAGACGACTGTTCCAGAGCTAACTGTCCTTTTTCTATTTTGATATCCTTCCCCAGTTCAGCGCTTAGAACCTCATGTGTAGCTATCACAAAGGGGTTGATAAATTCCGCTTTCAGCAAGCTTTTCACCCTCTCCTGTTTCCGGTTATTGTTGTATCTTTACAGCATTTTGACAATCTCGTCGGCAATCTCAGTGATGGGCAGTACCTTATCAGCTTTACCCATTTCTACCACAACCCTGGGCATGCCATAAACCACGCAGGTATCTTCATTTTGTGCAATTACTTTGCCCCCTGCCCGCTTAATAGCGCTAGCCCCACCGGAGCCATCATACCCCATACCGGTTAGCACAACCCCAACAACATTGGGTCCGTAGTAATTTACCACCGATTCCATAGTGACATCCACCGCCGGACGAACGGAATGCACCGGAGGATTCTGATTAAGTCCGATAACGGTACTGGAAACCAAATTCATATGGTATCCACCTGGGGCCAATAGGGCGACACCCGTCTGTAAGGTATCCCCGGCGCTGGCCTCTTTTACGGTTATACCGGAAATATCATTTAGCCGGTCAGCAAGCGATTTGGTAAAACCGGGCGGCATGTGCTGCACAATTAAAACAGCAGCAGGCAAATCTGCAGGAAGCTTTGGCACAACCTGCTGCAAGGCATTCGGCCCACCCGTCGAACTGCCAATGACAACTACTTTGGACGGCGTTTTCCCGGCTAAAGGTTTGGCGGCAACAGCCGCTGCTTCCTTTTTCGGTATAGGAGCTATCATTTGCAAAGCCCGGATGTTTTTTAATGAAGCCTTGGCACAGACCTTTATTTTTCGGATAAGTTCTTCTTTAACTCTTGCAATGTCCAGCGATATGGCCCCCGACGGTTTGGGTACAAAATCAACGGCCCCTAAGGTAAGCGCCTTAATAGTAGTTTCACTGCCCTCCTGGGTCAAACTGCTTAACATAACTACAGGAGTAGGGCATTCCACCATGATTTTCTGCAGGGCCGTTAACCCGTCCATCCTTGGCATTTCTACGTCCAGAGTAACAACATCGGGTTTCCATTTTTTTATTTTTTCCAGAGCGTCCAAACCGTCCCGCGCTGTATCGACAACAAAAATCTCTTCATCCGATTGAAGCATATTCGAAACAACCTTGCGCATATAAGCTGAGTCATCAACCACCAAAACTTCAATTCGCTTGGCCATAAAGCTTCCTCCCCGGCGCCTTCTCAAAAAGCTTATCCCACAAAACGCTTAATGGTAGAAAGTATTTTCTCCGGTTGATATGGTTTAACAATAAAGTCTTTGGCCCCTGCTTTAATGGCAGCCATTACCGTATTCTGCTGCCCCAGCGCGCTGCACATAACTATATTTGCGTTGGGATCAATTTTTTTAATTTCTGCCACGGCAGTCAAGCCATCCATCACCGGCATCGTGATATCCATCAAAACCAGATCCGGTTTGATTTGCTGGTACTTCTCCACGGCTTCCTGGCCGTTTTCTGCCTCGTCAACGGAATACCCGTTTTCAGTAAGCAGCTTGGCACACCTCATGCGCATGAAGGCAGCATCATCAACCAATAACACCTTCGCCATAACCAAATACTCCTTTCCCGAATAATTCGTTGCATTCTTATTACGATGCGGCTTTTTTCAAAAGGTTTGGCACATCCACGATTAAAGCCACATTTCCGTCGCCTAATATTGCCGCTCCTGAAATTCCCGGCACATCTCCTATATATTTGCCAAGGCTCTTTATTACTATTTCCTGTTCGCCAACAAGCGAATCAACCACTATGCCCACCTGGGTGCCGGCCAGGTTGACCACAACGACAAATAACTTGTCCTTGTCCTTCGCCCCACCTTTTATATTAAAGACCTTTTCCAGCCTGATGAGGGGCAGAACCTTACCTCTTACAACAATAACTTCCCGATTGTTGACATATTCGACCTGGTTGCTGCGCATACGAATAGTTTCAATCACAGAAGAAAGAGGTATCGCATAGACATGCTTATTCAGGGACACTAAAAGAGCCCGAATAATGGCAAGGGTTAAAGGTAGCTTAATTTTAAACTCCGTTCCTTTGCCAACGGCCGTATTAATCTCGATAGCCCCATTAATACGTTCAATGTTGGTCCTTACTACGTCCATACCAACACCGCGACCTGATACATCGGTAACCTTTTGCGCTGTACTGAGCCCTGAAGCAAATATAAGGTTAATGGCTTCTTTGTCAGTTAAGCGCTTGGCTTGCTCTTCTGTAAGCAGGTTTTTCTTCACAGCGCTCTTTCTGACTACTTCCGGATCAATGCCGCGTCCATCATCTCTTATTGAGATGATAATATGGTTTTCTTCATGGGCGGCCTGCAGCCATAAATTACCCACAGGCGGTTTCCCTGCCGCGACCCGTTCGCCGGGCGGCTCTATGCCATGGTCCAGGGCGTTCCGCAGTAAATGAATCAGCGGGTCGCCTATTTCCTCAATAATAGAACGGTCCAACTCAGTCTCCTGTCCGGTCATAACGAAGTTTACTTCTTTTCCTGCCTTATGAGACAAGTCCCTGACCATACGCGGAAATTTGTTAAAAAGGCTTTCCACAGGCAGCATCCGGGCCTTCATAATCAATTCCTGCAGTTGCGTAGAAACACGACCTATATGCACAGATGTTCGGCCAAGCTCCTGTGATATTTCATCCATATCATAATTGTTTTCTAATTCACCGTAAATCTGGAACAACCTTGTCCGGTCTATGACCAGTTCTCCGACCAGGTTCATGAGGCTGTCCAAGAGGTCCACATCAACCCGGACAGTCCGGTTGCTGCTTTTCTTTAAACCGGCAGCCCGGTCAGCCACATCTTTGGATTGTCTGGATTTAGGCTTTTCCTGCTCCTGCTGCGCACCCGGTTTTTCTGCCCCTGACATATTAGTTGCTGCCATCTCGTCGCTTAAGTCAAGTTTTCTCACAGAAGGTTCGGTCAGGTTGGGCAGATCTTTGAGCAGTTTTTCTATATTCTCCGGTGTTTCTTTTGTTAACAGGACTACAGTAAGTTCACTGCCTACCTGTTCTTTCTCTATATCTTCTGCTGACGGAATTGATTTCACAACGTCTCCCCATTCGCGGATAGCCATTAAAGTTACGAAGCACCTTACGGCCAACATTTCGGGTTCTACATCAAACTTAGTCGAAATTACAAGCGCCGTTTGCCCTTCTTTTATTCCCTTATCCAGGTGCGTCTTCTCATCATAACTGAAATCAATTTCGGGTACGTTTTGCCGTGTCTCAACTGCCGGCGCTGTTGATACTGCTGTCTGGGCCGCAAGGGTTCCACCTTCAAAATTGCTTACATTGGCAAGCTTGTCCAAAATGCCCGTTAAATCTATATCACTTTCTTCGTCATTTACGATTTCTTCTTTTAACACCCGCAAATGGTCCAGGCACTCAAATAAAACATCGACTATGCTACTGTTTACCGTCAGTTGGTTTTTGCGGAGTTTGTCCAAAACATTTTCCATGGCATGGGTCAATTCCGCCATCCTTTTATGGCCAATAGTAGCAGAAGACCCTTTTAGGGTATGTGAAGCACGAAAAATTTCCTGCAGCAATTCCTCATTATCGGCTTCTTTTTCTAGCCTGACCAAGTCGTCTTCTAAAGTCTGCATATGTTCTTCTGCTTCTTCCAAAAACAATTTCAGTTCTTCCGGCGAAGCGTCCAAATTTAAACCCATTTAACATTCCCTCCATTCCAGGGGTTATTTAGCTGATATTTTCAAGCACCGGATGCTCATCTTTGCTTAAAACCTTATCAATATCAAGCAAAATTACCAGTTTATCGTTCAGCTTGGCTACCCCGGCCAAATATTCCGTATCAACGTCACAAACTATCTCTGACGGTCGTTCGACCATTTCGCTGGATATCCTCAGAACTTCGGAAACACCGTCTACAATCATGCCGATGGTGTTGCCTTCAACTTCAACGACGACAATTCTGGACGCTCTGGTGATTTCTTCCTCAGGCAAGCCAAATTTTCTCCTGATGTTATAGACAGGAATAACACGCCCTCTAAGGTTAATGACCCCTTCTATGTATTCAAGTGTCCTCGGCACCTCAGTGATATTCTGCATAGTAATAATTTCCCTTACACTTTCGATGTCCAGACCGTAAGTTTCTTTTCCCAGCCGGAATACCACGTACTGCTTTTCGAAATAATTATTTTCCTCACTCATTTTGTTTCCCCCTGCTCGAAAAAAGTTGCTATATATTGTCAGTATAGGGTTAGTTCGACAAAATACGCGGAATTCCTTCATTTTATTCTGTAAAGAGGTAATTTTTTGAAAGTACTTTAAAAGGGGGAACTTGAAAAGAGGGCACGATTTGACATGTAATAATCAAGCACTTTTAAGAATAAATATTAGCAGAATTCCTGCTGGAGGGGAGTTTATGTCCTATATTTTCCTGACCAGTATAGTTGCCGGGTTGGCCACGTGCTTGGGAAGTTTCATAGTAATATGTATGGGGCGCCCTGCCGAAAAAACCTTTTCACTCCTCTTCGGATTGGCCGGCGGAATCATGCTGGCCGTGGTGGTCATGGATCTGATTCCGTCTTCCCTTGCCTACGGTTCGATAAAACAAGCCCTCACTGGCTTTAGTTTTGGAATCATGTTGATGGTTTCACTGGACATTCTGCTGGATCAAATATACCGTCCGTTAACACCTCTAGCAGGTGCCGGTAAAAAGCGCCTGGTAAAAATGGGCTATTTAATTGCCATCGGCATAGCCCTACATGACCTCCCCGAAGGTTTCGCCATTGCTGCGGGATACTCGGCTAAAAATAAACTTGGTCTGGTCATTGCTACAGCTATTGGACTGCACAATATTCCGGAAGGAATGGCAACTGCCGTTCCCCTGCGTATGAGCGGCGTTTCCGGCAAAAAAATCCTGGCCATTAACTTACTGGTAAGTCTCTTCACTCCTCTGGGCACTTATATGGGACTTTTACTGGTAAACATTTCACCCGGTTTAATCGCCTCCCTGTTAAGCCTGGCAGCAGGCGCTATGACCTATATAGTTAAAAATGAAATCCTCCCTGAATCCAGGAAAAAGCACCCCAACTTTTCTACTCTGGGAGCCATGGCCGGTTTCCTATTAATCTTCGCCCTCGATTTTCTGCATGTGTAAAAAAACAGCAACTGCCTGTTTATTTGCAATATACCATATAGGGGTATATCAAAATTATACATCCGAGCGCAGCAGTTCGTCAATTAGATATACATTACTTTCCTTCTCAATAACATATCGGCAAAAGCCTCCAGTCTGCTGTATAAGCCGGCTGATGCACTGTGTTCGTCCAAAACCAGGGTCAGAACAGGAATGCCCGTTTCCTGCCGTAGCTTCGGAGTAACCGACTGAGCTACAATTTCCGGCATACAGGTCATGGGCAGGATGTGGATTATACCGTCAAACCCCTGGCGGTAATACCGAATAGTATTGGCCACTGTATCAACACCGTGCCCGCCTACAAAATCAGTCAAATATGGAAAAGCATCCTTTAGCAAACTCTGTTTATGTAGGTAGGCTTTTATTTTTCCCAGGTGGTTTTTAATCCAACCCGATATAAAAATTGACCTGCATACTTCTATCCCCATACCGTTCAGGAATTCTTCAACCCGGTAATTGGCATAGGGTTCAATTAACATATATATATCGCCCACCAAACCAATTTTTAAAACAGGTTTTCGCTTCGATTCAACTGCCTGCCTGATTGCTTGCAATGTGTTTTCTTCTTCCCGGACCAAGGTTTCCCTGTCCATGGCCTTGTCTATAGCTATTAAGCCTGACCCAAATATTTTTGTTACCTGTCCTGTTTTCCGCTCCAAAGGCCTGCACCTGTGAACCACGGATTCTATCCGGTCTGCCGCACAGATTTTGGCCCAACCTAGCTTCACGGCCTTATATACCTCGGCCCAGGTTGCATTGGCAGCTACCCGCAGAGCGTCAAGCTGTTGAACTGTTTCTTCACCTTCCAGGACGATGATGTGGCAACGGTAACCGGCATCCCTAAGTATTTCTCCCATCACATGCCCGAAATAGCCAAAGCGACATGGTCCTTCGCCACCAAGCATAATAACCGTATCAGCCCCTTGTTCTAAACCTTCAATTACATTCCCCAAAACCAGTTTAAAAGGATAACAGGCTCCTTCGGGCGCGAACCGGGCACCAATAGACGCTGTTGCCTTGGTCACAGGCGGAGGCGGTACAACTTCAAATCTTAACCCGGCCAATGCGCATTTTACTGCTATGCCCAAATTCCCCATGTTGGGATAGGTAATTTTCACTTTCTGACCCTCCAAAACTTCTTTCTGGTTTAAAAAAACTTTTCAGCAACTAAGTTTTTCCAATCAGAACTATTTTATTCCCCAATGGATTTTTAACCGCAAAATAACCTTGATAAAAAAAACCCTTCCTGTTCAGGAAGAGTCCTTCATTCAATCTTAGCGCTCGCATGAAGCGCCTACCGGGCAGTTTTCCGCACAGATCCCGCACATTGAACACTTGCTGGCATCAATAGTATAGCAAGCGCCATCCTTTTTAATGGCGCCGGCCGGACACTTCTCGGCGCAGGTTCCGCAGGCCGTGCAGATATCTTGGTTTATTGAAAAAGCCACTCTTTCACCCCCTTAACGGGATTTCATCTTCACCTAGTTTTGCCAATAAACAAAGAAATATACTAAAAATAAATTACGGATGCATATACATCCGTAATTACAAACCTTTTTCCCGGTATTCCGGCGCCTTTGTTTGAAACTAGCCCTTTGCCCCGGGGATTCCCAGCGGAATACAGATAGTCTGCCCAATCTGCAGGTTTAGCGGGTTCACATCGGGGTTGGCCGCTTCAATAGCCTCCACAGTAGTATTATACTTTCTGGCCAGTTTCCAATAGGTATCGCCACGTCGAATTATATGGATAACGCTGTTTTCCGGGCAAGGCCCAGGTTCTTCAGGAAATTCGGGGAATTCAGGGCATTCCGGTTCTTTTGGTAGTTCCGGACATTCAGGTTCTTCGGGTAATTCCGGGCACTCGGGTTCTTCAGGCCATTCCGGAAAATCAGGGAATCCCGGCCAGCCAGGAAAACCTGTTGCTTCACCTTCCGCATCAGGAGCCTCTGCACCGGAGTCTTCCTTTTTGGGTTCCTCTTCTTCAGCTATTTCTCCTGCAGAATTTTGATCCGGGAAAACTTCTGTTTTTGAAGCCTCTTCATCAGTGGGTAAATCAAGCGACTCATGCACCGGCGGCTCAAGCAATTCTTCTATGTTTGTCGGCTCGTTTAATTCAGGGTTCTGCTCTTGTAACTCCTCGTCATCTAAGGGGATTTTCTTTTCGACGAGGCTGTCAAGGGTATCCTTTTTTACAGGCTTGGTTTTTTTCTTTTGCGGAACGTATTTAAAAAAGATAAAGCGGTTTTTGTCCTGTGACATGGAAACTTCCCCTCCCTTCTTTAAAAATAATTCCTTATATATATATATAAAGAAGCCCTAAATATGTACTAACTTTTTTCATATTCCCAGATTCATAACCTGTCTGTGCCAGTTAATAGTCCTCTTCAACCCTACATCAAGAGGAGTTGAAGCCGACCAGTTTAATAATTCACAGGCTTTCGAAATATCTAGAAGATAACCGGGATAGTCTCCTTTTACCGGCGGAAGTTTAATGATTTCTGACTTTGCGCCACTCAAATCAATGATGTTCCTGGCTAGTTCTTCTATACTAATCACTTTCCCTGAGGCTATGTTTATTACCTGGCCGCATACTTTTTTGCGGGCCTTAATAATACCGGTTATAGCCTTGGCAACATCCCCGGCGTAAATGAAATCCCTCGTCTGCCCCCCACACCCATAGATAATCAGCGGGTCATCCCGGAGAGCTCTGCAGATAAAATTGCCTACAACGGATGTATAGCCCACAAGATTCTGGTTTTCACCATATACCTTGCTCAGCCTGATAACAGCTAAAGGGTAATTATACCAATTAAAAAAGACGGAGCAATAGTTCTCGCCTGCTAATTTAGTAGCCGCAAATATATTCATGGCAGTTGGAGCAGAGCTTTCGGAAACGGGTTCTTTTACAGGTTTACCGTATATTTCAGCGGCAGAAGCAAAAATGAAGAAGGGGTTTTTTTTGGTATGAAACAGCTTTTGCAGTAATTTCAAAGTACCGTAATCGTTATTCACAAAATATTCATCAGGCGTTTCCATCGCTTCCCGCGCGCTGTTATAAGCAGCCAAGTGCACAACTACATCAACATCGAGGTTGTTAATTTCTCTGACCGAAAGGTCCTGGTACTTCTTAACAATCAGTTCAAATTTACCTTGCCACTGTTCCCCAATCACAAATTCTTCTTTCCGGGGAAAACCGCGGGATAAATTGTCGATTCCATATACCTTAGATATCTCCTTGTCTCTTACTAATTCGTCTACCAGATGGGTACCACAAAGCCCCGCTGCTCCTGTCACCAAAACACGCATTAAAAACACCCCCGCAGGTATTTAAATAACATGATTACACCAACCTTCCCCACTTTTCTTTCAATAAGGTGATTTAGGGAACCCCCATCTGTGTTTCCCACGGGTTTCAATACCCCCCAGGCCATTTATCCCGGTTAAAGTATTATCTATAACGTCATTTATGGAAACAGTCTGTGATGCCGATGTAAAACATATTTTCTCAACAATAAAAACCGGGTCAAAAGCATGGATAAAAACCCGTTTGGGTGAACTGGCAAAGTTTGCTCCGGCCCTTAACAAAGCTTCGTAATGGGACTGGCAAGCTCCGGCCACAATGATCAGGTCGTCCTTATTAGGCCTGAATTTTCGGGCCAATTTCACAGCCTCGACAAAGTACTTGGAATTACGATAACTGTTTAAACTCCGAAAATCTTTTTTCTCCTTTATAAAACCGTCATGGCCCGTTAACACCAATACATCAGGTTGGTACTCCTGGAGCAGTCCGACTATTTTTTTCGGCTGTTCCTGCTCGGGGACATGTGCTCCTTTTGCTTCCAATCCCAGTTGGCTGTACATTGCTTCACAAAGTCTCAGGTAATCTTCATTCCCATCTACATGCAAGACCTTCCCGGGGATCTCAAAAAAATTGGCTTTGTCTGCTTCAGCGGTTCTTAATAAATGCGGACGTAAAGACGATCGTTTTTTATAAATGCGGCTTAATAGTTCATTATTACGAAGAATAAATTTTTTTCTGTACTCCTTTAACTGGGAACGCGTTACCTTTTGTAAATCTGTTACCGGGCAATCAGCGCAAAGCCGTACATCCAGACCTTTCAGCAATACCCGGTCATTTCCGTTTCTGCCGGGTAAAAAATCCACTATTTGAAAATAAAGGTCACAATTATAAGATTTTCTGGTGACAATATCCCCTTTTTTGAAATCAGGCACCTTCCTTCCCCTCCAGCCTTTTCCCGGTCTTTTACATAGTATGCATTGAGATGTTTTTGCGTGATTCCCCAAGTAGCACCAAATATTTTTGCTCATATAATAAATTAGCAGCAATGCGTTTATCATTTCAGGAGGGAGTAATTTGATAGCAGCCGTAGTACCCGTAAAAAACGAAGGAACCAGTTTGGCCAAAGTACTGGAAACCTTATCCTGTTCCAACGTAGATATAATAATTCCGGTCTTAAACGGTTGTAGTGACGAATCTATGGCCATAACAAAAAAAAATTACCAAAAAAAAATAACGCCCATAGTGTTCGGCCAGCCTTTAGGCATTGATATCCCCCGCGCCGTCGGGGCCAAACAGGCGCTGGATATGCATGCGTCGGTAGTAGTCTTTATGGACGGAGACATGCGGGGGCCCATCTTAAATCAAATAAACATGCTAATTGAAGGTATTCGTTCCAGGGGCCTGGATATGGCCTTGACGGACTGCTATCAAAACTATTTCAACTCTGACCCCTTGGCACAATTAGTACTTTATTTTAGGAAAGAGCTAAACATGGCTCTAGGGCTGTTCCCCGAAATAGGTGTCGCCTGTCCTTCACACGGTCCTCATGCTGTATCATGCAAACTTCTTCGGGAGATACCCTTAAAAGAACTGGCCATCCCTCCCGTTTCTCTTGCTTTAGCCGGTAAAGCGGAGTTGCATATTGGGGTTGCTGCTTCTATCCCCCATTGTCTTTTAGGTTCAAATTTACGCAGCCAGAAACATGTCACTAGAGTTGCGGAAACCATTATCGGCGATTGTATAGAAGCGCTGGAAGCATATAACGGGCAACCGAGAACCAGAACTTATAAAGGGCAGGTATTTTTGGGGTACCACCCAAACCGCGATTTTAAAGCATTGGCAAATTTTTTGGACCCCAAAAAATAAAACTGCTCTGACAGGATTAATGCTACTTGTCAGAGCGGCTTTGTTTTTGATTTACTAAGACATTTTGCTGAAACTGTTGCTCAGCACTGCAAATTCCTGTAAAGTCAGGGTTTCTCCCCGTCGTTCCGGGTTAATGCCCACTTGCGTCAGGGCTTTTTTTATGACCTCTTTGTCGCAGCCCAATCCCCCGCGTAACGAATTTAACAAGGTTTTTCGGCGCTGGCCGAATGCAGCCCTGATAATTCGAAACAGCAATTCTTCATCCTTCACTTCCACCGGCGGCCGGCTTAAGCGCTTTAATTTGATAACCGCAGAATCCACTTCCGGTTTCGGTATAAATACTGTACGCGGGATCCTCATCACCAGCGCCGGTTCCGTGTAATATCTTACGGCCAGACTGAGGGCGCCGTAATCTTTACTGCCTGGCTGAGCAGCAATCCGTTCCGCTACTTCTTTTTGAATCATTACGACAATCTCGGATATGTTAAATTTATTTTCCATCAGGTACATAAGAACAGGAGTGGTGATGTAATATGGCAAATTAGCCACTACCTTATATGGTCCTTCAGCCAGGTCATGTTCCTTTCTGAAATCCCCAACTACCTTATCCAAATTCACCTTCAGAATATCGTTTTGGATTATGGTGACATTAGCATAAGCTCTTAGATTTTCTTCCAGAATGCCGATTAAATCCTTGTCCAATTCAACAGCAATAACATGACCGGCGTAATGGGCAAGTTGTTCCGTCAAAGTCCCTATGCCGGGGCCGATTTCCACAACTAAATCCGATTTTTTCAGGTCAGCTATCTTACATATGTTAGTTACAACGTTCCGGTCAATTAAAAAATTCTGTCCAAGGGCTTTTTTGAAGCGAAAGCCATATTTCTCAATTATGTTTTTTACTACAACCGGAGATGCAAGAGATCCCAAATGCCCAGCGCCTCCTTCTATTATTTAACCCCGCCGGCGTAAAAGGCTGACGCGACCCGGTAACCGTAATTGTAAATAACAGGGCAACTTTTTGCAATGTTTAAGAAAAAAGGGATAGGGTTAACCCCTTTCCCCCTTCACTCCAATATATAAACCTTTGTGTTTCTGCGCCCCCATCTGTCAGCCTGGGCCTCAGTGGCAAAGAACAGGTCAATTTTATTTCCCTTTATGGCGCTTCCCACATCCAGAGCAGTAGCGTATCCGTAGCCTTCGATATAAAGTTTGGTTCCCAAAGGAATTACCTCCGGGTCAACGGCTGCTACCCCCGGGCGCGGCGGAATACCACTGGCTGTATTGTGCCCTGTATAAGTATAACCGGTTGCATTCATTACCATTACCCGGGAAAACCTGATCGAGCCTCCCCGCGAAACGGTTTTTTCCCTCAATGTTCCAAAAGCCACTATTTTATTAACCGGTTCTTTGACAACCTTTTCGCCGACAACCTCTCTCTTTACTTCCTTTCCGTTTTCCAGCGTAACTTTGACTGTTCGCTGGGCAACGCCGTTTTTACCCACTCTTACGACATGAGTAATGCCTCTATAAAGCCTGTTGTCGGGTTGCCGTTCCGTCTTAAAAGCAATAGTCCGATTCTCAAAAACAGTTTTTTCTGTCACACGGGTAATCCTGATGATGTCCCCGTTGGTTAATTCATCATCTAATTGCGGTTCAACTTTATCCAACGGGCTAATTTTGATTTCCGCATCCCTAAGAATTTCTTTTACTGTGCGCAGCGGTGTACGTACCTTGGTCGTTTGTCCGTCGGCAATCACGTTAACGTCAATTGCCCTGGTCACGGTAATTTTCATTCCCTCATGAAGCCTGGTTTTTAAGCCTGGCTCAACCAGGTCCCTGTCATAAAGTTTAATTCCTGCCTTAGCCAATGCATCATTAACAGTTCCGCCAAAAACTGTAACTTCATATGATTTCCTGTCATCAACTATTTTAATTTCCTTGTTTTGTTGTGCGATTACTCCCAATATCAGACCAGCCAATACAACGACCCCGAGCCCAATAATGACCAGCTTGCTGCGAAAAAAACCTGCAGTTTCTCTCGGGGGGGTGTATGCTTGCATCAGATCACTCCCTATTAGCTTTTTGAAACGATTTTTTTGTGGCGAAAGATATGTGCATCTATTTTAACCCATCTCAGGGAATATTGTCAACGCGAATTGATTTTTGAATTCTTTGTCTTAATTAAATGTTCAATACCGCCACTACAAATTCCTGCTGAAAAACAAAAGCAAATTGTCCAAAATTCCGACAAATACCAGAATATACGTTGAATTTTATCCTAAAATGGTCACTTTTACACATCTTCTGCCCCATTTCAGAGCTTCTGCCCTTGTTTCAAAAAATACATCCAGTTTTCTTCCTTTGATAGCACCCCCGGTATCAGCAGCCACAGCATAACCATAACCGGGAATAAACATCTTCGTTCCAAAAGGGATTACCCGCGGGTCGACAGCCACCACGCCTATCCGGGGCTTTATGCCGGTGGCAGTACGGAAACCGGTATGCGTATATGCAGTGGAAGAAAAAAGCTGAATACCCTTGGGCACCGACCGGTTAAAACCGATAAAAGTCACCCCTCTGGACAGCCGGACAAAAGGCATTCCTTCCTGGACAATCTCCTGTCTGGGAGCTACCGCTACTTCAGAAGCAGTTTTTTTGTTTTGAATTTTTTTACCATTCTGCCATACAATAAAGTAATAATCTTTCCTGACGCCTGTCCGGCCCTTCTGTACTAACCTCTTTTGACCCGGCAGTAAATAAGGAGTTTTTTTGACCAATACTCGGTAGGGTATCCTTATTTCCCGGCATTCCTCCGCTATTTTATAATATACCAGATTAATCCTTGTATCTTTATTTATTTTGCTGTCAAGTTTTCGGTCAACAAAAAGATATCTGCCCGGTTTTTTTAAGGCCGCCCTGTCGTCCGTCACCACCCAACCCGCTTTATTGGCCAATCTGTATATACCCAGGCAGCGCAAGACTTCTTTTGTCATCATATTATCTACTCGCGCGCCGGCCCGAAAATGCCATCCAATTATTGTAACCCTGTGCAGACTCTTTACAGCGGTAACAGTTACCAACACCACAGTAATAATCAGCAATAAATAAGCTACAAGTACCTGGTTCCTGTTAATCGCATGCCTCAACCCCAATTCCGCCCGGTCTTTTTTACTTGTCGTAATGTATTCGGGCAGAAGCGCCTCGGGATGAAAGTACCTGACATCTGCCGACAACGAGCGCACCCCCCATAATTTAATGGCCATGTTTAGTTAATTTTTATGACAAGCTGGGCCAAAAAATTACAGGAACTGCAAGAAAGGGGATCTGTTCCAAAAAGGCTTGTTGACAAAGCTGCATAATGAATAAAGGGGAGGTTAAAGACATCCAGATGTGCGCAATAAAAAACCCTAACAATTATTGATTACATCAAAAAAAAATTTGGTCCCAAGGTAATACCACCTATACGGACCAACGTAAAAATTTTCGATGCTCACTTAAACAGTCCCGTTCATCTTTCTAAATAACCGCAGGGTATTTTCCGCCGCCGCATGGGCCAGCTCTTCCACCGGTATATTGCGCAGCTGCGCGATTCTTTCGGCCACATAATAAACATAAGCTGATTCATTTCGCTTACCCCTATGCGGTTCCGGTGTCAGGTACGGAGCATCCGTTTCCACCAAGAGGCGGTGAAGAGGCACTTTTGCGGCCACTTCCCGCAGCTTATTGGCATTATTGAAGGTGACCGGGCCGGCAAAGGATATGTAATATCCCATATTAATACATTCCCTGGCCATATCCCAGCTCCCGGAAAAACAGTGCAGCACCCCGGCTACCCGGCCCTCATACTCCTTTAAAATAGCCACAGTATCCCCATGGGCCTCCCGATCGTGAACTATAATAGGCAACCCCACTTCAATAGCCAGTTCAATCTGTTCCCTGAACCTTTCCTGCTGCAGTTCCCTTGGCGACAAGTCACGGTAATAATCCAGCCCAATTTCGCCTATGGCCACAACCTTGGGATGGATAACCAAGTCCTTAAGCCGGTCAAGAATATCCTGCGGAGCTTCTTTTACATCATGGGGATGCACGCCAACGGCGGCAAAAATAAATTCGTATTCTTCCGCCAGTTGGATAGACCGTTTTGAGGAAGGCAGGTCATAGCCTACATTAACAATATGGGTGACTCCCCGTTCTTTCGCCCGCATCAACATCTCGTGGCGGTCCTGCTCATATTTGCTATCATCCAGGTGAGCATGTGCGTCAATAAGCATCCTGTTACCTCCAAAACTTATATAACCTTCATCCCACCGGGCTTATTTAACCTTCGCGCCACTGGGCACTTCTTTTCCCGGGTCAATGGTAAGCACACCAAGGTTCCCGTCATGGGATGCCGCCAGCAGCATACCTTCGGACAAAATTCCTCTCAATTTGGCAGGCTTGAGATTTGCCACCACCACTATCTTTTTGCCTATCAGTTCATTGGGGCTGTAATGTTGGGCTATACCGGCAACTATAGTACGGCGCTCCTCGCCCAAAGCCACCTCCAGCTTAATTAACTTGTCAGCCTTTTCCACTTTTTCTGCCTTAACTATTTCCGCCAGACGCAAATCAATTCTGGCAAACTCTTCAATGGTAATATACTGTTTTTCCCCGGCAGGCTCCTCCTTGGTTGCAGCCTGTATAGCAGTGTTATCCTTTTCCTCCACAGCTTCCCGCTCCTTTTTTACCTCAATTCTGGGGAACAGGGCTTCCCCCCGCTTCACATTAATATTAGCAGGGAACCGCCCCCAATTCTGGACAGATTCCCACGTGGTACATTCCTCTTTTCCGCTAAGCCCACATTGAACCCAAACCTTGTCCGGAAGCCTGGTCATAAAAGGGGATACGAGGACAGTGACTATCCGGATTACTTCCAACAGGTTATATAAAACCGTACCCAATCTGGGCCGCTTCGCCTCATCCTTGGCCAGAATCCAGGGAGCCGTTTCATCAATATACTTGTTGGCACGGCCAATTAATTTCCATATACTGGCCAGAGCATTGCTTAATTCTAATTTTTCCATTTGGTTACGGTAATCTTCTACAGTAACCATGGCCAATTGCCGTAAATCTTCGTCTATTTCTTCTTTTGCCGTGGGCGCCTGCACCATACCGCTAAAATACTTCTCCACCATGGCAATGGTCCTGGAAATCAAGTTCCCCAGGTCATTGGCCAAGTCGGAATTTATCCTTTGTATTAAAGCTTCTTCGGCATAGTACCCGTCCGAACCAAAAGGAAGTTCTCTCAGCAAATAATACCGGATAGCGTCAACCCCATATTTGTCTATGAGAACAAGAGGGTCGATAACATTCCCCTTTGACTTGGACATTTTGCCGCCTTCCAGGAGTAGCCAGCCATGGCCCATAACCTTTTTCGGCAAAGGCTCGCCGATAGCCATCAATAATATCGGCCATATAATCGTATGAAAACGTACAATATCCTTTCCTACCAAGTGGACATCGGCAGGCCAGTACTTTTTGTAAAGCTCGTCGTTTTCGGTGCCGTATCCAAGGGCGGAAATATAGTTAGTGAGAGCATCAACCCAAACATAAACCACATGTTTAGGGTCGAAGGGAACCTTAATGCCCCAGTCAAAAGTAGTCCTTGATACACAAAGGTCTTCCAGCCCCTGTTTGATAAAGTTAACCATTTCGTTGCGCCGCGAAACAGGCTGAATAAAATCAGGGTTTTCTTCAATATACCGGAGAAGTCGGTCAGCATATTTGGACATTCTGAAGAAATAACTTTCCTCCCTGACCCTTTCTACCGGGCGCCCACAATCAGGGCAGTTTCCTTCCTCAGCCTGCCGCTCCGTCCAAAATGTTTCACAGGGAGTGCAGTATAAACCCTCGTACTCTGATTTGTAAATATCTCCCTGTTCATAAAGGCGGGTAAATATTTTCTGTACCACTTCCTTGTGCCGCGGTTCTGTTGTCCTGATAAAATCATCATAATGAACATCCAAGTGGTGCCAGAGGTTTTTAAACCCGGCCACAATTCTGTCCACATAATCAATCGGCTCAACTCCGCGGGCTTTTGCGGTACGCTCAATTTTTTGGCCATGCTCGTCACTTCCGGTAAGAAAGCGCACGTCATAACCCGTCATCCGTTTATACCGGGCAATAGTATCGGCAGCCACCGTGGTATAGGCATGGCCAATATGCAAGTTATCACTGGGATAATAGATCGGCGTTGTGATATAAAAGGTCTTTTTCATCAACTCTACTCCTCTCCAAAAGATTTTCAAAAATAAAACCTCCCGCCCAACATAATGGGACGAGAGGAACACCTTCGTGGTACCACCCAATTTTACTTTTACTTAAAGTAAAAGCCTCTACCAGGTACAGTCATACCCGAAGCTGCATAACGGAGCTTACCCGTAACGGCCTACTTTTAAATAAATTTCAGCCTTCGGTTCTGGGACCATGTTCAAAATGGGTTCTTTGGCAGGGCTCGCACCTTCCCCCCACTCTCTGGGCAAATACTACCAAATCTACTCTTTCCCGTCATAACCTTTAGTCCATATTAGGTTTTTCTACCTGGTGATTGCCGAAAAATAATTATAAATAGATAATAATCAACAATGTACCTTTTGTCAAGTTTACCCTGAAAAACCAACCAATATTCCCTGTAATAATTTTTCGTTTTTACAGTTATGAGACTAATTTTTTTGCCAAACTTGCAGGATTTTAACAATTAGCACAGAATTCATTTTATTGGAACCTGTTTACAGTTATACTGAAATAAAAAAGGGTTGACTTTTAATGGCATGGTTGGTATCATTTAGTTATAAGAAATTTGTCGAATTATGCGGAAGGGGAGAAGATAGTGAAATCCACAGGAATTGTACGAAAAGTAGATGAGCTCGGTCGGGTTGTTATTCCTATTGAACTCCGGCGGACTTTAGGCATCGATGAAAAAGATGCTTTAGAAATTTACGTTGACAGCGAAAAAATTATCCTGAAAAAATACGAACCGGCCTGCATATTCTGTGGCAATGCCGACAACGTGCAGCATTTCAAAGGCAAAAACGTTTGCCGCGAATGTGTAATTTCCATGGCCAAAGCAGCAGATACATTTTAATATGCCACACCTCAAAAAGAAAGACTGTGTCTTTCTTTTTTAGTGCATAAAAAAATATCTCAGTCCACTACCAACTTTATTGCTATTCATGCTTTATTATTTCATTATAGACCTCCCGCTTAGGTTTACCCATTTTATTTGCTACCTCTTTTATTGCCTCTTTTTTAGATAAACCCTGCTTCATTAAAGCTTGAACCTGTTCAATCAGTGTTCGGCCTTCCCATACCGGAAGGTCATCTTTTTTTTGTTTGCGTTCAGCTCCTTCAATTACCAGGCAAAGTTCCCCTTTAATTTCCTTGTCGGCAAGCCGGGCTGTGATTTCGGAAATACTGCCGCGTAAAAACTCTTCATGAACTTTGGTCAGTTCCCTGGCCAGTACCATTTTCCTATTGCCCAAAAACCGGTTTAATTCCTCCAGGGTCGTTTGCAACCGGTGGGGCGCCTCGTACAAAATGATAGTGCGTTCTTCGTCAGCCAGTTGTTGTAAGATTTGCCTGCGCTTTTTCTTCTCTTTAGGTAAAAAGCCTTCAAATACATAACGACCGGTATCAAGTCCAGACGCCACTAATGCGGTAATACCCGCAGAAGCCCCCGGTACAGGAACCACTTTAATTCCTTTATCCAAAGCCATTTTTACAATAACCTGCCCGGGATCTGAAATACCCGGCATACCTGCGTCACTTACCAATGCAATATTTTTACCTGCCAATAATTCCTGAATCAACTTGGACCCTTTAGCCTTTTCGTTATGTTCGTGGTAACTGGTTAATGGAGTTTTTATGACATAATGGTTAAGCAACTTAATGGTCCTCCGCGTGTCTTCAGCCGCAATTAAATCACATTCCTTCAAAAGCCTTAAAACCCGCAGGGTTATATCTTCCAGGTTGCCTAGCGGGGTTGGGCAAAGATAAAGAACACCCGTATGCGGGGTTAACTTACTGTTTTTATTGTTTTCGGCCATGTTTTCACCCACGGAAATCTCCGCTCCTATCTATCTAAGCTTTTTTCCTACCGACCCGGGTAATATATTTCCATCAGCTCTTTTGTATAATTCCCCTGTTCATCATAAACTAATAAAGGTTCCAGCGCTTCCAAACCCGGCATGGCCCCCTTGATGGCCTCAATCAACAAAATATTAGGTTTTTTCCCCAGTGCCGGGTAAACAAGCTGCAGCCTTTTCGGTTCCAACCCATACCGCTTCATGGTAAATATGATATCGACCATCCTTTCGGGACGGTGAACCATGGCCAGCCGGCCATTGGAATTTAACAGCCGAGCCCCTTCCCTCAGTACGTCCTCCATGCTGCAGCATAATTCGTGGCGCGCCAGGGCAATTTCTTTGTTGAGATTGATTTTTCCTTGTCCGGCAGGCAAATAAGGGGGATTAGCAGTAACAAGGTCAAACTTGCCCAGGCCAAGCTCCGCCGAGGCATTTCTTATATCGCCTTCCCGTATGGTTATCAACCCCTGCAGCCCGTTGCCCGTAACACTGCGAACCGCTCTGTCCACCGCTTCTGCCTGGATGTCTATGCCAATAATATGGTCCACCTGCTGCCGGGTAGTAAGTAGAATAGGTATTACGCCACTGCCTGTCCCCAAATCAACTATTAAATCGCCTTTTTTCACAGAAGCAAAGTTAGCTAATAACACAGCATCAATTGAAAAACAAAAAGAACCTGGACGTTGAATAATTTTTAAATCATTGCGTACCAGGTCATCAAGCCGTTCTCCGGGTTTCAGATTAAAGCCGGTTTTCCTTAACTTGGACATCTCGCTGAATCCCCTTTTTCAGAAAGCCCATACAGAAAAGGCAGTCGCTGTTGTTTCTGGATTGTCCGAAATGCAGGTGGCAAATGTGAAAACCTTCATTATAAAGCCTGGCCAGGTTTTCCAACCCTTCTTTGGGCGCCTGAACGTTCCCTTTTCCACTACGCCCTTCTTTGGTATAAAACTGGTACACCTCCGATATTTCCTTCCGTAGCTTTTCGTTTTCATCTTCTAATGCATAGGCACGCATTTTAAGGTTTTGCAGCTCTTTAACCAACTCAGATATTTTTTCTTCAAATTCTATAATTAGATTGGTTAATTGCTTCAACAGCTTTCCCTCCACAAAATGTCGTTTCCGGTTATTCGGTATCTATTCAAGCTCGCTGAAAAGTTTCTCCCTTTCGTTGAAATCCACGTCCTCAATCCTGTCTTTTTCAGGTTCCGGATTTCTGTTTTTTCGACAGCACCTATCGGCACCTTTGGGACAAAGTACTTTAATCTGGTCCATGGTCAGGTCAATTTGCTGCTTACTTTCTTTTAATTCCACCGTTACAGCCTTTTTCAGGATGTTAATACCCACGATCTTGCCTTCGCCTACGGATGTTTCCACGATAGTCCCCACTTCAGGGTAGAGCTTTCTTTCTTCTTCATAAGCTTCATTTTCGTATTTAAGGCAGCACATTAACCGCCCGCATATCCCTGAAATCTTAGTAGGGTTCAAAGACAAGTTTTGGTCCTTGGCCATACGTATAGATACGGGCTGAAATTCACCCAAAAAAGTAGCACAACAAAGACCACGTCCACACGAACCCAACCCGCCTAACATTTTGGCTTCGTCACGCACACCGATTTGCCTGAGTTCAATCCGGGTTCTGAAAATAGCCGCCAGATCTTTAACCAGTTCCCTGAAATCAATGCGTCCGTCAGCAGTAAAATAAAAAATGATCTTGTTCGCGTCAAAAGTATATTCCACATCCACCAACTTCATCGGCAACCCGTGTTCCTTAATCTTTTCAAGACAAATTGCAAAGGCTTTTGTTTCCTTACTTTTGTTAATTTCAATCTGCTTCAAATCGACATCAGTGGCTTTCCTGATAACCTTTTTCAGGGGCGCCACAATTTCCGATTCTTCAACTTTTTTGTTGCTTATCACCACATAACCTGCTTCTATGCCTCTTGTCGTCTCGACAATGACTACATCGTCCTTTTCAAACTCCAGGCCACCGGGGTCAAAATAATATATTTTTCCCGCCGGCTTGAAGCGAATTCCTACTACGTCTATCATTCTTCGGCAACCTCCCATACTTCTATTATTACGCGCTTTTGGAAAGTTTAAGCAGCAATGTTTCCAGGCTGAGTTTTAAATTAACATTGGACTGAATGTTTCTTCTGGTTTTCATTATGTCGTTTAAATCCTTGCCGATCTTATTAATATCTAACCCCAGAGCCTGTTTTTTTATCTCATCCAAGAAATCCAAATTTATCAACAGACGTGTTTCTCTTGTTTTTGCCCATACCAGTAAGTCCCTATACCAGGTAGCCAGTAAATCCAAATCTTCCTTTACCGCATCTTTGTCCTTTTCCATGTCTTCTGCTATTCTGAGGGCTGTTATGACATCACCCCGTTGAATCTGAGCCGCTTTTGCAACAACGGTTTCCCGTCGGTCCGGCTCTTTCGGGGAAATCAGGTTCAGCGCCTTTCCAGGCGCTCCATCGCTTAAGGCACTTATTACCCGCGCCCGTTCGGAATCAAGCCCCTGTTTAATAAGCCAATCCGCAAGAACAGAGGGCGGAACAGGCCGGAGATTCAGCCTCTGGCACCTTGATAAAACGGTAGGCAGTAACATGTACGGATTCTCCGCTGTCAATAAAAAAACAGTGTTTTCGTTAGGTTCCTCCAATACTTTAAGCAAACAATTGGCCGACTCTACAGTCATAGCCTCCGCATTTTTAATCAGATAAACCCTGCCTATCCCCTCGTAAGGCTTATATTGGCAGGATTTTTGTATGTTTCTTATCTGCTCTATTTTTATTGCATTCCCTATAGGTTCTATGATGTGAAAATCAGGGTAATTTCCTTCCTGCAACCTTTTGCAATTACAGCATTGGTCACAAGGAATGCTCTCTTCCCGTTCACAAAAAAAGGCCTGCGCAAAAGTTCTGGCTATAGTTTCCTTCCCAAGCCCCCGCGGCCCTGTTAATAAATAAGCATGGGCAACTTTCTTGTTGTTTAAAGCATTGATTAATGTTTTGATAACTGTTTCATGGCCAACAATTTGCTGCCACATCGTATATTCACCCTACAAACAAAGATTTCCTCAGATACGGTATTTGGTGAGGTTAAGAGTATATGTCAAGAAGCAATCCTTTAATTTCGTCAAGTTTGTGCAATATGGCCATATTGTCCTTCTGTTCTTCCATAAACATACGGGTTAGTGCTTCCAATTCTTTGTCAACACTTTCTACAATAGAATAAATTTTGTGCCTCCCTCTCCGGTCCCACCCCATTTCTTCCCGTAACTTATACATTTTCTGCACAGCTTCCTGAAGAAATTTTTTCACCAAAGATTTATATTTAACCAACTCTTTAATATTATAACCATCCGTCAGTTTCTTGGCCTGTTCATTAATATCTTTCAGCAACGCATCAAGTCTTTCCTGGATTATATTTGCCTGGATGTGGCCCAATTCTTCCGCAAATTTTGGTCGGAAAGCGGAGTCGGCGATTCTCCCACCCTTTGACGCCTTACTTATGTCATTTATAGAAGGTTTGGGATATTCTCTTATCTTCATGAAAACACCCCGCTTATACAAGCCATAACTTTTTCAAAAACTTTGTCTTCATCCATGCCGGCAGCAATAATCTTGTACCGACCCGGGTCCTGCAGGGCAATACTTAAAAACCCTTCCCGCACCCGTTGGTGAAATTCCACTGTTTCCATTTCTATCCGGTCCTCTGTCTCGCCGGCCACCGCCAAACGTTTATTCCTGATTCTGTTTAAACCAACCTGCGGGTCAAGGTCTAAAATAATAGTTAAGTCAGGTTTTAAACTACCGATAGCCAAGGAATTCACTATGTTTAATAAATTAAGATTGATACCCCGGCCGTAACCCTGATAGGCCAGGGTAGAATCGGCAAAACGGTCACACAGAACCACTTTTCCGGCCTGTAATGCCGGTAAAATCAGTTCCTCTACGTGCTGGGCTCTGGCAGCAGCATATAATAACGCCTCGGTTCGGTGCGACATCCGGTTTTGCGGGTCCAGCAAAATACTTCTTATGCTTTCGCCTATCTCGGTGCCACCTGGTTCCCTTGTTAAAATTACTTCGTAACCCTTTTCCTGCAGGGCCTGCGCAGCTCTTTTCATCTGGCTGGTTTTCCCAGCCCCGTCAGGCCCTTCAAAGGTAATAAATTTCCCTGTCATAAGACTGTAATCCTCCTTAGGCTATCAACAACCTGTATATGTAAAAGTTTGGGGTCACGGGAACCCTGAACACCTATTTCCATCGCCCGAATCTCTTTTATCTGGTTAATTATTTCATCATTTATTTTTTCCCCCGGACATAACAACGGAATGCCTGGCGGATATGGAGCAACAATTTCCGCACTGATACATCCCCGCGCTTCCTCCACGGGAACTGCCCTTTTTACCGAAAACCATGCCTCTCTAGGGGTAAGTTCACATTCCGGCAGTGTAGACACCCTAAACAAAGCCGCAGCTCGCTTCGGGGCAGCTTGTCTTTTATCCATGCTTAAACCGGCAAGACTGTTCAAGCCATCTACAACCCTTTGGCAATCTTCCTTCGTATTCCCAAAGGTAATGAGCAGAAGTATATTGAACAGATCGGCCAATTCTACCTGAACATTAAAGTTTTCCCTTAAATACTCCGCAGCCGCAAAACCTGTAGCCCCCAATTCCTTTACGGATATTAGCAGCTTACAGGGGTCGTCTGTTGGAGCGCACCTTATTCCTCCTATAGTCTCTATCTTCTGTTTTAAGCTTAAAGCCATATCAATGGTTTCTTCCAGCAGTTTCTCCCCGTTAACCGCCATCTGCATTCTTGCGGTATCAAGGGAAGCCAGTATCAGATAAGAAGGACTGGTTGTCTGAAGTATGGTAAGCTGTTCAAAAACTGCCTCCGGTTTAATCAGGCTCTCCCTCCCCACGTGAAGCATGGACCCCTGGTTTAAGGCGGTAAGCATTTTATGGGTGCTTTGAATGGCAATATCAGCGCCAAGGTCCATCGCCGAAGCCGGAAGCATATTGTGAAAATGAAAATGCGGTCCATGGGCTTCGTCAATAATTACAGGCACGCCAAGCCGGTGGGCATTTTCAATTATGGGGCTTAATTCGGCAGAAAAACCATGATATGTAGGATTAATACAGAAAACCGCTTTGATATGCTTGCCTGTATCCAAAAGTTCCAGAAATTTGAGCGGCGCCGGATGCAGAGGAACACCAAAATTCCTTTCCAATTCTGCCGGAACCCATACTGGCCTGGCCCCACTAAGGATCAACCCTGCCAAAGCAGACCTGTGGGCATTTCGTGGTAAAACAATGGCGTCTCCCTCTTTACAGCAGGCCATTATGGCAGCCTGGATGCCGCAGGATGTACCATTGACAGAGAAAAATGTTTGTCCGGCGCCAAAGGCAGCCGCTGCTAATTCCTGGGCCTCTTTTATGCACTCCTGAGGAGCATGCAAATCATCCAGCCCAGGTAGTTCAGTGAGGTCTATTTTGTAAAACCCGCGACCGGTAATTGACGCCAGGCGCCTATCAATACCTTCTCCACTTTTATGTCCTGGCATATGAAATGAAGAATACCTGGCTTTCCGGTAAAATTCCAAAGCGCCGACAATAGGAACATCTTTTTGGTTTAAATCCAACGGCCATCCCCCATACAAACATAACTTGTCTATCATTTTATTTTAACACATTATAATGAAAACTACCATACGCACCTGAATATTGGCAAAAACAGAAAAACCGGGGCCTTCTTTTCCACCCGGTTTACTCGTTAGTTATAAATAATCCTTTTTATTCTCTCCTTAAAAAAATCATAGTTTCGGTTGGCCATTGTTAAATTAACAATGGCCTTTTCACATTCATAGCATATATGTTTACCCAGAATGGTCAAGGTTGCTGTTTCGGGTATGTCAATAACCTTTCCGCAAATAAAGCAGTTGTATCCAGGCCGATACACTCTTTCACCTCCTGCTCGGTTCCTTGACTTCTCCAGTCTGGACAGATTCATTATAAAATATGCATTCCATGGTTCGGTGGTGCTTTACAACATTTTAAAAAAATATTATTATTAAAATGTAGGTTTTGGCAATTTCGGTTTTAATTCCTAATATTCGTTGGGGAGGAATTTGTGTGTGGAATTTACTGGAACTGCTTTTTTTCCTTAGGTTTGGCGAAGTCCGTAGCCAGTTAAACGGCTGGTTTAATAATACCTTATATAGTAAAAATATTAATTCAGCAAATAACTACCAGGATACTTTTATACAGCAAAGTTCCCGCGCAACTCCAGCAGATTTTGAACAATTGATTCTGCAGGCAGCCGAAAAATATGGCGTTTCTCCAGGTTTAATCAAATCCGTAATTAAAACTGAATCTAATTTTAACCCCAATGCTCGCTCTGCTGCAGGAGCTCAGGGATTAATGCAGTTAATGCCTAAAACTGCCCAATCGCTCGGTGTCATAGACCCATATGATCCGAAACAAAATATTGACGGCGGGACAAAGTACCTAAGAAAGATGCTGGATATGTTTAACGGTGATGTTAAACTGGCCCTGGCGGCCTATAATGCCGGCCCGGGCAATGTCCGTAAATACGGTGGAATTCCTCCGTTTAAAGAAACTCAAAATTACGTGGAAAAGGTAATAAAAAACAGCAATCTGGACTATCTGGCTTGAAAAAAGGCCGCCACATGGCGGCCTTTTTTCGCTTCAAGGTGAATTATCGTTTCACCGCATGGTCCGTACAATCTCAATGGTCAAAACGCTAAAAGTAGTTGTTATTGAATTTTTGACACCAAAAAGAAGGATTTTGTCAAATATTGTGTAAATATAAAATTTAATATTAAATTCCAAAAGCTTCCGCAGTTTCTCAAAGGGGGACACCAGTTAAATGGCAGTTCGTTTTCTTGATTGTGTAGGCTCTCATTACATGATTGGTATTCAACAGGGACGCATAGCTAAACCTGCCATCCAGTCTGCCTGGGAAGCCTTTCAGAACTCCCAACAACTGGATATGATTCGCAAATCCAAACTTGCACCCAAAGCCTTATACATTATTCACTGCCAGCAAAAAGCTGAAAATATCCTTAAAAAAATTATGAAGGATATGCTTCCCGAACAGGCAGAAAGGATCAAGGGCTTAGCTGAAGGTGCAGATGTACCTGATAAAATCATATATCTACTGCAAGCTCTTGAAATGGAGTTAATGCCAAAAGTAAATATGTATGTTCTCGGTTCCGGTACATTGGTTGGTCTAAAACCGGAACACACTGACATAGACGAACCTGTTCTTCTGAAAAATCTCGATTATTCTCTCCCCTTTGAGGATATGCTTCTGGTCAGAAGGTGTAAGCCCCTTGCCGGCTGCCAAACAATCGAGGTTACTTCAGCTTTCCTCTCCGGCAGCCACGGCGGTCTGAACGAACATGGATTAGCTATTCTGCATACTAACGCCTATCCAACTGATAGTATCAGTTTAAAAAGCATTCCCATTACCTTATTAATTCAAGAAGCCCTGGAAACTTGCCATAGCACGGAAGAAGCCATAAGGCTCATAAGTAAATACAGCCTGGACAGCGGGGCCAACCTATTAATATGTGATGCTTCAGGTGATATGCGGGTTCTGGAAACCTCCCGGCAGCATACCGCTTCCCGGTTCCCCGAGAACGGTTATATTGTCGCCACAAACCACTATCTCACACCGGAAATGGCACAATATATGATTCCACTAGACGCAGTTTTTACGAATAAGTCTCTGCCCAGGCTACAAGGCGTACCTGTTTATGAATCAAGCAAGGCCAGGTACAACCGGGCAGTAGAACTGCTAAACAAAGGGCCAATTGACACGAGTAACCTTACAGAAATTTTAGCCAACCATAGTGGTGCCCCAAGCGACAACTCCATTTGCCGTCACGGACCCGTATTATCAACAATGGCCTCTGTGGCTATCTTCCCAAAACGAGGGATGGTAAAAGTTCTGGTAGGAAAGCCCTGTGAAAAAGAATTCGAGCAGTTTACCATGCGAAAAATATAAAATACCTCTTCGCAGTGCCGATGGTTTGTAAGTACTATCAAAGCAAAAGAAAAGCACTTGGTTTTAAGCCAAGTGCTTTTCATATAAAGATCCGGCAACGACCTACTCTCCCAGGCGGTCCCCCGCCAAGTACCATCGGCGCTGAGAGGCTTAACTGCCGTGTTCGGGATGGGAACGGGTGTGTCCCTCTCGCTATTGTCACCGGAAAATTATTTCAGTTATTAGTTTACAGTTATTAGTTCACAGTTATTAGTTGACTGTAAACTGTCAACTGTCAACTGTTAACTGTCAACTGTTAACTGTCAACTGTTAACTGCCAACTGTAAACTGTTAACTGTTAACTGCCAACTGTCAACTATCAACTGTTCTCTCAAAACTAGACAGAGTAGAGCAGAAACCTGAGGTCTTCACTACCTCCTGTTTCAGGCCTTAGGTCAAGTCCTCGACCTATTAGTACCGGTTAGCTCAATACATTACTGTACT
>NZ_JBSQAT010000020.1:0-40560 GCF_059412445.1 Thermincola sp. GK-1
AGTTGGCATTAGCCAACCCTATAATAGTGAATCGTTTGTATAGTTCAAGAAAGAATCGCCGATAGGCGAATTTGTTCGTATATATACATTAGCGCAAAATTGTCCGGGTAATTTCCTTAAAATTACCGCAGGAAATGGCGTTAAAATGTTGAATAAAAGAATATTTGGGAATATTTTTGTAATCAATAAAATAATGACCAGATATTTTAGGGAGGACGCCTATGTTGGATGTAGCAGCCATTATTCTTGCGGCAGGTAAAGGTACAAGGATGAAGTCTGACTTGCCCAAGGTTCTGCACAAGGCAGCCGGGGAGCCGATGATCTGCCATGTACTTCACGCTGTTTCCAAGGCCGGTATAGAAAAGACAGTTGTCATAATAGGCCATGGGGCAGAGCAGGTGAAAAAGCTTTTAGGTGGACAGGTGGAATTTGCTTTACAGGCAGAACAATTGGGAACCGGACATGCTGTCATGCAAACGGAAGAGGTGCTGGGGTCATGGTCTGGCGATGTTCTGGTTCTATGCGGTGATACTCCCCTGATTACTTCAGGTACTTTAAAGAGGTTGGTCACCGGCCATAAAACCGCCGGGAACACGGCGACAGTTTTGACAGCCATTCTTGAAGACCCCAGTGGTTATGGCCGTATTATCAGGGGTAAGTCCGGAGACGTGGAAAAGATTGTTGAGCAAAAGGATGCATCTCCGGAGGAACTGCGGGTTAAAGAGATAAATACGGGATTTTATTGCTTTAAGGCCAGGGAATTGTATCAGGCCTTAAGAGAAATTAACCCTGTTAATGCTCAGGGAGAATACTATCTCACCGATGTGTTGGAGATAATGAAGAGAAAAAATTGGAAAGTTGGAGCTGTTACAGCCGAGGATAGTGAAGAAATATTGGGCATAAACAACAGAAGCCAACTGGCGCAGGCGGAAAAAGTTCTTAGGCAGAGGGTTGCTGAAAGGCATATGCTTGCGGGGGTTACAATAATAGACCCTGAAGCTACTTATATAGACAGCGGTGTGGTGATTGGGACTGATACGGTGATATATCCGGGTTCTATATTGGAAGGAGATACGCAAATTGGCGCCGGCTGCATTATCGGTCCTAATACCAGAATTGTTAACTCTGTTCTTGCCGATAATGTTAATGTTCAATACTCTGTTATATTAAATGCCAAGGTCGGTGCTCATACTTCTATTGGTCCCTTTGCTTACCTTAGACCGGGTACTGTCCTGAGGGAAAATGTTAAGATAGGAGATTTTGTTGAGATCAAGAATTCTAACATCGGCGCCGGAAGTAAGGTGCCTCATCTGAGTTATGTCGGAGATGCCGATGTGGGTGAAAAGGTTAACATTGGAGCGGGAACCATTACATGCAATTATGACGGGTATAAAAAATCACGTACCATTATTGAAGACGGAGCTTTTATCGGCAGTAATACCAACCTGGTGGCGCCTGTCCGGGTAGGTAAGCATGCCTTTACGGCAGCCGGTTCTACCATTACTAAGGATGTGCCCAGTGAAGCGCTGAGTGTGGAAAGGGCTAAACAAGTTAATTATCCCAATTGGGCCTCTAGAAAAAAGGATTAAACAATAGTATAATGGGAAAGGTTAAGTTTATTTACAACGTTGGGAGGAAGTCATTGATGCCAATTTTCAACCGGAAGCTAAAAATCTTTTCAGGTAATGCTAATCACAGTCTGGCCGAGGAGATTGCAGAGTATTTGGGCGTTTCTATCGGAGAGTCGAAGGTATCGAGGTTTAGTGACGGGGAAATTCAGGTGAAAATTAACGAAAGTGTCCGGGGCGCTGATGTCTTTGTTGTACAACCCACCTGTGACCCGGTAAATGAAAATATAATGGAACTGTTGATCATGATAGATGCTCTAAAGAGGGCCTCAGCTCGCCGGATTACGGCGGTTATGCCCTATTATGGCTATGCCCGGCAGGACCGGAAAGCCCGGGCCAGAGACCCCATAACAGCCAAGCTTATGGCCAACCTGATAACGGCCAGCGGGGCCATGCGCGTTATTACCATGGACCTGCATGCCGGGCAAATCCAGGGATTTTTTGATATTCCGGTAGACCACCTGCCCGGGGTTCCGATATTGGCGGAATACTTCAACAACAAAAACTTCAGTGATGTGCTGGTAGTATCGCCAGATTTAGGTGGCGTGACCCGGGCCAGGGACCTGGCAGAAAGGATTGGCGCAGCAATTGCCATAATTGACAAGAGAAGGCCGGAACCCAACGTTGCGGAAATTATGAATATTATCGGTGATGTAAAGGGAAAAACTGTCATCATGATTGATGATATCATTGATACGGCCGGAACCATTACCCAGGGAGCGCAGGCGCTTTTAGACAGGGGCGCCAAAGAGATTTATTGCTGCTGCACCCATCCTGTACTGTCCGGGCCGGCCATTGAGCGGCTGCAGAATTCGCCGATTAAAGAAGTGGTTATTACTAATACCATCCCGTTGCCTGAAAGCAAAAAGATTGACAAGATCAAGGCGCTTTCTGTTGCTCCGCTGTTGGGAGAAGCCATTATACGCATTCACGAGGATTTGTCAGTAAGTAAGTTGTTTGATTGATTTCTGTGACCGAGGGTGAGTGATCGCCGGCCGGTATAGATAAAAGAATTACTGAAGGGTGTTTGCCAAAGGTTTGGCAGCACCCTCTTTATATGATGAGAGGTTTGCTACGCAAACCTACCTTTGCACCCCGACTACGCCCGTATTGGGCGTAGGAGTGGGTATTTTGTTCTAAACGCCGGATTGCCAACAAAAATTGGGAGCTTCCCCTTTTGAGTGGTATAATGAAGGTAAGCGGAAGATGGGTCAGTAACCGGTGGTGGTGGATTATGCATATCAACATTATTGCTGTCGGCAAAATTAAAGAAAAATACCTCATAGCCGGGATAAATGAATACTTGAAAAGGCTTAAGCCCTATGCCAAAGTAGAAGTAACGGAAGTTCCCGATGAACGGGAACCGGAGAACGCTTCGGCAGCGGAGCAGGAACTGGTTCGGGAACGGGAAGGGGAGAAGATATTAAGGCACATTAAACAGGGTGCAACCGTAGTGGCCCTTGCTATTGACGGAAAGATGCTTTCATCGGAGGGCCTGGCGGACCAGTTGCGGAACTGGGCCCTGCAGGGAAAGAGTGAGCTTTGCTTCGTTATCGGCGGTTCTCTGGGCCTGCCCAAGAAGGTATTGGAGCGGGCGGATTTGCAATTGTCTTTCGGAAAAATGACCTTCCCCCATCAGCTTATGCGGCTGATTATGGTGGAGCAGTTGTACAGGGCGTTTAAGATTAACAGGGGGGAGAAGTATCATAAATGATATTTATATAAATACCAGCCTCCTCCTGGAAAAGCAAATTTTTGCTGCAGCCTGTGAGCTTTACCACCTCCTGTTTAACCGAGACAAGTTGGAAAACGGTTATAGCCACTTGATCAAGCAAGATGACCTTGGAGGCAAACAGGAGGAACGGGCAGCTAAAACATCTTTGCTGCCCTTTTGCTTGTCCCCAGAACTTTGTTGAAAGAACAGATCGAGGTTTTTAAGGGGTTGGGTGAGAAAGTTTTGTGATATAATAATACTGAGGTGAGATTAATGAATGCAGGTAAAAGTATTTTAATTAAATTAATTGATGAAATTCCAGAAAGTCAAATACCAGAAGTAATTGATTTTATCATGTTTTTGAAAAACAAGCAGGATAATCAAATATTCAAAGATTTAATATCTGCCAGTGAGAGCAGCATAGATTTTTGGAACAATGATATTGATGATGAGGTATGGAATAATGTATAAACAGGGTGATATCTTAATTAATTCCAATACCTTTCAGTGATTTGACTTCCAATAAAAAACGCCCTGTTCTGGTTTTATCCAATAATAATTATAATAGCAAGACGGAAGATATAGTGGTTGCGGCCATTACTTCGAACCTGACAGCAAAGGATTATATTGTAATGCTGACCAGTAACGACCTTGACGAGGGAACCTTAAAGGTGGGATTCCTGCATAAGGGTGGATAAGATTTATACCTTATCCCAAAGTATTGTAATTAGCAACTCTGGTGCTGTGAAGAAGTATATTATAGATGCTGTCAGGGAAAAGCATAAGCTTATGTTTCATATAAAGGCTGGATGAACGGCAGGAAATCATATGGCTTTACCCATGTGTTTCTGCAGCCTAACTATTATGCTACTCAGGCGCCTTTGGAAGACCGCATGGAGCGGGCAGCGGCTTTGGCCCAAAAGTATGGGACGGGAATTGAAATCGAACTGTTTACGACGACCTGTATAAATGGATCAACGGTAATTATAACTGATGCTCTTTTTACGAGATGTATCTGTAAAAAAGAAGCGAATACTCCAAAGGAGCGAATACTATGAATTTGCCTAAAAAACGTATCCTGGTAATGACCGCTGTTCAGGCAGAACGGGATGCGGTATTGCGTGGGCTGAAGGGCGATCAAAGGTTTGATGTCTGCTTGGCGGGTGTTGGCCCGGCAGCGGCGGCAGCCAATACGGCAAGGATCTTGGCAACTGCTGAATACGACCTGGTAGTGAGCGCCGGTATTGGTGGAGGGTTCCCTGGCAGGGCTGAGATTGGTTCCCTTGTGGTGGCAAATGAAATTGTTGCCGCGGATTTAGGGGCGGAAACCCCGAAAGGTTTCATGAGTTTGGATGAATTGGGCTTCGGATGTACCCGTGTTCAGGCGGATCTCTGCCTGGTGAACCGGTTGACTGAAGCGTTACTTGCGGCCAATCTGCCGGTCAGCGCTGCCCCTATATTGACTGTATCTACAGTGACGGGTACGGCTGAGAGTGCGGTAGAAATGGCGGCACGGGTACCGGGGGCCGCTGCTGAGGCAATGGAGGGGTATGGTGTGGCTGTAGCGGGACAGGCGCTTGGTGTGCCGGTGCTGGAAATCCGCTCTGTCTCAAACCTGGTTGGCTTAAGGGAACGGAGCACATGGCGTATAGATGAGGCATTGGCCGCTCTCGAAGCGGCAAGTTCAGTATTATTGGAGGTTTTACTATGAGAATTGCTTTTTCTCCTTGTCCTAACGATACTTTTATATTCCATGCCTGGGTACATGGACTGATTCCGGGTGCTCCGAAGCTGGAGGTTACTTATGCCGATATTGACATCACCAACAGTTTGGCGGCCGGTGGTAACGGGCCGGAGGTGATTAAGATTTCTTATGCAGCTCTCCCATGGGTATTATCTGATTACGCGCTGCTCCCATGTGGAGGTGCACTGGGCAGAGGTTGTGGGCCGCTGGTATTAACGTCGCTAAAAGCAGGTAATACCGAGGATCCGGCGGTTTTGGCCGGTAAACGGATTGCGGTTCCCAGTGAAAGATCAACGGCCTACCTGTTGTTCCGCCTGTGGGCAGCTCAAAAAGTACCAGGGGGGGTAGGCGAGATAGTGGTTATGCCTTTTCATGAGATCATGCCGGCGGTGCGTGACGGCGCCGTTGATGCCGGGCTGGTGATTCACGAGGCACGCTTCACTTACCCTTCTTACGGGCTGGACCTTTTGGCTGATCTGGGCAGTTGGTGGGAAGCTGATACCAATCTGCCGATTCCTTTGGGAGCGATCGTCGCCCGTCGGAACCTGGATTTAACGGCTGTCGCTGACTGGATTCGGGCCTCGCTCAGATACGCGTGGGCACACCCGGAGGCTTCACGGGAGTATGTAATGTGCCATGCTCAGGAGCTGTCGCCTGAAGTTGCCCAGGCACATATTAATCTTTACGTAAACGAGTTCAGTGAAAATTTAGGCGAGACAGGGTATCAAGCGGTAACTACCTTACTCAGCCGGGCCGCACAGGCAGGGCTGGTGCCCAGGGTGGACTTGGCGGCCTTATCATAGCCATGTATGCCAAGGGTATGCCCGTCCGTGATATCGAAGACCACATGAGGGACATCTACGGTATTTAATATAAGCCTCCACTCGAGAGCGGAGGCTTTATTGTACTATATTTACTGGGTTTGATTACTTACATTAGCATCTACCTGTTGTTTACTGGTTCTCGGCATTCCCTAAAGCTTCATCAATTTGCTTTTGAAATGGATTAGGTTTACTTTGTTTAATGGCGGCACACTGACAATGATGAGTATGTCCACAAGCTTTAACTTTTCTTTCAATAGGCAGCTTATCTTTTGTTGACCTGATGAGGTTAAACATGGCTACCGGCATAGCTCTCATGACTCCTCCACATTGGACACATATCAGTTCCAACCCTTTTTTGGCTTCATAATCAACCATCACCGGTCTTTTTGTCCCACATTCACTGCAAAGAAAGTCATATATAGGCATAATTAACCTCCTTGAAAAGAAATATTTAGGCTGTTGCCTTAATATGTTCTTTAACCAAGGAAACTGCAGCGTTAGCATCAGAACCATATTTTGCGCCGATTTGGGAAGCAATCTGTTCATTCATTGCTGCGCCACCGGTCATGACCAAATACTTGTCGGCCAAGCCTTTTGCTTTAAGCAATTCTACTGTTTTTTCTGCGTAAATAACCGATGAGTTGGTCATGACGGATATACCAATTGCCACCGCATTATTAGCTTCTGCTGCTTCAACAAATTGTTCAGGTTTAACATTCTTGCCAAGATCAATAACATTAAAGCCGTTGGCTTTGAGCATTAGGACAACAAGATTTTTTCCGATGTCCTGAGTGTTCCCACGAATCAGACCCACTACCACCGTTTCTTTATTCCCGTCTCCTGCTCCTGATGCTTCCAGCAGCGGAACAAGAATAGCCATAGCCTTTTCCATAGTCTTGGCAGATTTAATCATATCGGTGATGAAACGTTCGTTACGCTCATACAAGTCGCCGACCATTTTCATACCAAGGGATAAACCGTCAAATATAATCTGCTGCGGGGTTAACCCGAGTTCCAGACCTTTTTTGGTCCACTCAACGACTTTATCACCGTCGTATTCCAAAATCGCATCCGCCAGATTTGAATAAACCTCTTCTTCCGGAGTTTTATTTGCCTTCTTTTGAATGCCCATTCTGACCATTTGATCGTTATCCGTTGATATTTTGCGCATACCCGGGTGTTTGGGGTGGCCCGCCAAATAAACGTTGCTCAGGTCACCAAGGGCTTCGATGTCTATCGGGTACTTGATCGATGCACAGGTATCAATCAACGCGCGCATGTTTTCCTCCGGAACAGTCCAGTCAATGTCACAACCGGGCATGCAGACAAATCCGCCGTTATACCCAACTTCAACAGCCAATTTCTTGACTTCCCTGGCAACATCCTCGGGGGTGCCATGGACTAATGTTGAGTAGGGGCTGACCGTCCCCATCAGTGAAATTTTGTCTCCGATAGCTCGCTTGGCATGGTCTGCTCCAGGGTACATATCGCCGTTAAAGTTAAAGGTGCCGCTATTGGCAATGTCGGACCAGATGGGTTGGGTAAAGGTACATGTATGAGTGAACCCGATACCGCCAATTTCCTTAATATAAGCGAATAACCTCTGCTGGTAGGGCAAGCCAAACTCTCTATACATTTCCGGCGGTAAAATGTCACTGGAGCAGAATGGGTCAAGAATATTGCAGACATCAACACCAGCTTCAAACATCATTCGGCAGACATTTTTAACCACGTCAAGGGATAATTCTATAACCTCTTTAGCGAAATCCGGATCTTCAGCCAAATAAGTGAAAAAATTGTCGGTACCGGTAACTAACTGGGCGGTAGTAATCGGACCGCCAACGGGGGTAGCCAGCGCGTGGGTATCTTTCCAGCCTTCCCTGATTAAGGTTCTTATTTCTTCTTGAATTGCTCTCAAGCGGCCTTTTTCCGGATTAAAGCCATTCTTTAGGTAGTTATCTTTTAGACGGTAAAAAGCTTCTTTTGTAGGTGCGGGATGTTCAACTAGTGAGGGTTGTGCATAAGGCAGGTATTCTAATACAGCACCCAGATTCTCTACCGGGGTAAACAAGTCGGTCCCGGCAACCACCACGTCTCCGCCGAATTTTTGATGGGCTTTGATTTTGGCTTTGGCCATGGCCTCACCATCGAGCAGGACCTGATCAACTCTAACGCCCCCCTCGCGAATGCCCCGTGTCATCAACAACGGGTTTACGGGTAACTGGTCCGGCAGCTCTTGCATAGTAACTGCCGCAAAAACTCGTTCTCGGCTGGTCATCTTGGACATATTGATTCACTCCCTTAATTTGTTAGTTTAAGCGTAGATATGGTCCTTTTCCAATGAATTCGTTATCCCGTTTCTCACCACCTTATTGCCAGAATAATAAATACTTTTGTTGTACATTGACGGTAAAAAAGTCACCCTATGTTATACGGCAGGTAGTTCTTTTGATAAGGTTTTTTCTATTGCCTCTTCGATGATGCTCCGTACCGGCCCAATGTTACGGATTTTTTCAAAATCATCGTCGGACAAATTTCGGATAAATGCAGCTCCATATATAGTTGCAAGTACTTCTTCTGTAGATAACAAGTTATCCAAGGGCGCGGCAATAACCGGTGAACTTTTGGCCAATTCAGTGATTAATCGGGCGATTCCGGCCCTATCCCGATTCGCTACGGACCTACCCAAAGCACAAAGGTCGTTTGACCCATGCAGTACAACATGAGGTGGAAGCTCTTGCCTTATTTCCTGAACACTCATCCCCTTAGCTTTAGTATCCAGATTAAATATCTTGATACCGAGCTCAACTACATCCTTCAGAATTGGTCGAATGGCTCCACAACTGTGAAAGCAAATTGCGGCAGAGGTTAACTGTCTGAGTCTGGTCAGCAATGAATGCATAAAGGGTCGAATATATTTGCGAAAATCCATCGGAGAAAAAAACATGCCATCCTGGTGGCCCAAATCATCGGCATAAATGATTATATCTGGTTCATAAGGAAGTGAGCTCAACATATATTTATAGGCATCTACTATAGTTTCTGCGGACCATTCGAGTAGCGCTGTAGCAATTTGCCAATTATCTGCAATATCTTCCATAAACTGCCAGGTACTGCGCAGCATGAAGCATAGATTTAGGAGACCGGGGCAAGGCGCATCTGCGATTATAAGGTAGTTATTTGCAATATTAGATTCAATGGGTTGTATCTTCTGATGCCATTGGATTTTGGGATAACGCACAATATCGCTGAGCGCCGCTGTTTCTAGAGGGTGGCTGACAGGAAAAAAAGCACTTCCATCCTGTATCCATTTAACGCCATAGGCATCAATAAAGCTATCATCTGTTATTGCGGGGAAGTCAAATAACAAACCACTACGGACAAAATCAGATCCTAGCCGGATACAATCCAGCGGCTCCAAAGGTACTGTTCCGTATACAGGATGAGCTGCTTTGTCTTTTGCCTTATGGGGAAGTACATTGTTCCGGATACCAGTGAGAGACGTAGTTCCAATATCAATCAGTGGCAAGCCTGATTGTTTTCCGGAAATAATGGATGCTAATCTTGACCGAAGATTCATCGTTTTATTTCACCTACAGTTTGAACATATTCCACAAAGCGTGTCCTTCAGGCAGTTTATGACCATCCAATTCCTGAGCCGCAAAGCCATAAAACACTTCGGCAGTCGCAGAAACATGGGCTGCCACTGCTGCTTTTTCAATGATGCCATAGTGCAAGTAATCTGCACCTGCTGCACGACAAGCAACAAGTGCTGTTGCCAAAGATAGATTTACCCATTCCTGGCCTAGTTGACTGACACTGGTCCATTGTGGAAAACAGTTAGAGAAGGCACAACCGGCAGGATAGCCAAAACGTTCACGAACAGCCTGAATTTGCCGAATATTCAGACCAATTGAGGGTGGATCCATCGTGCCTAAGTCCACAATAGGGGCTTCTACTCCAATCTCCTTTAACATCGGCTGATAATAGTTCTCGATCATCTCACAACTTCCCTCGGGTGTTGGGTTGCTTACATCACTGGCAAGTATCATGACAGCGGCGGGGCGTTGCCGGCAGAGTAATTCCAACTCTTCGTCTTCTGTATCCTCATTCAGCGAAGCATAAATTACCCGATTTAGAATTCCCAGTTTAGCGGCAGCCTCAAGGCCAGCCATACGGGCCTCGGCCTCAGAAGCATTTATAAATAAAGGAAGGGTTGTACGCACACTAACAAATTCTAAAAAGCGTTCCATGGCTTCGGGTGAAGCGGCAATGATGTCAAATGCCATTTGCACACCGTATCTTTTACTGAGTTTATTTACACGGTCCACCAATTCTGTCGCGCGATTTTCGTCAAATTCGCCGGCAAATGGGTCAGAAACAAGAGAATGTTTGTCATAAAAAATGCTCCCTACCGCTAAGCCGGTATTCGATCCCATTGGCCCACCTATTATAGTGTCACCTATCTTCAGTACGTGAAAATTTGCCAACTTCAATTCCTCCTTCTTTTAGATAACATTTTTTTAAGTAAAAAATCATGGAGAAAGTCTGCGCAGAAACCATTTCTCTTGATATCAGCAATCAAGCAACCAAGTTTTTCTACCGAAAACTTCCTCCTATTGGCAGAACCTAAAGTTTAAGGATGATTGGAAGACTTGATTTTATCAGATTGCTTAGTATCTTTTACCAACGCGAAATACTGTACAACCAAAGCCGACAAAATTAGGATTCCTAATCCAAGAAAGACAGGTTTAAGAACAAATGCATAGTTTTGTTTGGAAATAACTGCCACAAAAGCCGTTGCACCACCAGGAGGATGTAATGTGTTAGTAATATTCATTAAAACCATTGCCAAGGCAACGCTAATAGAGACACTCCACCAATTCGATCCCAGAAGCTGGTATACGGTGACACCAGCTAAAGCAGATAACAGTTGCCCACCCACAATACATTTAACTTTTGTCATCGAAACCGGAGACGCAAATAATACTATGGCAGAACTGGCTAGAGACGGGAAAAGAAGTGCTGCTTCATATTGATAGCCCAAATAAGCTATTGGAGAAATCCCGAGAAACGTTCCTAACGTGGCGACCATTAAATAACCTGGTTTTGCCCTTCTGATAATGTCACAGACCCGTTTAATAATCTGATTTATCAAAAGGAACAACTCCTTAAATCAGATAGAAATTGGCGGTGCCAGAGAGCTCCTGTACAATGTAGTCATATTTTTGAAAACAAATTTGTATCTGGCCTCATTATAAAACGCACTATATTGTATGTCAATATATTTTATTGTATAATATTAATTTTTATTGTATAACATTGTATAATAAACGTTTTAAAAGCCTATACTTTACTTGATATGTTCAATACGCTGTGATATCATTTTAATGAAAATATAAAAAAGTAGGAGAAGGCGGTTAACATGAATGAGGAACTGCTAACAGTAGACGAAGTAGCAGACATTTTAAGAACAACCCCCAATACAATCTATAGATGGTTGCGAGCCGGAAAACTGCCCGGTGTTAAAATCGGGAAAGAATGGCGCATAAGACGAGAGACCCTGGAACTCAAGCTTAGCGAGACCAATACCGTCATTATCAAAGACCAGAGTTTGCTGGATAACATTCATCCTCAACACGATCATGTGATGGCAGTTACCCGCAACACAAATAATCTGTATAATCTTGAGGCAGAGTTTTTTAAAAAGGGGTTGTCGAGAGGATCTAGATTGTTTAAGGGATGCTGGTGGCAGCATCCTGATGACGTTAGACAGGAACTATCCTTAAGAGGATTGCCTATTGAAGAGCTTGAAGGAAAAAATTCTCTTACTATTGTCGACTTAACCCACCAGTACAATCGTTCGGGAAAAAACGGACCGATTCAAATATGGTCAGATGAGGCAAGAAAAACTCTTGAATTGGGCTACAAAACCATGTGGGGTTCAGGTTCTCCTCACCTGTTGTCATGCGGGGGACACTTTCCAAACTTGGTTGACTTTGAAAGTTCATTGGAGGATGTCATTAGAAAACTTCCGGTTGTAGGAATCTGTCCTTATATTTTTGAAACTATAAAAGACGATTGTTTTAGCCAATTGATTAATTTGATGAACCATCATAGAAGTGTTATTTTTTACAATGACGGACTCGCAACTTATTTAAAAAATGAACCCGCTTAAAAAACTTTAATGTCTTTCCATAAATAAAGGCAGAAACATCAATATAATGTTTCTGCCCTTATTTTTAGAGGTATTCTTTAAGCAAAATCTCCTTGTAGTGTTCTCAATTACTTCCGGTTTTTGTCACAATTCTGCCATATATGAAATATATAATTAGCTTACGAAAACATTACAAGGAGGTTACGTCAATATGACAAACAAAGGATTGCGGTATCTGCGCTGGGGACTGCTGGCAGCCATACTGGTATATATTACGGTTGCTGCTTTCCTCCACCAGCAGAGTGGACCGGAAAAGGCTGCTTCCATCCATGCCCTGTGTTCTTATGGCGGTCTTGAAACCCTCTACAGCCTTATGTTTTCAGGCAGTTTTGTCAAGAAAATATTTTCGGGCACCATGGTGCTGCTGGTATTGAGCTTAATCATCACTCTTCTTTTCCGCAGGAGCTTCTGCGGTTTGCTCTGCCCTTTTGGCGCCTTACAGGAGTTTTTTGCTAAGTTGGGGCAGAAAGTACTGGGGAAAAGATACACTATGCCCGACAGAATTGATATACCACTGCGGTATCTGAAATACCTTGTCCTGCTCATTACGCTCCTGGGCGCATGGATTACCGGTACGCTTTGGATGTCACCCTATGACCCCTATGCCGCATACGCGCACCTTTCGGCAGGTTTTACCGAGTTAGCTGAAGAATATTTTATCGGTCTTATATTGCTGGTTGTAACTGTGATAGGTTCCTTTGTTTATGATAGATTCTTCTGCAAATACCTTTGTCCTGCCGGAGCCTTCTACGGAATATTGGGGAAATTAAGCCCCAATAAAGTGGAAAGGAACGAAGCCAAATGTATTCACTGCCGATTGTGCAGCAAGAGCTGTCCCGTGAATATTGATGTGGAAAAGGAAACCACTGTTACCACCGCTGAATGCATCAACTGCCAGGAATGCGTCAATGTGTGCCCCCAAAATGGCGCCATCGCTATAAAGCAGGGCAAAAAGGAAATACCCGCCCTTGCAGTCATTGGTCTGGTAATGGGAATTTTCTTCGGAGGTATCCTGGTCGCACAGGCAACTGGCTTCTACAAGACTTTACCTGCTCCTGTAGCAGAAGGGTCAATTGTCAACGTGGAGGAAATCCGGGGGTCTATGACCCTTGCTGATGTGGCCAAAGGGACGGGCCTGAGTCAAGATGTTTTATACAAGAAGCTGGGGATTCCGGAAAATGTTCCACCCGAAACCCGGTTGAAGGATGTATCTCAGTATGTTGAAGGTTTTTCCCCGGAAACAGCAAGGGAGTTACTGAACAGCAAATGATGCAAAGTATTGCAATGGGCCGGTAGCCCCATGAAGGGAACTTCTGTGGCCCCGCTTAACTGTACACTGTTAGCCATGGAACATCTCAAGTCTCCTTGCTGGTGCGTACCAATACCATGGTAATTGTAAATCCGGTTAAAGTTATTCCGATAGCGGCGGAAATAAACCGAAGCAGGGTCAAAGCCGGAACTGTAAACATGTGGCCATAGCTCCCGGGCGGCTCCAGGATTACACCAAGATTGACGGCCGTGATACCTGGGAGGTAGGAAAGTTGATAAATAATATGGCCGGCCAATACCATAGGAACCAGTGCAAAAACCAGTTTGATGCGGCGGGAAGCCGTTTTATTGCGGAATGGACGGGCTATCAACCGGATTGCAACGGCTGATATCAGTGCAGTCAGCCAGTATGATAAAGTAAACGCTACCTGCCACGTTGAAAAAGGCAAAAACTTTTGTAACTGTTGAAAATAAAGCATAGGTACCAGGATGGCCAGGGCTGTTCCGATGAAAATTACATAACCCTGATTAATCCTGGTCAGGTGCCATACTTCCTTGCCGGGAAAACGCAAATTGAGTTTGGCTGAACCGTTGGGGCAGTTGTGGATGCAGCGTAAGCACAGTTTACAGTCCAGGTTATTATCGATAAAAGGCGCATACCGAAGTACCGGACAGCCTGGTGAGTTATCTTTACCACGGTAACATTCATAAGTGGAACATTTGCTTAAACATATATTTGGATCGGCTCTGACTTCAAGCATAGCGCCTATTGATGCCATACCGACAAATCCGCCGAGCGGGCACAGGTGACGGCACCATGTGTGCCGGACAAAAATGATGCCGATGATACCGGCGAGCGCCATAATGCAAATAAACAGCAGTCCTGTATAAACGGGGCTAGAGCGAATGTTGGCCACTGTTTCTACCCAAACTATTAGTAGGAACAAAAAAGTTACCAGCGCGTAATCATACTTTTTCAGAAAATTGGGGATAGTGCGGTTGAAATGAACGTATTTTTGAACCAGTTCAAAAAGGCCGGAGAAGGGGCAAATACAACACCATATCCGGCCGAATAATGGCGAGAATATGGCCAAAGCCGGCCACCACAATCCCCAGATGATACTGGACAGAATTCCGGTCAACTTTGTTTTGGGACCCCAAATTAAACAGAAGGTGATAAAGCTGAAAAATAGGAAGGAAACTTTTTGAATTTGTACCGGAAATTTTTTATTTATTATGAGTTTTTTAACCCATGCCCATGTAAGAAGGTCAATACTTTCATCCAGCTTTTTGGGGGTTTGGCCAAAGAAAAGGTGTTCAAGGCCGATAATTTCGTCATCCGCCAAAAGGAAGGCTCTTTCTATGACCTGAATCAGTTCTGTAACGTTCCCCTGACGGAAGTCATGGGAAAGGAGAAGCTTGTTGGCCTGTGGGTCCAATACGGGTGTTTTCCGGTTGTTTTGTTGCGCCAGTTTATTTAGAATACCCTGGGCAATAACGGGGATATCCCGTTTTCGCTCCCGCAAAGGAGTAATCTCATATCTGAGATCAAAACATTTTGTTAACGGTGTGGCCAAATCTGTCGGTATCTGGTCAGAGCCTACATTGATGCTGCCAATAATACGGCAGGCTGTTTCCGTGCGGCGGATGGCCCTGGCTAACTGCACCTGATTCCTGGCGGAAATCATGTTTATGTCTCTGATAAACAAGGTACCGCCTTTGACAATATCTAACAGGCTGTCTATGGTGATTTTAGGGCATTGGTTACCTTCTTTTGCCTTATGGTAAAGTATTTCCCCCCAATACCGGTCAAAATGAACCCCGTCAATAACGATAAAAGGAGCTGATTCACCAAACTGTTGTTTATGTAAATACCAGGCGAACATCTGTCGGCCTGTTCCCCGTTCGCCTAAAACCAACAAATTACCACCGTTCCTGGAAAATTCAGCCAGTTTACTTTCGACTTCTCTGGTAGTCTTTCTGCTTCCCCATAAGCCGTAAAATTTATATTGTAATTGATTTGCCAGGAGACCGGCGCGTAAAAGTTCCTTGTAGCGGGTCTCCCACATGCTCATATTGGCCTGCATCAGGTGATGAGAAAGTTTTTCCAGGAACTTTTCATAAAGTTTTGGCCAGCGTGTTAGCATACGGGCAAAGTTATCCCGATTCATTACCAGGACTTTGCAGTTTTCTGTGCACCGTATGGTAACGGGAGGAGGATTTCCGGTAAAAAGGGATATCTCGCCGAAAATGTCGCCAGGGCCGAAAGAATTAACTTTCAATGGATCCTGCTGATTATTAATCAACACCTCTGCCTTGCCCTCGGCGAGGACATAAAATTTAAAGTTTTTCTCGCCCTGGAGTACGATATCCGAGTACTTGTCAAATTTTGCCCATTCAAAGTCCCTGGCAAGCTCTGCCAAATCCTGTGGACTTAAATGTGCAAATAATTCTACTTTTGATAAAAAGTAAACTTTGCCTGCAGTCATACTACCTCCGGTTAAGTGCCGAACTTTCTAGGACAAAATATTATTTTTCAATACTATCAGACAAGATTTGGGCACAGCAACCGGTATTGGCCCAAAGGGTGATTTTCGGCCTTCAGTTGCTAAATAACAGCTTAACCGGTGTCTCCGGGGTGTTCCCGCAGGGAGGTAATTTCTTCTTCCGTCAATTCGCGGTACTCCCCCGGTTTTAGAGTATTATCCAGCGTCAGGGGGCCCATGGCAATCCGCTTCAGATAGGTTACTGTTTTGCCCACTGCCTGAAACATACGCTTAACCTGGTGATATTTTCCTTCGTAGATAGCCAGTTCAACCTCCGATTCGGGTCCGGACCGGAGAATTTTCAGGCAGCCGGGTAAAGTGCGGTAGCCATCGTCTAAAACTACCCCCTGACGAAACATTTCCACGTCCTCTTGTGTAATCATTCCGCTAACTATGGCATAATAGGTTTTCGGCACATGTTTTTTCGGTGACAGGAGCCGGTGGGCCAGGTGACCGTCATTGGTAAGTAAAAGCAAGCCCTCTGTATCTTTGTCCAACCGCCCTACGGGGAATGGATGAAAGGATTGGTAATTGGGTGACAGCAGGTCAACCACCACTTGACCAGACTCGTCCCCAGTGGCGGACAGGACACCCTGCGGTTTGTTTAACATTAAATAGACAAACTGCCGGTATTCTACGGGTTTGCCATTTACCACAATGCGGTCCTGACCGGGCCGGACATGTAATCCCGGGTCCTGGGCCAATTCCCCGTTGACCTCTACTTTTCTCTCTTTAATCAACTTTTTAGCTTCTTTGCGTGTGCCCAATCCCATATGGGCCAACACTTTGTCCAGGCGCTGCCGTTCTTTTTCCGCCATTGATTTCACCTTACCTTTCTTCTCCGTCTATGCGACGCCAGCCGGGGGGAAACTCATTTTTTAACCAATTTCCTGCTCCCTTTGCCCACCCCAGTACAAAACCGTCCAGAGATACCAAATGCCAGCCCTTGGCCCATACTTTTCCCTCACGTTGGATGGTCTCCCCGCGCAAATAGCGAAGGGCTACAGAGTTGTCATCGGCGTTGTGAGATGATAAATCCAACCGCTGGATTGCCGAATGGACTGCCTCCGGGGGCAGGCCCAGGGCAAAGGCCGGGCTGGGGCGAAATCGCCCTTTTTGGATTGTGCCCAGAAGCCAACCGGAGCGAAGCACCTTCAAGCCGCGCAAAGGCGGCAAGCATAAGCTTTCCCAAAGAATATGGCCGGCCCGTTCTATCACCATGCCACCCTCAGGCAGCCATGCCTGCCAACCTTCGGCAGCCTGCCAAACCTGCAGTGAGAATTCTGCCAGGGCTTGCTTTGCCTCCGGCGTAAGGCCATTTTTTTCCTGCTGTCGCCAGAGACCGTTTTTGTCCATTAAACATTCCTTTTTTTCTGCCTGTAAAGACAGGTTTTTTATTTTTGCGGCAAAATGCCCCTCGCCTCTAACTTCATGAGGCCACAGTCGGCGCATTTCCAACAGTTCAAAATCAGGAAAAGCGCCCAGGAACCGGAGTACCTGCTGTTCGTTTTCCTCCCGGGAAAAGGTGCAGGTGGAGTAAACCACTTCGCCGCCTGGTCGGAGCATTTGAGGAATATGCTCTAAAATGGCGGCCTGCCACTTGGCATATTTGGCCACCTCTGCTTCACTCCAGTTTTTGGCCATTTCCGGTTCTTTGCGGAACATACCCTCGCCGGAGCACGGAGCATCTACCAAAATTTTATCAAAAAAATCTGCGAAGATATGGGCCAGCCGCTGGGGAGTCTCACTCAAAACAACAGCATTTGTCGCGCCATACCGTTCTATGTTTTTTAACAATACCTTGGCTCGTTGGGGATGGGGGTCATTGACTACAAGAAGCCCCGCCTTTCCTAAATGGGCCGCAAGTTGCAGAGATTTCCCGCCTGGCGCTGCGCATAAGTCCAGCACCCGCTCACCCGGTTGAACCTGTAACAGTTCGGCCGGGAGCATGGCGCTTGGTTCCTGGATGTAGTAAAGACCTGCGTAATAGTGGGGCAGTTTTGCCGGTCTAACTTCTTCCTCGTTGTAATAGAAACCGTCCCTGCACCAGGAGACCCGTTCCTGTAAAAAAGGAAGTAGTTCCTGTAGAGCTTCCGGTGAAATCTTTAGGGTGTTGGCGCGCAACCCGGCTGTGCGGGGTTCGGTGTAGCTTTGCAAAAAGCGCGCAACATTGCTGCCCAGTTGCTGTTCCATTTTGGTTAAAAATGCAGGAGGTAATCTCATATCCTGACTCCTTTTCCAATCTTTACCCCGTTATAATATGCTTTTTCCTAACATAGGATGCAGTGGATAAAATTATACAACAAGTTGGAAAGATAGTCCAGCAGCGGTAAAATGCATCAAAAAGTTGCCAAACTACAGAACCCAGCCTTTTACATTAAGGAGGGTTTGGGCCCGGTGAAATTAATTGTGTTCATATTTAAACCGCGTTGGCTGATAGGGTTGTTCCTGGTTCTGGTAATGGGCTTAGGGATAATTTCTCCTGCCGGGTCGGTAAAACCGGTGGGGGCTACCCGGGGGCCAAACAATACAATTTGGGGACGGTTTGGCTGTGCAAGGGAACAGCAGCGCCACAAATTGAATTATAAAAAGATAATTATTTTTTCCGACCCCCATTATTATACCCCGGAACTTGGTACTACAGGCGCTGCTTTCGAAGAGTATCTGGCCGGGGACCGGAAACTGTTGGCGGAAAGTAATGCCATTTTGCGAAAAACTATTAATCAGATTAAAGCCAGTGACGCCGGTATCGTGCTTATTTCGGGGGACCTGACCAAAGACGGGGAACTTGTTAATCACCTGAAGGTTGCATCATATTTAAAAAAACTGGAAGACAGCGGCAGGAAAGTTTATGTCATTAATGGCAACCATGATATTAACAACCCCCATGCCTTTAAATTTGAAGGCGCGCAGGTAATCCCGGTTGAAAATGTTTCGCCTGAGCAGTTTAAAGAGATTTACAAAGATTTTGGCTATGCAGAGGCTCTTGCCGTTGATACCAATTCGTTGAGTTATGTGGTGGAGCCTGTTCAAGGGTTAAGGCTTATCGTCATGGATTCGGCGATATATGACCGTAACCACACTGTTGGGCGGCCCAAAACGGAAGGCGCTTTTTCTGGGGCTACACTGAATTGGATTATCGGGCAGATAAAAAAAGCCAAGGCGCAGGGGAAAATTGTTTTGGGCATGATGCATCATGGTTTAATGGACCACTTTAGTGTGCAGCGCCGGTTTTTTGCTCAATATGTGATTAAGGATGCCGACAGAATAGCTGTAGATTTGGCTGATGCCGGTATGGCGGCAGTCTTTACCGGGCATTTTCATGCCCAGGATATTACTGCCAAGCAGATTGGCAATAAATATATCTATGACGTTGAAACCGGTTCTCTGGTGACTTATCCTAACCCGTACAGGACCATCGAATGGACGCCCGATAATAAATTAAGAATAAAGACATCGAGAATTGAAGAAATTGACTACGATACAGGAAGTCTGAAATTCCCGGTTTATGCCAAAAAATATTTGACAGACGGTTTGCGTGATTTGGCGCCGCACTTTTTAGCCCGTATTATTATGGGCCAGGGTTTGACTGAAGAAGAAGCGGTGGAGCAGGCTGCTCTTATCGTGAGGCAGAAAGTTTCTCCATTCATGACCCTCGGCGACCTGTTGGCCACGATTATGGTAGCGCACTACCAGGGGGACGAGGTTCTTGACGAAGAGTTGTTGCCGGTAATTCAAAGGCTGGTAGCATCGGAAAGCCCTCTTTTAGGCATGCTTGGCGAGGCCCTTCTCTCACTGGGAACAGATTTGGAACCGGCCGACAATGACATAATTATTCCCCTTCAACCGTAAAACCTGTATAACCGGCAGGTCTTTTTTAGTGAGTAAGAAAGTATAGCCCAAGGGCATGCCGGAAAAATTTTCTTTCGCTGCGTGGTGCACCAAGAGATACCGGCTATGATTTAGCGAAAGAAATATGGTGAAAACAAAGCGGAAAGGTGATTGAAGTTGTCAAAAATTAGTGATAAAATGCTGTTAGCGGGTGCTAACATTTTTTGTATTGGTATAATCCGACCATATAAGGTTGCCGTCATGTAACAATGTCTTTAACAATATGTATATAATGAGATATACACTGGACAAAGGTATTACTGTGGAGGAAAATATATGAGCAGCTTAACTGCAGATAAAATACTAAACGCGTCAATAATTCTTTTTTCCCAAAAGGGATACGATTCCGTTACGACCAAAGAAATTGCCAGAGAAGCGGGCGTCAGTGAAATGACAGTTTTCCGCCATTTTTTGAACAAAAGGAACCTCTTCGAAAAAGCCTTTGAAACTTTCATATTTTCCCCCCAATTCAAGTCTTTCTTCGAGAACAATCTGGAATGGGATTTGGAAAAGGATTTACTTAAAATAAGCTACTGTTACCAGGATACCCTGTTGAAGAACCGGCAGATAATTTTGATGGAGTTTAAAAACGATGATTTAACTTCTACCTTTGATGCGCCTTTATTGAAGTTTTCCGGCGAATTGAAGAAATTACTTATAGAGTATCTGGCTAAGATGCAGGAAAAGGGAGTTATCAAAGAAAATCCTGAGATTCTGGCTGTTAACTTTTTGGCTGCTAACTTTGGTCTTTTTATGACTTTTTTGGTCAATGGCGATTTAATTGGAAATATTGGTTTAGAGACCTGCGTTGCCAGTTATGTCAGGGCCTTTGCCAAAGGGATTACCGTTTAACTTTTCCGGACGGTTTAATATACGGTTGTTTCAGATTAAGTGGGATAGATACTTTTGACGCACAATGGAGGACAAAAATGAACAAGGTTTTGCATGTTGGGGTCGATGTGGGCTCGACCACGGTAAAAATGGTTATCTTGGACCAGGACGATAATATCGTTTACAAAAAATATTTACGGCATTTATCCGACATAAAAAATACAGTTTTTGCCATGCTTGAGGACGCCAAAAAAATTATGGAGAGAAACCTGTTGACTGTAATGGTTACGGGCTCTGGAGGTTTCAGTATATCCCAAAGGTTGGATGTGCCTTTTATCCAGGAGGTTATTGCTTGTGTCAATGCTGTCAGAAGGAAAATTCCCAATACTGATGTAGCCATAGAGCTTGGCGGTGAGGACGCCAAGATTACATATTTTGGAGATTCAATCGAGCAAAGGATGAACGGGACCTGTGCCGGCGGTACGGGAGCTTTTATTGACCAGATGGCTGCTCTGCTGCAGACTGACCCCATAGGGCTAAATGAGCTGGCTAAAAAGCATAAAAACATTTACCCTATTGCTTCCAGGTGCGGAGTGTTTGCCAAGACTGATATCCAACCCCTGCTAAACGAAGGGGCGGCTAAGGAGGACATTGCTGCATCGGTTCTGCAGGCTGTGGTCAACCAGACCATCAGCGGATTGGCGCAGGGGAGGCCGATTAGCGGTAATGTGGCTTTTTTAGGCGGCCCGCTTCATTTCATGTCCGAACTCAGGAAGCGTTTCATAGAAACCCTCAGGTTGGCCGATGAGAGTGTCATTTTCCCCGATGATTCCCAGTTTTTTGTGGCCCTGGGAGCAGCTCTGTCTTCCCGGGAGGAAACGCCGATACCCTTTGAGTGTTTTTATGAACGGGCGCCCAGGATTTACAGCTTAAACAATGAAGACAGCGAAAACCTGGAGCCATTGTTTGCCAATGAAGAAGAATACAGAGAATTTAGCGAAAGGCACGCCCGGCATAAGGTAAAAAGGGTTGAGCTGGAGACCTATGAAGGTAATGCCTATTTGGGTATCGATGCCGGTTCCACGACTACGAAAATTGCTTTGATAGATGAAGCCGGCAATCTGTTATATTCCCATTACGGGAGCAATATGGGCAGCCCGCTGGAGTCTACCGTGGAAGCTTTAAAAACTTTATACAGCAAGATGAACAGCAGGACAAGGATAGTTAACTCTGCTGTCACCGGGTATGGTGAACACCTGATAAAAGCCGCTTTAAAGGTAGATATCGGAGAGATAGAAACGGTGGCCCACTATAAAGCCGCTGATTTCTTCCTGCCAGGGGTGGATTTTGTTCTGGATATCGGCGGTCAGGACATGAAAAGTTTGGTGGTCCGCGATGGAGTCATTGATTCGGTCATGTTAAACGAGGCCTGTTCTTCCGGCTGCGGGTCTTTCATAGAAACCTTTGCCAATTCGTTAAATATGGATGTAAAGGAATTTGCCCGGCTGGGCTTAACAGCTAAGAAACCTGTTGATCTGGGTACCCGTTGCACTGTGTTTATGAATTCCAAAGTAAAACAGGCCCAGAAGGAAGGCGCTGATGTTGGCGATATTTCTGCGGGTATATCCACTTCTGTTATTAAGAACGCCCTGTTTAAGGTCATCAGGTTGAGGAGCGCCGATGACCTGGGAGAAAAAATTGTTGTGCAGGGTGGAACCTTTTATAACGATGCGGCGCTCCGGGCCATGGAGAAAATAATCAAAAGACCGGTGGTCCGCCCGGACATTGCCGGTCTAATGGGAGCTTTTGGCGCGGCTCTGATTGCCAGGGAGCGTTACGTGGAGGGACATACTTCAAGCCTGTTGCAAGGAGAAGAACTGAATAACTTTTCCACGGCAACATCTTTCAAACGTTGTGGTTTATGTGGAAATAATTGCCTGATTACTGTTAAGACTTTTTCCAACGGGACGGAATTTGTCTCGGGTAACCGGTGTGAAAGGGGAGCGGGCAAGGAAAAGGTCGCCAATGAAGTCCCCAATCTATACGAGTATAAGTATAAAAGATTATTCAGCTATAAACCCTTATCGAAAAAAGAAGCGACCAGGGGCGTTATAGGATTGCCCAGGGTGTTGAATATGTATGAAGACTACCCCTTCTGGTTTACCTTCTTCACGGAGCTTGGCTATAGAGTGGTGATTTCCGGTCGCTCATCAAAGAAAATATATGAGCTGGGCATGGAAACCATTCCATCGGAATCTACCTGCTATCCGGCAAAACTGGTGCATGGGCATATTACGGACCTGATTAATAAAGGCGTAAAAAAGATTTTTTACCCCTGTATACCATATAATATCAAAGAAGATGAAAATGCCGACAATAAATATAACTGTCCGATAGTTACATCCTACCCTGAAACTATTAACGCCAATATGGATATTCTGAAGCAAAATAATGTCATTTTTTACCATCCATTCCTGCCGCTGGATATGCCGAAAAGAATGGTTAAACGCTTGACGGAAGAACTTGCCCCTGAGGGTATTCCTAAAAAAGAGATTGCCAGGGCTTTAGATAAAGCTTATGCCGAACTGGCCAGGTATAAGGAGGATGTACGGAAAAAAGGAGAAGAAACCATTAAATACATAGAAGCCAACAACATTAAAGGCATTGTCCTGGTGGGAAGGCCTTATCATATTGACCCCGAAATCAACCACGGTATACCGGAGATGGTTAAGTCCTTCGGTTTTGCCGTGCTGTCGGAGGACTCCATCAGGCACCTGGCTGAAGTGGAAAGGCCCTTGCGGGTTGTAGACCAGTGGGTTTATCATTCCAGGTTGTATGCGGCAGCCAGTTTCGTGGCCCGCCAGAGGAATCTGGAGCTAATTCAGTTGAATTCCTTCGGCTGCGGCCTGGATGCTGTAACTACGGACCAGGTGAAAGAAATACTGGAGTCATACGGTAAGATTTATACAGTGTTGAAGATAGATGAAATAAACAACCTGGGGGCGGCAAGAATACGTGTCCGTTCTCTGATTGCAGCCATAAAAGAGAGGGATAAGAGGAACTTTGTACCGCGGAAATTATATGAAAATCCCGGTAAAGTCATATTCACTGAAGAAATGAAAAAAACACATACTATTCTGGCCCCCCAGATGTCGCCGATCCATTTTCAGTTTTTGAGAACCGGTTTTGAAAAGGCGGGCTACAAAATAGTGGTCCTGCCATCAGTTGACAAGACTGCTATCGACGAAGGTTTAAAATACGTCCATAATGATGCCTGTTATCCGGCAATTATAGTTGTAGGCCAGTTAATGAAGGCCTTAAATTCAGGTGATTACGATTTAAAGAACACCTCGGTCATAATCACTCAAACAGGCGGAGGATGCCGGGCCACCAATTACATTGCTTTTATCCGGAAAGCATTAAGAGATGCCGGAATGGGCCATGTACCTGTAATCTCACTGAATGCTTCGGGCCTGGAAAAGCAACCTGGGTTCAAAGTAACTATTTCAATGTTTAATGACCTGATGATGGGACTGGTCTACGGCGACCTGTTAATGAGGGTACTGTACAGGGTACGGCCTTATGAAAAGGTACCCGGCTCGGCCAACAAGCTATATGAATACTGGGTAGATAAGTGCCAGGAACATTTGCGAAAAGGCGGTAGAAAAGAATTTAAAGAAAATATTTATAGAATTGTTAAAGATTTTGATAATCTGGAAATTCACGAAAACATGAGTAAACCCAGGGTGGGGGTAGTAGGTGAAATCCTTGTTAAATTTCATCCTACCGCGAATAATAATATTGTCGAGCTGCTGGAAGCTGAGGGAGCAGAGGCCGTTGTGCCTGACCTGACTGACTTCCTGATGTACAGCGCTTTTGACAACAAGATAAAGTATGAGCAGTTATCGGGGAGTTTTAAAAAGATGATTTCCGGAAGTATTTCCATTAAAGTAATGGAAGCTTACAGGAAGCATATGCGGAAGGCCTTGGCCACAAGTAAACGTTTCGAACCCCCAAAACCGATTGAGGAGATAGCCAGGTTGGCGGAGCGGCACTTGTCCCTGGCTAACCAGACGGGTGAAGGCTGGTTCCTGACAGGCGAGATGGTAGAACTTATCCATAGTGGGGTGAACAATATTGTCTGCCTGCAGCCTTTTGCCTGTCTGCCGAACCATATTACCGGTAAGGGTATGATCAGGGAACTGCGCAGGGCTTATCCGCTGGCTAACATTGCCCCCATCGATTACGATCCCGGGGCAAGTGAAGTAAACCAGCTAAACAGGATAAAACTAATGCTTTCTGTTGCCATGGAAAACCTGGAAAAAAGCAATGAATTAAAGGACTGAATCCCATGCCTGAATTGCCTGCAAAGTTCATTGAGAAAATGAAATTGTTACTGGGTGAGGAGGAGTTTAATTTATTTTGTGAAAGTTACGGGCAGGAAGCTGCCCGGGGAATCAGGGTAAATCCGCTGAAAATTTCCCGGGACAGTCTGGTCAGCCGCGTACCCTTTTCTTTGCGCCCTGTTCCGTGGTGCAGGCTGGGATTTTATTATAGCCCCGACGACCGGCCGGGAAAACATCCTTACCATGCCGCCGGTCTTTATTATATTCAGGAGCCGAGCGCTATGGCCGTCGTCGAAATATTACAGCCCCAACCAGGGGAACGGATATTGGATTTATGCGCCGCTCCGGGCGGTAAATCTACTCATATTTACAGCTACCTGGGCCATACAGGACTGTTGGTTGCTAATGAAATTAATGCCAACCGGGTGAAAGCCCTTGCCGAAAATCTAGAACGGTGGGGGGCCAGGAACATCCTGGTCACTAATGAAACACCGGAAAAATTGGCGGAGCGTATGCCTGCCTATTTCGATAAAATTCTTGTTGACGCGCCCTGTTCCGGGGAAGGGATGTTCCGCAAGCTTCCTGAGGCTTGCCTGGATTGGTCGGAAGGGAAATCGCAGCGCTGTGCCGCCATGCAAAAAAATTTATTGGCACAGGCGGCGTCAATGCTTAAACCGGGAGGCGTTTTGGTATATTCGACCTGCACTTTTTCTCCAGAGGAAAACGAAGAACAGGTAAACAGTTTTTTACAGGCACATAATGACTTTGAAATATGCCCGGTCGAAAATGATTGGCTTGCGCCGGGGACCTTAGCAGGTACGGTGCGGATTTGGCCCCATAAAGTACAAGGGGAGGGACATTTTGTGGCCCGGCTGCGGAAAAAAGGCGATGCCGGGGCGGGCCAGATACTAAGGGCCGAACAAAAGCTATGGCCCGGCCGAAAGTCAGGGGTCGACAAAATCAACGAGGTTTCACCGGAAGTACAAAAGTTATTTGCGACTTTTTGCCGGGAGACCTTAAATATTGTGCCGGAAGGTCCTTATCTTATGTTTGGCGACCAGTTATATGCTGTATTTGACCGGTTGCCGGAGCTGAGCCGACTAAAAATAAGCCGTGCCGGCTGGCACTTGGGGACGGTAAAAAGAGGAAGATTCGAGCCATCTCATGCGTTGGCTTTGGGCCTGCATGCCGGTGAATGGAAACGTACCGTTAACTTAAGGGCGGACAACGAAGATGTCTACCGTTACCTAAAAGGAGAATCCCTCATAATACAGGGGGGAGAGCAGGGATGGGCGATAGTGACTGTTGATGGGTTTCCGCTGGGATGGGGTAAATTAGTCAACGGCCTGCTAAAAAATCATTACCCCAAAGGTTTGAGATGGGGGTCTGTATTAGGTCGCAATTAATTCACTAACATAACAAAAAAATGTATCCGTCTATTTAGCAGATTCATATTATAAGATGAAACTTGAGTACTGAAAGGAGTAATCAGCATGTGCGGATACAGTCATTACCCCGGAGTAACTTATCCCTTTTATCCACCTATAGGTGGCTGTCCAATGCCATACTATGGATATATGCCCGGTTATATGCCCGGTATGTATCCGGGAATGCCCGGTTATATGCCTGGCTGGCATCCGGACATCTATTCTGCTGAAGCAGCCACAGATACTGAAATACAAGCTGGCGCCAACCCGGAAAATTACGCCGAACCCAATATTTCGGCACAACTGTTTTGGCCTTGGCGTTTCAGGTTTTTCTTCCCATTCTTCTTCCCGTTTTTCTGGTTTTGGTGGTAAAAATGAACTGGCGCTCCCTTGGGAGCGCCTTAATTTACATGCCGCCGAAACCGCCGGACATCATCTGGTCAATAGCCCGGTAATTTTCGATGGTCAGGTTGGTTTCCCAGTGCCCTGTAAGTTTGGCCCAAAGAATAATGCCGAAGAAGAGGCTTAAAAACCCAAGTGAAAATACCAGCGGGCTGATGGGTAATAAACCGAACAATTTAAACTGCAAAGTTCCTTTTTGTGGACAGGCCGATACACAGGAGGTGCAGCCCGTACATTCAGTGGATGCCACCAGGCGCTTTTTCCCCTGTACATCTACCCTGTTTGGGCATACACGGTTACAGGCGCCGCAGTTATGGCAAGTATCATGGTTAATAGTTAAAAATATGGGGCTGAGGAAGCCGAGAACACCGAGCAGGGCTCCATAAGGACACAAGTACCGGCACCAGAAAGATTTAATCAGCACGGAGAGAACAGCGAGAACCAGAATTATGCTCAGGGCTTTGACGCCCAAATTCATGAACATATCAAACATTTTTATATCGGAAACAGCATAATAAGGTATTTTCATGAAAGCTACGGCTTCATCGGTGGGAATCAGGAGTATCATTTTCACGACATAAAAGAATAACAGGTATTTGATACCAAGCAATAAGCGGTCAAGCCACTTTGGAACGTTTAAATTACGGCCAATCAGTTTACGGCCCAGTTGCCCCAAAGTTTCAGACAAGGTACCTATAGGACAAATCCAGGAGCAGAGAGCCCGCCTGAAAACCCATGCTGTGATAAGTGTAGCAATAAAAATCATTAGTCCGGCTGGGTGTATGGGGTCAATTTCTTTCAGGGCAAATAGAGCTTTAAAAGCTAAAACTGCTGCTATAGGCAAAAATCCTTCGGCCACGGGGGGGCGATGGGGGGCCGGCCCCAGGCCGCTGCCTCTGATATACTCAACAAAGTGGTAAAATTCCCAGGCTGCATAAAGCATGATGAAGGCTACGGCAAACTGAACTGCTTTACGCAATGTAAGTTGACGGTATAATTTTGCCGCCAGCGGATACCTGCTTAGATTTTGTTCCAAATTCAAACGCATATACATTACCCCTTTTTGTTTAATATACCGTGCAAAAGCAGGTCAAGTTTGAGCCGGATATTATTGGTGAGATCATTACCTTGATTGGCTCCGGTCAGAGATGACCATAAAACACCGTGAATCAGCTCGAGGATTATTTCGGGAGGGATATCATTTTTGAATTCACCTGAACTTTGTCCCTCCCGGATCACTTTCAGGAGAATTTCCCTGAAGACCATTCCGTGTCCGACCGGGGCCTGTAAAGTGGGATTCGATTTTTGCAATTGAAGAAAAAAATATGTTAAATAGGAATTCTTTTGGAATGTTTCGCTGACAAGAATCAGAATTTCGGCCAGTTTTGATGAAGCCGGTACGGGTTGGGTTGCTGTTTTTTCAATAGCTGTCCTGGCATCAGCTATTTTTTCATGAATATATTGTTCCAACACATCTTCCTTTGACCGAAAATAGTTATAAAAGGTCCCGGTCCCCAAATCGGCTGCTTCCATAATTTCTGCTATGGATGTTTCTTTTAGCCCATTGTCCACAAAAAGTTGCAGAGCTGCGTCCATAATTTTTTGCCTGGCCAGCATTTTTTTCTTTTCCCGCCGGTTAGGTCTTGCGGCCATTCTTTTCACCCCTTTCTTCCCGGGAACGTTTTTTGAGGGCATAAAAAAGTTATTAATAATGAATGCAATCCATAAATGAATAATGTTCATTTTTATATTAATAAATTTGATCCCACGCGTCAATAGCGAGATATTAATATATTTAACTTTTGCCATTAAAAAACCCTTTCCGTTTTGGTTGGAAAGGGCTAGTTTGTTTTAAGCGGGTTTGGGGCTTAAAAATTATTAAAATAAATGCGTTTTTGTAATTTTCTGATAATTTTTTAAGCGAGGAACATACAAAACCTTTAGCACCGGGGGTGCCTACCTACATGGGGTATATTTGCGAAGCACTACGGCGATGGGCTTTGTCGAAAATTAAGGGTTTACGGGAAAATGTTTCCTGTGCTATAATGTTAACGGTAATCGTACAATACAATAAAATAATCAACTGCGACTGCGTGCGAAACGAGTCTTTTTTTATCAAAAAAGGTACCGGCAGTGAGAAAGGAGCGCCTGATGAAGTCGATAACTGACAAAGCCAGGTCGATTTTTGGGAGCTTGGCAGCCAAGAATGGAACCTTTTTTTCATCGCTAATTAAAACCGATTTAAAGTTTACTTCGCTATTTAAATCTTCCCGAAAAAAATTACGTTTGCAGAAAACCAAGGAATATTTTAGTAAACACAGTCAAAGAAAACAACATATTATGGCACCGAGACAAACAGTTTTAGCCAAAAAAAGTCCTTCCGTAAGATTTCCTTTCCGGTCTTTTCTGAAAGAAAAAATTTCCCTGTTTACCGCGGTAAAGTTTTTGAGAAAAACCTGCAGTAATACTTTAACAAATATTTGGAGCCGGATAAATTTGGGCGGTTCAAATGGTAAGTGGAAAAAGGCAGTAGTAGTTTTGACCACAGTTTTGTGTTTGGCCGTTATTACCGGTGTATCCGTAGCTTACTCTACTGAAAAGGCGGTGGCAGTAAAGGTAGATGGAAAACAGGTAGCCTTGGTTTCGGATAAGAGGGCAGCCCAAAAAGTACTGGAGCAACTGAAGAAAGAAAAGGCCCACCAGTGGAAGCAAAAGTTAATTATAAAAGAAAAAGTAAACTTTGTTGATACGGAAGCAAAAAGATACCTGATTGCCGATATAGGTGCGTTAAAACCAATACTGGATAAAAAACTGACCTTTGTCGGGGTGGCGACAGGTTTAAAAGTAAATGGGAAAACGGTGGCTATTCTGGCAAGCCGGGCAGAGGCAAATAAAGTCCTCGATACCATTAAGAAAAGATTTACTGCCAATATAAATAATATGCAAACTTTATCCGTAGGATTCCGGGAAAAAGTAGAAATTTCCGAAATTCCTGCTTCGCTGGCAGATGTAGTTACCGTGGACCAGGCAGTGGAAAAACTTATGCATGGTAAAGAAAAGGCCAGGGTACACATAGTGCAAAGCGGCGACTCATTATGGACCATTGCTCGTAAATATGATACCCATGTGGCTGATTTGAAGGCTGCTAACCCGGAAATTAAGGGCGAAAGGCTTGATTTGGGCCAGGAAATAAAACTTGTTAAGGAAGAACCTCTGTTAACCGTTGTAGTAGAGGCGAAAGCTACTGTTAAAGAGACTATCCCCTATAACGTGAAAGTAATAGCCGATAAAAGTATGTGGAAAGGAAGACAAAAAATTAACCAAAAAGGGGAAAACGGTAGCCGCGAAGTTACTTACAAGCTGGTTTTGGCTAATGGAACCGTGGAGAACCGTACCGTATTAAACCAAAAAGTTATTAAACCGGCCAAAGACCAAATAGTTGTAAGAGGAGCCAGGCTGGTTGTGGCGAGCAGGGGCGGCAGCGGTCGTTTGGCATGGCCTACCGGCGGCCGCATTACTTCCCCCTTCGGAAGCAGGTGGGGGAGCATGCATACAGGGTTGGATATTGACGGTTATACAGGACAGCCGGTAGGTGCGGCAGAAGACGGAAGGGTGGTTTCGACAGGTTGGGACGGCGCTTACGGCAAACAGGTTACCATTGATCATGGCAATGGGCTAAGAACAAAATATGCTCACCTTTCTAAAATAGAGGTTTCTCCGGGCGAGTATGTGTCCCGCGGACAATTAATTGGTGAAGTCGGTTCCACGGGTAGAAGCACAGGATCTCACCTGCACTTCGAGGTAATGGTGGGCGGCAGTTTCCGTAATCCTTTACCTTACCTGAAGTAGAGAGAACAATTAAGGAAAATGCTGATAATGGGGAAGCTTAAAAAATAAGCTTCCTCTTATTATCTTTTGGACATGCCCGAATATACCTAAAGGTTGGTAAGTTTGGCTTAGATTATACCTTTTTTTAGACCAAGGGCTGTGTTATAATAAGTTGCGTGTAAGAAATGAGAAAAAATTTAGGGGAGGTTATTTATATATGGCTTTTATGAATAAGAAAAGGCCTAACAAAATTGTCCTTTATGTTTTGGTCGCCATGATTTCCATAGGCTTGTTGGGGTCTGTATCTATTGGTTTTTGGGCTTTTAGTTCCGGCTCTTATTCGAGTGGTACTGCCGTTGCCAATAATGGCAGTAGCGAGGCTAAGGGTAACGCTTATTTTTCCCAAGCCATGGATAAACTGCTGACAAAGAATGATGTGGAAGGCGCCCAAAAACTTTTTAAAGATGCTATTGTCGAATATGAAAAAGCCCTGAAAGAGACTCCCCAAAATAAACTGGTTTTAGGGGACCTGGCCACAGCTTATTTTTATACCGGTAACACGGACAAGGCTATTGAATTAGTAAGGCAGGCCTTGAAAATAGACCCTAATTTTACACAGGCCCGTTTTAATTATGCTATTTATCTTGGAGACGGCAAGAAACAGTATATGGATGCCATCAAAGAGCTACAGAAAATAAAAACCGGTGACCCAAGGTACCAGGATGCGCAAAACCTGATCAAGCAGTACTTTGAGGCTATATCCGGCCCCAAAAATAAATAGGCGCAACGATAGTCTTATGAGGGTCAAATGGTATTTCCCCAAGGAAACATTTGGCCCCTTTTTTGGCTTTATGGCGATTATTTCCGGTAGGTACCCTGCCGGCAAAATTGTATAATTTGTATTAGAGGAGAATTTGGGTTTATAAACATTATTGATTTGTTGTTTGTTTTTGGAGAGAACTTGCCAGAGAGGGGGGAGGGCTAGTGAGTTTCCTCGATGCAACCTTTCTTGGTACCAATTTTCTGTTAAAAAAGACGGTACAGTTGGTGTTGGCCCTCTTTATTTTGTTTGTTATAGTGTCCGTGCGGGCTCCCATGCTGTCGAAAACCTATATTTACAGCATATTCAGGGAGCTCAGCAAAGCTCAGATGATGTGGAAAACCCGTTCCTGGAACCAAAATGAGGGAGAGCATTTTATTGTCAGGTATCAAAGTGCCGACCGGGATATAGCCCGGTTGGTTTTGGATGCTGCCGAAAATGCATATATTCCTATCAGAAGGGATTTTGCCTATGCCCCAAAGGATAAAGTGCTTATCGTTGTATACCCGACCAGGGAATCCTTAAGCAAAAGTTTTGGCTGGGATGCTGATGAAAGCGCCATGGGTGTTTATTGGGCAGGCGTAATCAGAGTGCTGTCGCCCAAGCAATGGATTGAAGCGGATACCCCTGAAGACATGAAGGCCGTTTTTGAAACAAGGGGTCCGATGGCGCACGAATTCACTCATTTGGTAGTTGATTACATTACCAGGGGAAATTATCCGCGCTGGCTTACGGAAGGGATAGCTTTATATCAGGAATTTAAAATTGTTGGGGATGTAGAGGAAGAATACAGGCAGCCTATCTCAGGGAAAGAGTTGTATCCGTTAAATGTGATGGACAGACAATTTGATGTTTTAGCCGACCAGTCCTTGGCATACCGCCAATCCTATGAAGCGGTCCGTTATATTGTAGAAAAACACGGTGAGAGTAAGCTGTGGGAAATATTAGTCAGGCTCTCCATGGGAGAAACCATCAATCAAAGCTTTGAACATGCTTTGGATATGAACCTCGATGAATTTCAAAGTGAATTTGCAGACTGGTTAAAGTCGAATTAAGCCTAAAATCCACTCTTGGATTTTGGGCTTTTTTGGTCTAATTTGTTAACTTCTGGGCAGACTATTATTACCATCTTTGAAGGAGGGGGTTTTTGATGACGAAAGACGAGCAAATCAAAAATGATATAGTGGACCAATTGGAAGCTGCGGGATTGTCTAAGACGGCAGATATTAATATTGATGTTGCCAATGGCGCCGTAACGCTGCATGGAGTGGTTGATGTTCTGGCTGAAAAATGGATGGCCGGAGAATTAGCCCGCAAGGTTTCCGGAGTAACGGGAGTAGACAACAGCTTAACTGTCGCCATGGACAGGCCGGTGACTGATGCCCAGATTTATACGGCCGTCGAGGAACGCTTTAGGAGGCATCCCATGCTTGACCTGCATGACATAGAAATAGGTGTTCATGATGGTGTCGTGTACCTGGAAGGTAATGTTGCGTCTCTGGCGCAAGCCAATAGTGCACTGGAATCGGCGGCAAAAGTTTACGGTGTAAAAAACGTGGTAAACCATTTGAAAATCGGCGCCACTGATTTAGTGAGAGATGAAGCTACATTGGTCAATAATATTGAAACAGCGTTAGCGCACAATACTGTAGTTAACCCGGGGACAATCCGGTTGGAAACAGAGAACAACAAAGTAAGGCTTTCCGGTTATGTAAAAAACCCCGGACAGGCTGAGGCAGTTGAACGGATAGTATCCCAGGTGCCCGGAGTCGGGGAAATTGAAAATAACCTCACTTGTGATGAAATACAGTAAAAATGTTGCCAGCAAAAATACCGCGGTAATCCGAACAGTTCTATACCGGGAAGGTTTAGAACTGTCTTTATGTTGGAAGACCGGCAGGAATATTTACATTTATCGAGAATATACATAAGGTATGACTGTGGACAATCTGAGGAGGTCAAAAACGGAGTGGATAGCTTAATAATTTCGGGAGGGACACCGCTTGTTGGCGAGGTAAAAATAGCAGGGGCCAAGAATGCAGCTCTTGCTATTATTGCTGCTGCCCTATTAACTGATGAACCTGTTATTATCGACAATGTTCCCAACATCAGTGATGTAAATGTAATGCTGGACATCGTTAAGAATCTGGGTGTGGAAGCCGACTGGTGCGAAAAGAATACGATCCGTATTCATGTCCCCGGTGATATTGGGTACCAGACTCCATACGAATTAGTAAAGAAGTTACGGGCTTCTAATTTACTGTTGGGCCCCTTACTGGCCAGGCAGGGGAGAGTGGAGATTTCTTTGCCCGGAGGGTGTAATATCGGTAGCCGGCCTATGGACCTGCATTTCAAGGGATTGGCCGGCATGGGTGCCGAGATTGAACTTGAGCACGGCGTAATAAAAGGCAAATGCGACCGTTTAGAGGGTGCCAAAATTTACCTTGATTTCCCTAGCGTGGGTGCCACGGAAAACATAATGATGGCGGCTGTTTTGGCAAAAGGCCAGACGGTCATTGAAAATGTGGCCAAGGAACCGGAAATTGTCGACTTGGCCAATTTCCTTAATTCCCTGGGCGCCAAGGTGCGAGGAGCAGGAACTGACGTTATTCGTATCGACGGGGTGGAACGGCTGCGAGGCGGTCGTTATTCCGTCATTCCGGACCGCATAGAGGCAGGTACCTTTATGGTTGCTGCGGTGGCTACTGACGGCGACCTTCTTATCGATGGTGTGATTACCACCCATATCGAGCCCCTGATTGCAAAATTGAGGGAAGCAGGGGCAGAAATCAGGGAGGAAGACGAAAAGGTACGAGTGCGCCGTCGGAGCAAACTGCGGCCCATAGACATTAAAACCTTACCCTATCCGGGGTTCCCCACGGACATGCAGTCGCAGGTGATGGCTATGCTTACCACCGTAAAAGGCACCAGTGTAATTGTGGAAAATATCTTTGAAAACCGGCTGCAGGTTGCCGATGAATTCAAACGCATGGGCGCCAAAATAAAGGTAGAAGGCCGTACTGCTATTATTCAGGGGGTTGAAAAACTGCAGGGAGCCAAAGTTAAAGCTTCCGACCTCAGGGCGGGGGCGGCATTGATAATTGCCGGTTTGATGGCGGAAGGAGAAACAGAAATTTGCAATACCCATTATATAGAAAGAGGCTACGAAGGGATTTATGACAAATTAAATGCACTGGGAGTGAAAACTGCTATAAAATATTAAAGTTTATAAACATTTTATAACGCCCTGGCAGGAAAAAAGAGGATAAAGGCAGAACTATAATTTTATCAATTTTTGTCTAAGGAAGTGGGATAATGTCTAAAGGACCAAGCTTCAGGATTAAGCCGATGGTGCGTTTAGGCCTTATTTTTGTGGCTATTACGGGCGGAGGCACCTTGGTTTGGACTCTTTTTTTGATGCACTATTTTGGGGCCACTCCTGAACAGACAAAACAACTGGTAACAGGCGTTATGCCCGTTGGGGTAATTTCCGGCCTTCTTATCCTCTATATGGTGACCAGGATTTTAAAAAGCATATTCCAGGTATTTCTTCAGGCCACTAACAGAGTGGCGGAAGGAGACCTTACCGGAGAAATATATTTTCCTACCAAAGATGTTTTTGGGCGAATGGCCACCGCTTTCAACAAGATGGTTAAGGACATAAGGGATACTGTTCAGCAGAGCGCGTCAACGGCCAATAATGTGGCTTGCGAGTCTCAGCAGGTATATGATGCCACTCAGGAAGCAACCGCTGCTCTGCAGCAAATTTCTGCTGCCATACAGCAAATAATGGGTGGTACGCAAGGGCAAGCATATCAGTTAAATGAAACATTGCAGGTCATGCGGGATTTATCGGCTGCCGTACAACAGATTGCCGCAAGTTCCCAAAATGCTCACGGCGCTTCCCAAAACGCCTCCCGGTTGGCCATTAAGGGCGCTAATGAAGTTGAACGGGCTGTGCTAAAAATGAACAGTATTTCTGAAACCGTGAAGAGATCGGCCCAGGTGGTAAAAACCCTTAATGAAAGGTCCGAACAGATTGGCGAGATAGTCAACGTGATTACCAGTATTGCCGATCAAACTAACCTACTGGCTTTGAATGCCGCTATTGAGGCGGCTAGGGCAGGAGAACACGGCCGGGGTTTTGCCGTGGTTGCAGATGAAGTGAGAAAATTGGCCGAGGGTTCCGGTAAAGCTGCTCAGCAGATTGGCGACCTGATTAAGGAGATCCAGTCAGAAACAAGCATGGCGGTTAATGCCATGGTTGTTGGTTCTAAAGAAGTTGAAGAGGGAGTAGTTATAGCATCTGACGCTCAACAGGCTCTCAAGGAAATTGTTGAGACGGTGGAAAATACAGTTGATATAGTTCAGGAAATTTCGACGGCGGCCCAACAGCAATCAGCAGGCATCACGCAGGTTGTTCAGGCCATAGATAAAATCAATAATATTGCCCAGCAAGTGTCATCGGCGGTTCAACAGGTTTCCGCGGCCGCTCAGCAGCAGATGAATACCAATGAACAGGTAACATTGAATGCCCAGCGGCTGGCTGAAGCGGCTGAGGAGCTGAGGAAAAAGATAACCAAATTCAAAGTCTAGTCCGATTACATAAAATACAGTCGGAAGTTGTGAGGCCATGGTATAATAACTATGGTCTTGATTTTTTAGAGAATGTTCATCATCAGGGCCGGTATTGCTGCTTGCAATATTTTATCCAATTGTGTTAAATTAAGGAAGTGAAATATATTTGGTGGCTACAGAAATACTGGAAATAGATGTGGGTGGCCGGTTTTTTAAGGTTAGGGCCGTGAAAGACATAGATTCTCTTTTGAATCTGGTCAAAACCAACGATGATGTTCCGTTTTGGGCGGTTTTATGGCCTGCCGCCATCGGTATGGCCCGGTTTTTATGGCAAGGGCCGGACCTCACAGGGCAAAAAATCCTGGAACTGGGAGCGGGGTTAGGATTGGCCGGCATAGTTGCTGCCGCTAAAAACGGGGTTGTGTATCAGACGGATTTATTTCCGGAAGCCCTTGATTTTTGCGCTTTTAATGCGAAACTGAACAAAGTAGGGAACATAAAAAGGATTCAGGCCGATTGGCGTAGTTTTGAGATAACAGAGGATTTCGATATTATACTTGGTTCTGATATACTTTACGAACCGACATTATATCCTTATCTAAAGAGTATTTTTTACAGGCTGTTAAAGCCGGGCGGAAGGATAATCCTTTCTGACCCGGGCCGTAAAGACGCCCAGGAGTTTATCTACGGGTTGGGGCAGGAAGAATTCGGTGTAGCAGAATGTCGGTTTAATGTGGAAGACAGCGGGCTGCATTACCGGGTTACTGTTTATACACTGAAGTTAGGCTGATCGTAAATTTAAATGCGGAACAGTAGGGAAAGGGGCCCTCATGAAGGTTTGTACTTTGGCTAGTGGGAGTTCTGGAAACTCAATATTTATCAAATCTGATAATACGTCCGTGATTGTTGATGCCGGAATGAGTGGAAAGGCTTTGGAAGCAAAAATACAGGCTATGGGGGAATTATGTGAGAGTCTTTCCGCTATTTTAATAACTCATGAGCATAGCGACCATATAAAAGGTGTTGGAGTTTTGGCCCAACGTTATGATTTGCCTGTCTATGTGACGGAAAAAACCTGGCGGGCTTTGCAGTTTAGCCTGGGCAAAATACAGGAACAGCAGGTATGTTGTTTTAGGCCCGGCCATGTCCTGGAAATTGACTCTTTGAAAATCGAGACTTTTTCCACATCCCACGACGCAGCCGATCCCGTCGGATATGTTTTCTACGAGGGGGATACCAAGGCGAGTATTATAACGGATACGGGCTGCATGACCTCGGAAATCGTGAAAAAAGTCCGGGGATCTCATTATTTTATTCTGGAAGCCAACCATGACATCGATATGCTGCAAAGAGGGTCTTATCCCTGGCCTCTGAAAAAACGGATATTAGGCAACAGGGGGCACTTGTCCAATATTGTGGCGGGGCATAGTTTAGTTTCCCTTGTTTCGGGACAAACTAATTCCGTTACTCTGGCTCATTTGAGTGCGGAAAATAATAAACCTGACCTGGCTTTTACCACGGTTTCCCGCATTTTGGCAGAAAACGGCCTGACAGCGGGTGAAAATATTAACTTGTCGGTAGCTCCACGGTATGTACCGGGGCTGATATGGGACAGTTCTAATTACAGGTGACGCAGATCAACCACAATTTGTTGCTGAAACAGAAAACAATAATTAATCCAAAGCGTAAAATGATATGCTGGAGATACTATTATCAAGCTTCAGACGCGCGCCTTGATTATTTAGCATAATTATGATAAAATTATGCTAAGCAAAATGTGGAGGTGTTATTCTATGCCACAGATTAGGCCGGTATCGGATTTGCGAAATAATTTCGCAGAGATTTCAAGGGTTGTCCACGAAACCTCCGAACCTGTTTTTCTTACAAAAAATGGGTATGGAGATATGGTTGTGATGAGCTTTGAAGCTTACGAAAAGCTACAATTTGAAAGTGAAGTGTATTTCAAATTGAAGGAAGCGGAATTGCAAGCAAAACAAACCAATCAGCGTTTTTCCCATAAAGAGGTTTTCGACAGTTTGAGGCAAACTTTACAGGAAAAGGCAGACGACGGAAATGTATGAAATCATTTTCCTTCCCATAGCCAAGCAGGATATAACGGACATTATCCTGTATATATCCGACCAGTTAAATGCGCCAAAGGCGGCAATGGATCTGCTGGAGGCATTAGAGTATTCTATCTCCCTGTTGAGGGATTTTCCTTATGCACACAAGATATACCGCCCTATAAAGCCTTTGGGAGAAGATTATCGAATGTTGATTGTGAAAAATTATGCTGTTTTTTACGTTGTTCGGGAAGAGGAGAAAATAGTTGAAGTCCATCGCATAATATACGCAAAGATGGATTTGACAAAATTGTTCAAGTAAAAATACTAAAACTATAAAAAGGCAAAAATCAATAAACCTGTATTTATTAGCACTTCTTCGGAGGTGCTTTTTCTATGCCCGAAAAAGTGGGGTGATGCTTTGCGCATACCTTTTTTCTCAGGGTTATTCCCCCATCCACATGGCCAAGGAAGCAATAGGGCTTGCCTTGGCCACCGAAGAATACGGGGCGTGGTTCTTTGCCAACGGAGCCAGGCCCGGCGGTATCCTGGAACACCCCGGCGTGGTCAAGGACGGCAGGTACAGCAACAAATATGCCTTTTCAGGAAAGATTATTTGCGGTGAATGTGGTTCGCGGTTCAGAAGGATCCGCTGGGGTCAGGGGGAGAAGTACAAAAAGTATGTGTGGATTTGCAGGAACCGGGATGAAAAGGGGGAAGGCTGCAGCATGAAGGCGGAGAATGAGGAAAAGTTGAAGAAAGCCTTTGTAAGGATGTTCAACAGGCAAATAAATGATGCAGATAAGTTTATATCAAGAATGCTTGATAACATTGAAAAGGTTTTTACCGAGAAAGCCAATTCCGTTGATGTAGCTGCTATATTACTATTTTCCAGGAAATCACTTCCGAAATGGAACGGATAAAAACCCTGGAGGAAAAGGAAACGAGAATTAGGTAATTGAGTATAGAACTGGGAAATGTGTTCAACGGCACCCAGGATACCATGTTCCACGTCAAGGTAGAAAACGGTGAATTCTGCTACATCAGGAATAACGCTGCCCACCGGCAATTAACCGTTTCAGTCCGGCAGAACTGAAAGACAGAACACCTGTTGAACTGGTAGGGAAAGAAATAGGTGAAAAGGTTGAAGCCAACTATCGGCGGTGTGTGGAAGCTATTTTGTTTTCCCGCACCAGTTAAAAAACGGGGAGATCCTCTTTTCCATTGGCGACGGAGTGGTTACCACTGACCGGACAGGCAGGATAACGGCCTTAAACAGGGCGGCAAAGGAAATAACGGCTGGAGTGAAGAAGAAGCAAAAGGCAGTCCCTTTGCCCGGGTCTTCAAGCTGGTCAGTAAAGAAACGGGCCAAAATGTGGAAGACCCTGTAGCCAAAGTTTTGAAAACAGGAAAAATCATTGGCCCGGGCAACCATATTGCTTTAATTACCAAAGACGGGCGTAAGATACCAATAGCCGACAGCGTTGCGCCCATAAGAGGCGAGAAAGGGCAAACCTTCGGAGTGGTCATGGTTTTCCGCGATGTTACGCAGGAGAGGGCATGAAAGAAAGAAATTCTGAACTAAAGCTACCATGATTCCCTGACCGGCCTTTATAACCGGCGCTTCATGGAGGAACAGATAAAAAAGCTGGAACAGCTCCCGGAACTGCCCCTGGCGGTGATCATGGCCGACGTTAACGAACTGAAACTGGCGAATGACGTTTTTGGCCATGAAGAGGGGGACAAGCTCTTAAAAAAAGTGGCAAAGATATTAAAGGAGAGCTGCCGGAAAGAAGACATCATTGCCCGCTGGGGTGGGGACGAATTTTTAATCCTTTTGCCCCGGACCGATGCCAGGACGGCAGAAGTGGTTGCCCAGAGGATTAAAATAAAAAGTGAAAGCAAATACTCAGGAAACCTTAAACTGAGCATAACCTCGGGGTGTACGGCAAAAGTTGCCGCAACACTATTATCAATACCCTCCTTGCCACCCTGTATGTAAAAAGTACAGAAACGGAGGAACATGCCAAGCGTTTGTATTGCACAAAACACCCCGGAACTGGTAAATGAAACCCTCCAAAAAACAGAAGCTGATATAAACAGACATATAAAAACTGTATTCGCTGTTTCTGCAGGGGCGCTGCTTATCAGTGTTATACTGGGCTTTTTTCTCAGCCGGTCTATTTCCAAACCTGTCAATTCCCTGGCGATGGCTGCAGGAGAAGTAGCCAAAGGCAATCTTACCGTAGAAGTGCCCAAAGTACAAACTAAAGATGAAATAAAAGACTTAGCCGGTTCTTTTAAGGTTATGGTCACAACTTTGAGAGATTTACTTCATGGCATTAGCAGCGCTTCCCAGACCGTTGCTGCCACCAGCGAAGAATTAGCATCCAACGCAGAAGAAGCGACCAAAGCCACCCAGCAGGTGGCCC
>NZ_JBSQAT010000021.1:0-38531 GCF_059412445.1 Thermincola sp. GK-1
AGGAACGGCTTGTCGGTATCACGCTGCGGTGTCGGGAAGTAACTATCTACTTCATCCATCAGTTTCCAAATAGCCCCACACCACTTGCAATCCCTCTGTCCACAGCCGCACTCCAGGGCTTTTAATGCGGATCCGGCCACAATCGGAATCTCATCCCCGGGAAATTCGTATTCGCTTAACAGTTCCCGTACTTCCATCTCGACTAATTCCATTAATTCATCGTCATCTACCATGTCTGCCTTGTTCAGAAATACTACAATGTAAGGCACCCCTACCTGACGGGCCAGCAGAATGTGCTCCCGGGTCTGGGGCATTGGACCGTCTGCTGCGGATACTACCAGTATGGCCCCGTCCATCTGGGCTGCTCCGGTAATCATGTTCTTTACGTAGTCGGCGTGGCCCGGACAGTCTACGTGCGCGTAGTGACGGGCATCGGTTTCGTACTCTACGTGCGCCGTATTAATGGTAATTCCTCTTTCCCTCTCTTCCGGCGCATTGTCAATCTCATCGTATTTCTTTACTTCAGCTTTTCCCTGGGTTGCCAGGATGGTGGTGATTGCCGCTGTCAATGTAGTCTTGCCATGGTCTACGTGACCTATGGTACCAACGTTTACGTGGGGTTTCGTACGTTCAAACTTTGCTTTTGCCATTCTCTTATTCCTCCTTGATTAAAAACTGATTAATTTTTTTATTATAGTTTTATATGAGCCTTTACCTTCAGGCAAGGCCAAAATACCAAAATCAAGCAAATAACCAGCTAAAGAACATTTTTACCCGGACGGTGCTAAATTATGTAATTTCCCTGGTTTTGTTTAACTCTAATGGTAGAAAATTTTGATTATTAAGTTGTTTTTATTCTACGTATCCTCAAAAATTCCTTCCTTGGCTATGGAAAAAAACAGGGAACAAAAAACCTTGTGGCTTTACCACAAGGCTTATATTAACTACAATGGTGGCGGCGCAGGGATTCGAACCCCGGACACTGCGGGTATGAACCGCATGCTCTAGCCAACTGAGCTACGCCGCCATTCAAGTGGAGCCGCTAACCGGGATTGAACCGGTGACCTTATCCTTACCAAGGATACGCTCTACCTACTGAGCTATAGCGGCATGTATTTATTTATCCATCTAAAATTTAGCTTAAAAAATTAGCGGTAAAACTTAATCCGCCAATTCATTAACTTTATATTTGGTTGCGGGGGAAGGATTTGAACCTTCGACCTTCGGGTTATGAGCCCGACGAGCTACCAGCTGCTCCACCCCGCGACATTATGCCTAGGTCTATATTATACATTAGGCATTAAATTTATGCAAATATTTTTAATTTGAACTTTTTAATGGTGGAGGGAGAAGGATTCGAACCTTCGAAGGCTGAGCCGGCAGATTTACAGTCTGCTCCCTTTGACCAACTCGGGCATCCCTCCGGAATAAATGGAGCCGACGATGGGACTCGAACCCGCAACCTGCTGATTACAAGTCAGCTGCTCTACCAATTGAGCTACGTCGGCATTTCGACGACTGACAAAGTTCATTATACAATGTTTCTGCCGTTAGGTCAATAGCTTTTTCAGTGCCAATTTTTGTACTTTTAGCAGAAACTAGTTTTCTCTTTTTTCCAAATATCTTTCCAACTTCCTTTTTACCCTCTGCAGGGCATTATCAATAGACTTAACATGCCTTTTCAAGTCAACGGCGATTTCCTGATATGATTTACCTTCCAGGTAAGACATCAGTACTTTCCATTCTAACGAACTAAGAATTTCACCCATTTTTTCCTCGATATCGTCAAATTCTTCCCGGCTGATAATCAGTTCTTCCGGGTCTGTTATCTTTGAACCGGAAATAACGTCAAGCAGAGTACGATCGGAATCTTCGTCATAAATAGGCTTGTTTAAGGAAACGTAAGAATTTAAAGGAATGTGCTTTTGCCGGGTAGCTGTTTTTATGGCAGTAATGATCTGCCTGGTAATACATAACTCAGCAAAAGCGCGGAATGATGAAAGCTTGTCGGATTTGAAATCACGGATGGCTTTGTAGAGTCCAATCATGCCTTCCTGAATGATATCTTCCCTGTCTGCTCCGATTAAGAAGTATGAGCGAGCTTTGGCCCTGACAAAATTCTTGTACTTATTGATCAAATATTCTAGAGCGGCATCATCACCTTCTTTGGCAAACTCTACGATATCTTCGTCCAACATTACATCGAAGGTATCAAATACTTCTCTCTGAGCACTTAAACTCATCTCATCGCCTCCGCTCTAGATTTTCAGAAATTCCAATCTATTATCGGGATTTCCGATGGAAAACTTAAGCGTAAATACACATGATAACAGGAAGCTATCGGAACAGTTATTTAATTTAAAAGGTAAATTTTCAAAAAAGAACAAAAGTTTCTATCCAAACCCCAAGGAAACTTTTGTTGATATCCGGAAATCATGCTTTGACGTTATCCACAATTTTACCTCAAAGTATAATTTCCTAAATATTAAAACAATGTCGGCAAGTAAAAATTATGGTCCATCCATTATTTAGCCAGAGATTGTGTATGTTGGGACAAGCCAATTTACATAACTTATTATACCTAATGACTACCCTATAGTCAACCCATTGCCCCGCAAAAATTACTGCTGCTCTAAGTATTAAAATACAGTTTAATTACTACCTTTTTTCTTTAATTTTCATTTCTGCCGCCTAATCTTTTCCAGGACTGCTTTTATATCGTCATTCAACCTTGTCCCTAACCGTTGATCATTTGAATGAACCATTTCCTGAAGTTTTTCTTTCTTCTCCGCCGTCAACCTGGTTACCTCTTCGACCAATTCCCTCGCCGGCATACGGGCAGCCCCTTTGCCGAAGATAAAGCTTTGCTGCGACCAGTCGGAAGTGGCCACTGCAACCCTGCCTTCCTTGATGTACATAGATACAAGTCTTTCAATTACTGAATCAGCCGTTTCTCCCTCCTGGCTGTAAATTACTTCCACGCTATTCCGGGTCTCACGGCCTCCCAAGCCGCCTTTTACCAAATGAGCATCAAAGACAACTATTATGCGGCAATTTCTCAAGACCCGGTATTCAGCCAGTATATCTATCAATTTATCCCTGGCATGTTCCAGTTCTTTATCCATCAGGCCTGCCAATTCCGGCCAGGCGTGAATAATATTATAGCCATCAATGATCAAAATGTCCTCCATTACCGCTCTCCCATTTGCCTCTGGCGCAAAACTTCATAACAAAGCACCGCGGCCGCCACGGAAGCATTCAAGGAGCCGATTTTCCCCTGCATCGGCAGCCGCACAAGAAAATCACATTTTTCCCTTACCAGCCTGCTGATACCTTTTCCCTCGCTACCAATAACCAGAGCTAAAGGCCCCTGCAAATCGGCCTGCCACAGATTCTGTGGCGCAGCGGCATCAGCTCCAACCACCCAGCAGCCTTTCTCTTTTAAATATTCAATAGTCTGGGCCAGGTTCGTTACCCGGCAAACAGAGACGTACTCCACGGCTCCGGCAGATGCTTTAACCACGGCAGGGGTAATCCCCACTGCTCGTCTCCTGGGGATAACCACACCGTGTATTCCGACGGCGTCCGCCGTTCTTATTATGGCGCCAAGGTTATGAGGATCTTCCAATTCATCCAGGAGCAATATAAAAGGATCTTCCCCGTTTTTTTGGGCCGTTTCCAGTATATCGTCAATATCTGCGTACGCTTTCATGGCAACCAGGGCGATAACCCCCTGGTGGTTGCCCTGCACCAGCTTATCAAGGCTGCGTTTGTCCGCTTCCTGAACAGGGATTTTTCTTTGCCGGGCAAGGTTTAAAATGTCACCGGCTCTCGTCGTTCCATGCTGCAACAGAATTTTGTTTATGGGTCTCTCAGCCTTCAATGCCTCTATAACGGGGTTTCTGCCATAGATTATATTGTCCAAAAATAAGCACCTCTAATTTTCTTTTTCAGCGGCTTTAATTTTCTCCAGCCTTCCGCAGGACATCTTGCCCTCGTGGCATATGCCTTGCGTGATACAATCGGGCCCTGCATTGGAAAACAAAATGGGCGCTACCCGACGCACTTCCGCCAGCATGAGGTTGGCCAGTTCCCGTATTTCCCACTGTGCCCGCTCACAACACCTGTGCCGGAAAAAATTATACAGGGATCGGGCATTTAATGTGGCAACCAGCTTTGTTTCACAGGCATTTGGCAGGACATACCGCGCATCTTCATGGTGTACTAAATCGGCCAGTTCCTTATATGCCTCATTAATAATTTTCATTGTCCTGGTAAAAATGGCTTCTGCCTCGAGATTATTCTTTACACTGGGCGGGATAACATATGCAAAGTCCTCAAATTTAACGTAGCGCTGAGATTGCTGGGAATAGGACGCGATCCGGTGTCTTACCAACTGGTGAGAAAGAGCCCGACTGACCCCCTCGATGGCAAAAGTGAATGTAACATGCTCAATGGGCGACCAATGCCCCATCCGAACCAATATATTTAAAAATTTAGCCACTTCCTGGTCGGTAAGATTATCAAGTAGATCTTCGGCCCCTATCGGGGAATAACAGAGGCGCGCCGCTGCCGCCACGGTTTTGTCGGGATCAGGGGTGTAATTAATCAGCTTTACCTTCATCAAAACCCTCCCCATCGTTTAAGAATTCTTTTTCACATTCTTGCCCTTCAACCAACCTGACAGCCAAAGCAAAAATCTCCTCCAGCCGCTTAGTCTTTCCACACAAATACAAATAACCGAAAAGGGACTCAAAAGCCGTACCGTACCGGTAATCTATCACTCCCATGTTCTTGGGGACGGTACCGGACTTTGCGTTTCTGCCCCGTTTGACCACATCAACTTCATCAGGAGCAAGCTTGCCTTCCAAAGCATGAACTATCTTTGCCTGCGTCGCTGCATTTACGAAGGCAACAGACCTTTTGTGCAGTTCACTGACCTTGGTTAATCCCCGACTAATTAAATATTGTCTTACGTATACTTCATAGATGGCGTCTCCTATATAAGCCAGAACAAGGGCGGGCATTTGCCCCGGAGATGTTTTTAATTCCTTTGTCATTGAGCCCTCCTATTTTCTTTTCCAGCGAGCGCCCTGGGGGCTGTCTTCAATGATTATACCCAATTCATTTAATTTATTTCTGATTCCGTCGGCGGTGGCCCAATCCTTCCTGGCCCTGGCTTCGCTCCGGATGTCGAGAATTATCTGCATCAACCGGTCAACAAGGCCCGCATCGCCCTGGGTTCCCCTTTTTTCAAATAAGCCCAGAACCTGGCCAAGTTTCATAAAAGTATCAAAAACCTGTTGCAGGGCCCCTTTAACCCCCTGAAGCAGTGCGTCGCCTCCTGCCGATGTGGCGGCATGGATAAATGCATTGCTGTCCCGGGCCAGATCAAATAAAACAGCAATAGCTAAAGCAGTATTAAAGTCGTCATCCATAGCTTCCTCGAAATCTCTTACTGCTTTCTCCCGGGCTCTCAGCAAATCGGCTAGAGCCTTTTCCAATTCGGGGTTTTCTACTTCCCCGAATTTATTAGTTTTCAGTATACTCTCAATATTATCGAGAGCATTGTGCAGCCTGCTCAGGCTTTTCCTGTTCATTTCCAGCTTGGTATCGTCAAAATCCAAAGGGCTCCGATAATGGGTAGAAAGCATGTAAAACCTGACAACTTCCGGATCATACTTGGCCAAAATCTCCCTGACCGTAAAAAAGTTCCCCAGGGATTTGGACATTTTTTCTTCGTTGACGGTGATAAAACCGTTATGCATCCAGTAACGCGCAAAAGGGCCGCAGCCGGCATAGGCCTCCGCCTGGGCAATCTCATTTTCATGATGTGGAAAAATCAGGTCAAAGCCCCCGCCATGGATATCAAACCCCATGCCCAGGTACTTATTGGCCATGGCTGAACATTCGATGTGCCAACCGGGACGGCCTTTTCCCCAGGGGCTGTCCCAGGCCGGTTCGCCCGGTTTTGCCGCTTTCCAAAGGGCAAAGTCCATTGGGTGGCGTTTCCTGGTATCCACATCCACCCGCGCTCCGGCCTGCATATCCTCAAGGGACCTGCCGGAAAGCTTGCCGTACCCTTTAAAACTTTCCACGGAAAAATAAACGTCTCCGTCCAGTTGGTAAGCGTAACCGTTTTTCATAATACCCCGGATCATCTCAATAATCTCATCAAGATGCTCACTGACCCTGGGGTGAACGGTAGCCTCCCGCACACCTAATGCCGCAGCATCTTTGAAATATTCTCTGATATATTTGGCGGCCAGGGTTATAGGATCGGTATTTTCCTCCCGAGCCCGGTTAATTATTTTATCGTCAATATCGGTAAAGTTCTGCACATAGGTAACCTGGTAACCTTTATACTCGAAGTACCGGCGGACAGTATCAAAAACAATCAAAGGTCTGGCATTACCCAAATGAATAAGGTTGTACGTAGTGGGTCCGCAAACATACATATCTACTTTCCCGGGTTGCCTGGGGATGAATTCTTCCTTTTTCCTAGTGCAGGTATTATATAGCTTTATGGTCATACCTGTTCTGCCCCTCCTCCAATTCATGTATCCTTTGCTCCATGCGCGCTATTTTCCGCTGCATACATAGCATCATTTCGGCAACAGGGTCCGGTAACTGGTCATGGTGCAGGTCTATCTTGGATTCCAGGTCCATATCGGCTATATTGAGACCTTCGCGTACCACTACTTTTCCGGGCACACCGACTACCGTAGTATTCGGCGGAGTATCCCGCAATACAACGGAACCGGCCCCAATCTTGGTGTTATCCCCTATTTTGATGTTCCCCAAAACTTTTGCCCCGGCGCTGATCACAACATTGTTGCCGATTGTAGGATGGCGCTTACCCTTTTCCTTTCCGGTACCTCCCAGGGTAACCCCCTGATAAATGGTGACATTGTTGCCGATAATGGTAGTTTCTCCAATAACCACTCCTGTACCGTGGTCGATGAAAAAGCCATCGCCAATCTGGGCTCCCGGATGTATTTCTATACCCGTCAGCCAGCGAGAAAACTGGGAAATTAACCGTGGCAGTACCACCAGCCCTTTCTTATACAGGTAATGAGCCACCCTGTGCATTAAAATGGCATGCAGGCCGGGATAACATAAAATGACCTCCAGCAGGCTTTTTGCCGCCGGATCCCGGTCAAATATTACTTTGATGTCATTCCTTATACGCCTAAACATTTTTTCCTCCCTGCCTTCATCCAATTGTAAAGTCTAAATTAGTATTGTAATAAAAAAACCCTCCATTCCCTACAGAGACGGAGGATTTCCGCGGTTCCACACTGCTTGGGCCTAAGGCCCCACTCGGGCAGCCAAAAATAAAGCTGCACTATGCGTGATAACGGACACAGCCGGCACAACCTACTTTAATTCGGCGGCGCAACTCCGGGGTGCATTCATCCTGACCTGAAGTCTAAGGTTGCTTCCAGCCCATGGCAAACCTCTCTCTGTAAACTGTATCAAGACTACTTGTCCCCTTCATAGTTATTAGGTTTGATATGAATCCTTTTTGCTCTCTACGCAGTTTTACAAATGCTTACTTTAGATTATACACAGTTTAAAAGTTGCTTGTCAATTACAACTTGGCCTGGCTTGAGGCCAAGCGGGCCAGGGCTTTTTCCTTACCTAATATGGGTATGATATAAAATAACTCCGGACCATGGGTCTGCCCCGTAAGCGCTACCCGGAGAGGCATATACACCTTTTTCCCGCCCAGTTTTAGTTCTTTTGTCAAGGCCTTCAGCATCTGTTTGGCGGTCTCCGGAGTCAATTCTTCCAATGCGGTAATTTTTTCTTTAAACAGCTCCGCCACTCTGGGAAAATCCTTGTCAAGCAATATGTTTTTAGCCTCTTCCGATTCAAAATCAAAGTCTTCATTAAAATATATCTTCACATGTTCAGTAATTTCCGCCACGTAAGACAGGTATTCCTGCACCGAAGCAACTACCATCTTTAGCCATTCAGAATCGGCCGTTACCTGGTCCGACACATAACCTGCCTCCTTCAGGTAAGGCAGCGCCATAGCAGCAATCCTTTCCACAGGGCTCTGCCTGATGTAATAACCATTCAACCAATTCAGTTTATCCAGGTCGAAAACGGCGGGGTTTTTAGCCACCCTGTCCAGAGAAAACTGTTCTACTAATTGCTCAAGAGAAAATATTTCTTCCTCACCTTCGGGAGACCATCCGAGGAGGACCAGGAAATTGACCAGCGCCTCCGGTAGATAACCCAGCTTCTCATATTGTTCGATGGCCGTAGCCCCGTGCCGTTTGCTCATCTTGCTCCTGTCCTTGCCTAAGATAAGAGAAACATGAGCAAACTGGGGAGCCTGTAAACCCAAAGCATCATAAATCATTAACTGCCGCGGCGTATTGGAGAGGTGTTCTTCACCCCTCACCACATGAGTAATACCCATCAGAGCATCATCAAGGACTACGGCAAAATTATAGGTAGGTATCCCGTCAGACTTTACTATTACGTAGTCCCCTATGCCATTGCTCTCAAAAACTACGTTTCCTCTTACCAAGTCCCGCACCACAATATTTTCGTTTTCGGGAACCCGGAAACGAATAACGGGTTTACGACCTTCCGCCTCATAGCGGGCCCGGTCCTCTTCCGTCAGATGCCGGCATTTGCCCAGGTAACGGGGCATCTCTCCCTTGGCCAGCAGCGCCTGTCGCTCGGCCTCCAATTCTTCTTCCGTGCAGTAACAATAATATGCTTGCCCTGCAGCAAGCAACTTTTGAGCATATTCCCTGTAGATGTCAAGCCTTTCTGTCTGCCGGTAAGGCCCGTTGCTGCCGCCTTTTCCTATGCCTTCATCCCAGTCGAGGCCCAACCATTCAAGGGCCTTAAGAATATTTTCTTCTGATTCCCGGCTGGACCTTTCTAAGTCTGTATCTTCTATCCTGACGATCATTGTCCCGTTATATTTTCTGGCCAGAAGCCAGTTAAAAAGCGCCGAACGGGCGCCGCCAATATGTAAAGGTCCTGTGGGACTTGGCGCAAAACGGACACGAACACTTTCCATCAATGTGAAACCCCCTACCGATATTTTGTCTGTATATATAATATCTCATTATACCATTTCCTAGCACCGATGAGCAACTGATATTGGTGAAGTGAGGTGAGGCTGTCTTCTCAAGGCTACTGCTGCCACGGTGAAACAGCCGTTGACCTGCAGATGCCGCTGTACCGGTGCAACAACTGTTGCACCAAGGCTACGCCTTTCTTCAACCAAGGAGGGGTGGGTGGGGTTCTCCGCTACCAAGGAGCTTGGTGCTGCAAAACCTGGCCAGGCAGGCAGCGTTCCCGAACTCGATGGCTCATGTTGCATTTCTCAAAAGCCAGGCCGCCTCCCGTCCAGCCACTCAACTTGACTTGAGTGCCGGACTTCCCGGCGGCCTTCGCCATCTTCGAACATGCGGGAACTCCCTGCCTGCTTGGCTGCGGTTTTGCGGGCGCAGTCGCTCCTTAACGGTAGCCTGAGAACCCCACCCACCCCTCCTTGTTGCTGGTAGGCGTTGTACGGTGAAACAACCGTCGCTTTAAGGAAAACAGAAGATACCGCTATGGAGGTAAAACAATAAGTTGCGACTTGGTGGAGGGCGGATAGACAGTGTTAACGACAGTGAAGGCTTGAAATCACTGTTTCCGGCACGGACGCCGGAAACCCGGCCATGAGTCACGGATGACGATTTGGCCGGGTTCAGTGATTTCAACTGAACGGAGTTTACACTGTCTCCGCCCGTAGCCTCGGAGCAACGGTTGTTTTACCTCCATAGCGGTTAGCGGACTTCCTGGCCAGGTTTTGCAGCACAAAGCTCCCGGGTAGCCGGGCACCCCACCTTTCCTGCCGTAAACACAGCCTGCCGCAGCCGCAACCGCAGGAAGGCGTAACCTCGGAGCAACGGTTGTTTTACCTTCCCTTTTTTATAACCCAAACCAAGCCCGTATCTTTTCTATTAACCCGTTCAGAGCATCAAGGATTTGCTGCAGGATTGACTTGACTTCTTTGTTTTGAGCTATCACATCATCCAGTTTTGTCTTCAGGTCCTGCAACTGGGAAGAAATGTCCCGGATATTCAAATCAAGTTTGCTGATTTTTTGCATCAATTGAGTGATCTGGTCAATTTGGGCCGGTGTCAGGTTAATATTTAAGTCACCGGCAACATTGATGATTATTTGCTTTATCTGCTCCGGATCCGTTACTTTATCAGCGATGACCCGCTCCTTTACCTTTAACATCAATTCAGTTGCTTTTTCCTTGCCGATAGCTTCCCCCAACTCTCCGGTTCTGACCAGTTCTTCGTTGGCAGTCTTCTTGGATTCCTCGTCAAGCTTTTGCCCTGTAGCCGTTTCAAAAGCCTTGAATATTCCGGTAAGGGCAGCAGTTCCTGACACCGGGAAAGGCGCTGCCGCAATTATCCTGGCGTCCTTGACTTTGGCGGTAACCACGGCATTTTCAAACATATCCGTGGTTACCCAGGTAATATTATGAGTTTGCACTGTCACTCCGCTACCCGCCGGTAATACCTCTACCATGGCTGAAGATATGGCCCGAGAACCAATTACCTTATTGGGAACCAACCCCTGCAGGTAACGCCGCTCTTCCGCATTGGTTACTTCTATCAGGGGAATTGCCGTATCTTGTAAATTAACACCGAATTTCCGGGCCACCAGCGCCTTTTGTTCGCTGTTCAGGTCTGCCCCAAAAGTAATAACCTGCGAAGTATCAGCATAAGCCACAGCCACAGGCACTAGGAAAAAGCATACAATGATAATGGTTAAAGAAATAGATCTGCGCAGCAAGAAATGAGTAAACATTGACACACCTCCTAATACTTTGTCCATCCTACATTTATATTTATTTACCAATGCGAAAATGTAATACAAAAAATTATATCCTATTTTTCAAACGGCCGTTGGTGGGATCATGCTGTTAAAACAGTTACCCCGCTTGTTCTGACATTTATGTTGGTACAAAACATACGGACTGAACTTGCCGCTCCATACGGGAATTACCCGTCAGCAGCTCTTTTATTATTTGGGTGGTTACTGATAGGAATTATTATAGCAACCAGCATCGCAGTTATGCAACCGTCTCATTGGGACGAACTTCCAACAGTGAATGTTTCCGAAAGGCGGCGAAACATGCTGGGCTATTACAATTTACTTTTACGATCCGGCGCAAAAAAAATGGCAGCATGGGGAGTTCCTTTATCCCTATGCTGTCATAGACCGCTGTTATCGCCAAAGGAAATTTTTAATGTGCTCATTGCAGCCGCCGGCCGAAAAAGGCCTTACATTTTTCAACAGGGTATTCCCAGAATGAAATTCAGAGGCGGACCCTTTTCCATTCGTTCATGGGCTATGAGGAACAGGCACAAATTTAGCCCGTATACGTCTCGCCTGCCAATGGAGCGCCAATGTTTTTTGATAAGCTGCGTTTAAAGGTAACCACACTTAAGGGATAAAATACTACGATTAAGCCTGCCAGGTACAAAATACTGGACCCGATAACCTCCAGACCCACTCCCTTTAAAGCTATATCCCGCAAAGCATTTACAAAATAGGTCAAGGGCAGAATGCGGGCTAAAATCATGACAGGTAACGGCATAGCCTGTAAAGGCCAGGTAAAACCGGAAACCAAAAATGAAGGTACCGCAATTAACATGGACGTTTGGGTAGCTTCCAGCTCGTTTTTGCAGACAATGGATAAAAATACCCCTAATGCCACCAGGGCAGTAACAAATACAGCGCCTAAAAGCAGAGTCAATAACACACTGCCTTTAAAAGTCAACCCAAACCCAAAAATCAAAAGAGCCAGAATAAAATTCAAGTTGGCATAATTAATCGCTACGTACGGCAAACTTTTCCCCAAAATATATGCGCCCGTTTCAGCCAGATTCATGTGTGCCAAATGCCTATTGTTTTTTTCCCTGGTTAAAGTTATCGAAGTAAATAATAACAATATTTGCTGGATAGCCGTACCCAATAAACCAAAAAGGAGGAAATTAGAGTAACTAAAGGTGGGATTATACCATATCCGGGGCCGAAAACTTATGGGCAGTACCGTTTTTTGAGCTTTTTCCGGCAATACCCCGGAACCCTCAATGGTTTTTATGCTGACCCCGGCAGAAAGAGTCTGGACAACCTCCAGCGCCGAACTGACCACGGCGTTGGAGATGATCATGTTTGTCCCGTCTATGCATACCAATATTTCAGAGGTATGCTGCTTTTTCACATCCTTCATGAAATCCCTGGGAATGACTATACCGGCCCTGGCCTTTCCCGTATCCAGCGCCTCCCTTAATTCTTCCTGACTGGCAACGTTCCCGACAATGTTAAACCTGTCGGTATCACGGAAGCTATCCGTTACCATCCGGCTTAAAGATGTATTGTCCTGGTCCCAGATGACCGTATCAATATGGTTAACTACATTTTGCCAGTAAAGAAAACCAAACAGCACCAGATATAAGATGGGGCCGCCTATAAGAACCAATAAATCGCGTTTTCTGGATAAAAGCCCCGTCCATTCTTCTCCGGCCGCTTCCAACAAAATTCTTAGCATGGCAAGGCCCCCTACCGGCTAAAATTGACCCGGACCGACTGTCCAATTACAGCCTCCCGGACCTTAGCCTTAATTACCACTTTTACGCCATAGGCAAGGATATCACGGTCATCCCTTTCACCGGTTGCCCTTTTGGCAGCAAAATCAGGTTTCCGGTTAATCCATGCCACTTCTCCCGGATATGTTGTCCCGGTGGGTAATTCCACCTCCACTTTCTGGTGCAGGGAAACTTTGTCCAAATCTGTCTCCCTGACCTTTACTTCAACCCACAGGCTATCATCAGAAGTTATGGTGGCAATGGGCATACCGGTAGAAATTAACTCTCCGTTCTCCACATAGATAACCGATACTTCCCCTGCTGCAGGAGCTTTGATTTCGGTGTCTTTTAAATAAGCCTCCACTTCTTTTAATCCGGCCAGGGCCTGTTCATATTTGGCCTTGGCCGCAGCAACGTTCATTTCCGCAAGGCTGGTCTGCAACAAACCGGCATTGGCCTGTTCCAGACTGGCCTTTGCCGATTCCGCCATAGCGGCCGCAGCTTCAATATCCTCTTTTCTCGCCCCTTCCTTGGCCATCTTCAGGGTTTCTTCGGCAACCTTTAACTGGGTATCTACTTCATCCACCTTCTGCGCAGCCACGGCTCCTTTGGCATAAAGCTTATGCACCCGTTGGGAAGTTTTCAGCCAAAGGTCATAACTCGCCTGAGCCTGGGCTATTTCCTGAGTCCTGGCCCCGTTGCGGGCTTTCTTAAGCTGAGCAACACTGGCCTGATAGGCACCCATGGCCTTGTTCACGTTTGTCTGGTTTACCTGCCGCTGTAATTCGACAGCCAGGTTAGCCTGATCCAACTGGCTTTTGGCGGCATCTACCAGGGCCTGGGCCTGAGCTTTTTTGGCCAGCAGTTCTTCATCAGAAATTTTCGCTATAAGTTGGCCCGCTTTCACCTTTTGCCCCTCGGAAACATAAAGCTTCACAATTCTACCAGGTATTTTGGAATTTATATCAACTTCCTTGCCTTCCAGCGTTCCCGTCACAACCAGGCCGTTTTCGGCATGTACATTACGGTTCAGTATAAAACCGGTCAATGTGCCAATGGTTATTATCAGAGCTACGCTAATTAACGCTACTCTTTTTTTGTTCATCCCATGTCGCCCCCCTTAGAGACCCTCACCAATACTAAACAGGTAATTAGCTTTGGCCAGATTATAACTGTAATTGATTTCAATTACCTTCTCTTCAATGTCAAGCAGCTTTTCTTCAGCGGCCAGAACTTCAACAGTGGTACCTGCCAGGTCCTCAGCGTTTAATGCTTTAAGTATGGGCGAAGGTATGCCGTATCCTTCCCTGTACCGGTATTCTGCAATAGATGCGCTCTCCCTGGCCTTTTCAACGGTACCGGTAACAGATTCCTTCATCAGGGATGTGCTGTGCAGGTTTTGGTATGCCTCACGAATTTCCTTCTCCACTGTTGTTTTTTGCCTGTTTAACTCAATTTCTGCCTTGGCAACCCCGATTTTGGCCTGCTCATAGTCTACCGTGCCAGGCCCCAGATACTTTTGGGCTATTTCGAAACCCAGTTTGGCAACTTCCAGTTCGCCTGCCGCCTTTTGAATCTCCAGACGTTTTTCCAACCCCTGTTTTAAATCCCGCTCCAAATCCGGCCGTAAAGAGTCCTCTTTCCATTCTGCCAGTTCTAATTTGACAGTTTGGTCTATTCCTATGGTGGCTTTTAATTCCGTTTCCGCATTTTCCGCCTCCATGCTGGCTTTCTGGTAATCCGCCTTCATCAGTTCTGCCTGAGCCCTGGCCAGCAGAAAATCATCCTTCGGTCGGAAACCGACTTCATAAGACTGCTGAGCCGCTTCGGCCTGCCTGACAGCTCTTTCATAGGCCAGCTTTTTGACTTCCTCAATTTTGCGATATTTTATGGCATCAAAATACTGTTTGCTGACCAGTAAAGAAATCTTTTGCCTGACCACCTTTTCCGCCAGTTTAGTTATTTTGAGACCTGTTTCAGCCTGTTTCTCATAAAGATAGGCTATTTTGGCATTTTCATAATTATCTATTCTGTACGGCTCCGCCTCTTTTAAGGCAGCCTCAATTTCGGCAATCTGAGCTGTCAGATAGTCGTATGTAGGCTTGTAGGCCGGGTCGTTAGGATCAGGAATCAGAGCCAGTTGCTCCCGCAAGAGTCTGAGCATATCTTCACCGTATTCGGCTTTATCTTCCGCGTCTTTAATCTTATCGGCATAGTAATGGGCTTTTTCAAAATCCTGTTCCCGCATTAAAACATCCTGACTGATTGCCTTAATCTCCGGGTGGTTTTCCATCGCCAGGTTTACCGCTTCCTGCAGGGTCAATTTTCGGACTTTACCGGATTTGTTAGCCGTAGTACCATAAGCTCTGTCATATACGGTATCCTTAACATTTCCCGTTCCGTTCAAGGCAAATCCTGAAAAAGCCGACAAATTATAATTACCGGAATTATTATCCTGTCCGGCCATACTGATGCCCGCCGTCAGGCCACACAACAAAATAACCAGTAAAATTATTGCCGTTTTTCTTCTCCTGTTCTGATATGCCACAGTTATTCCCTCCTGCTTGCAATTCCCTGGAAATATATTTTAAGCGCTGATTCTATAATTTTTTCTACGGATAAATTTTTGTCCTCACGGGCTTCCTTGAAGGTTTCCACCGTTACAACACTGAAAAATGCACGGGACGCAATAGTGGTATCTATTTCGGGGTCTACGAGGCCTTTTGCTTTAGCTTCATTAATCGTATTTTCCACCAGAACCGTTACCGATTTATTTCCCTTTTCTTCATAAAGCCGGCTCCCCACAGCACGCCTCAGCTCATGGGACATTACCCGGATTAAGTCTTCATATTCGTGACAGGTTTGCAAATACTGCCTGAATATTTTTTCCAGCTTCGTCAAAGGGTCATCCAGCGGTTTTATCACCCCGCTCAATCGGGCCATCAGTTGTTCATCGGCCTTTCTTATAATTGCTGCGAGCAATTGCTCCTTGGTAGGAAAATGAAGATAAATAGTTCCCCTGGCAATCCCCACTTCTGCGGCAACGTCATTGAGGTTGGTGCCATAAAAACCCTTTTCTGCAAACATGCGCCGGGCAACGTTCAGAATCTGCTCTTCCCGTTCCAAAATCTGCCGCTGCTTGAAGGAAAGTTTTTCAGTATCACCGCGCATATTTTCACCTCAGTACATTTTTATGACGCACGTGTCACGTTATGACTTATTTGTTATTTTACCCTCTTGACAATTTGCCGTCAATAGCCAAAGGCGTATTTTCAAAAAATTTTTCCCCCAAGAGAAAATAAAATTATTTGACTTAAACCCACCCACCCCTCCATAAAAAAACAGCGGATTAAACCAGAGCCCCGCTCCGGAAAACATTTAACCTCCCCAAATTTGCCAGAATAACCTTTGTCCATAATCTGAAAGCGGGCCGCAAAACACGGCCCGCTTCCTATTTGTTGATTTTTTTAATTTCTTTGAAAACCAAATCAATTATCTGCGGCATTTTTGCCTGCAGTTCCGGAGTAAGCTCCATACCCCAGTCAAAAGATTTGGGCTGTACTGCAATAATTACCGTATCAGGCAGTTTGCCGATAAGCTTCCCCATTTGCAGCACTTCCAGTAACCCCAATTGATGCACCGAAGTTTCTATATTGCCGGGAAATCCCGTAACATCGTCAGGCTTAAACCTGAATAAGGTACCGGGTTTTTCTCCGGCATTCACTGCATCCACTACAATCATGTGACTGTAATCCTCAATCAATGGAAGCAGTTCCAACCCGGCAGTTCCGCCCTCAATAACGTCAACGTTTTCCGGCAAATTCATCTTTTGCAGGGCCTGGATAACATGAATACCCACCCCTTCATCCTGGAGAAGGATATTGCCCACTCCCAAAACAACGATTTTCTGCAAACCCATTCACCTATTCTTCGTCAGCAATTCCCAGCATCATCAGCTTCACAGCAGCAATCGATTCAGTGAAACTGAGATAGAAATGGATACCGGTAAATACAATAAAGAACCACATCATACCATAATGAATTACCCGAACACTGGCTATGCCCCCCAGGAAATCAACAACGCCGCTTAAGGCCACCGGCCAATAAAGGGCAAAACCGGTAATCCCCTGGAAGATGATGGCAAAAACAACCACAACGTAACTCATTTTTTGCAACGGGTTGTATTTCCCTGTCTGCACATGGGGGCCTATAAAAAGGTAGTATTTTATCATGGGCCAGATGTTTTTAATGTCCTGTTTGGTAATAATAAACTCCCGGCCATCACTATACTTGCCAAAAACGGCATAATATATCCGGGCCCCAAGGTTCAGTAAAATAACGTACATGAACACAAAGTGCAGGAAACGGGCCAACCACATATATCCGCCGGTAAAAGGGTAGTGGATATAAAAACCGGTTACGGTCAGCACAGCCATACTGATCAGGTTGATCATATGGAAAAACCTGTGTGGAAACGGATGGTCAGATGCTTTGGCCATTGTGCTTCACCCCTAACTGATTTTGAATTTGAGAATTTCGTTGGTGTTAGGTTCAATGAGGTGAACGGCACAGGAAATGCATGGGTCAAAAGACCTGATTACCCGCGCTAGATTAATGGGGTTCTTCGGATCCGGAACAGGAACTCCGATTAACGCCTCTTCAACAGGTCCCCGTTTGCCTTTATTATCCCGTGGGGACAGGTTCCAGGTAGACGGAACCACCATCTGGTAGTTGGCAATCTTCTTGTCCTTAATGTCGATATAATGAGCCAGCGCTCCCCTGGGAGCTTCCAGTAAACCCGCTCCCTGAGCCGATTCAGGAACTTCCCAGTGCGCCGTATCGTGGATTCTCACTTCTCCCCGGTTCATTAAACTTTCGAGTTCGTCCAGCCACTCAACCATCTTATGAGCAAGCATGATAGTTTCCACGGCTCTGGCAGCATGGCGTGCCACAACACCTGGCTTAATTTTATATTTCTCAACCAGGTCCATAAATGCTTTTGGCTGCATAACCATCATTCTGGCCAGCGGTCCTACTTCAAGGATCTCGCCGTCATACCTGGGCGCCTTGATGAAGGAATAAGCGTCAGGCTTGTCCAGCTTGTGCTCGGTATTCCCCTTCAGCGGTGTCAGAGGCTCTTCCACGGCATACCAAGCGTACTTAGCTTCCTCGGTAATCTTGTCTATATTTACTTCCATTACCTGAGACAGGTTACCGTTCAGGATGAGACCCCGCTTAAAGAACAGGTCTTTACCTTCAGAGTCTTGTGGGAAACCACCGAAAGCCAGATAGTTCGGCTTACCTCCGCCCAACCCCGACTGTGCCAGCGGTAAAAGCGGACCGGTACCAAAGGCAATTACATCTTTGTAGTAAATGTTCTCCAGGTACTCAATTTGTTCCATCAATAGGGAGCGGAACTGAGCAACCAACTGCGGGTTGGGGTAACAGGTTACCCCTCCTACAATAATACTGGACTGGTGGGGTTGCTTACCACCGAACAGAGCAGACATTTTCTTGGCTTTGGCCTGCATTTCCAAAGCCTTCAAATAATGAGACACGGCAACAGTGGCCAGTTCGGGGTCGTTAACACAGTATTGGTCAGGTTCGTAACGCGGAGTCAAAGGTGCGGCATCTCCGGCCTGAACCAGCTTAACAATTTTATCTTTTACGGCCAGAAGCCCGGGATCATTTCCCTTGTAGTTGGCAACAGCCATTACATCAATATAATCGAGAGCGCATAAATGATAGAAATGGAGCGGATGGTCATGCAGCCACATGGCTCCCAGCATCAGGTTTCTCAAAATCCTTCCTGCGTCGGGAACCTGCGCCCCGAATGCATCATCCAGCGCCAGAGAGGAACCCCAGCCATGAGATCCGGCGCAAACGCCGCAAACCCTTTCCGTTACATAAGTGGCATCCCGCGGGTCTTTACCCTGCAAAAGAACTTCCCAGCCCCTGAACATAGTACCACTGGACCAGGCATCCTTGACCACGCCATTCTCTATTTCCACTTCCACCCTAAGGTGGCCTTCAATTCTCGTCACGGGATCAATTACAATTTTTTGTGCCATTAATCCCTACCCCCTTTACCTTTCAGAGTTTGGTCCTTTGCAATTTCCCTTTGGTTATTGGCAGACTTGTTCTTCACGGAAACAGCTTCTTTTTCTTCTTTCAAAGTAAGGGGTTCATTATGGCTACGTTTATTTTTAGATAACCTTCCTGCAGCCACACTTCCCGCCAAGTGAGCACCAAGGCCCACGGCCGTAGCGCCGCCTAAAACTTTACCGACAGTATCGGCATTAATACCGGCAACACCGGGCATCATGAAGTTTTCCTGTTTAACGTAAAGCGGCGCAAATCCGGCATAGTATTCGGGTTGTGTACAGCCTGAGCAGGGAGAACCGGCATTTACACAATAACTGGCCCCGTCATTCCACCATACCTGCGGGCAATCGGTATAGGTCTTGGGCCCTTTACAGCCTACAAGTAGTAAGCACCAGTCCACCTGTTTAGGGTCATTCCAGTCGGTCAGAAAATGACCGGCTTCAAAATGCCCCCGTCTTGGACAGTTGTCATGGTGCAATTTGCCGTAAAATGCCAGAGGGCGATTATATTTGTCCATTTGCGGTAGGTTGCCGGTAGACAGGTAATACAGCAGGGTAGCTACAAGCCTGCTGGGCTTACCGGGACAACCGGGGAGATTGATAACCGGCTTGTCTTTAACAATACTTTGTACACCGACAGATTTAGTCGGCGCCGCGGCATTAATACCGCCGTATGCAGAGCAGGTGCCAAAAGCAATAATTGCAGCAGCCTTTTCCGCAGTTTTCAGTAATGTCTCTCTAAACGGTTTACCCCCAATTACACAGAAACGGTCGTCAACGGTCGGAATGGAACCTTCAACAACCAAAATGTAATTGCCCTCTTCCAGGGTTTGTTCCAGGGCATGCTCGGCAACATCGCCTGTGCCGGCCATCAAGGTTTCGTGATACCTTAGCGATATGGTATCCAGTAGAACTTCAGCAGTACCGGGATTGAGATTGGAAGCAAAAGATTCGGTACAGCCGGCACAATCTTGCCCCTCCAACCAGATTACAGGGGGTTTTTTTGCCGCTTTTTCAGCGGCTGATACAAATTTAGGGACCATGGTTTCACTAAGACCCAAAGCAGCAGCCGCAGCGCTGCAGAGCTTGATGAAATCCCTTCGGGTAACACCTTTGGCCCAAATTTTTTCAATAGACAATTTCTAAACACCTCCGCCTTCATTTCAATACATAACAAACAAACAAAAAAATTAACCCTTGTTATAAGACCTGCTACAATCTTGCCTGTGTCACCCCCTACACTTATTAAGTTTTTATGCGGAAAGCATTACTGACAGGTAACCGTCAGCAACCCTAACCGGCAGTTCGACAAGCCCGCTAATCCCCTCACCTTCCTGTCCGGAATTTCCAAGATAAAAGGCTTTTTGACAGATTGGGCACTGCAAAATTAGTCGCCCGGCATCGAAATGCATTAAAAAATGATCGTCCGGGCAATTAGCCAAAAACGCCTTAATCTTTCCTGTCTGAAAAGGTACGACCACTATCCCTTTAGTTTTTCTTATAAATAATTTCGGAACCTCAGTAAGTTCGTTTGCTGCCGTAAGCTTTGTCCATTCGCTGCTTCCACTGAATTCTTTGTAAGAATCAATAAATTTTCCCACCACATCGGTACCTATTTCAAGACCTTTTTTATATAAATAAGAAAAAAACTGGGCTCTGGATAAATCAGTTTCAGCAATCCTCTCTTTACCCACAGTAATCCCCTTCCCAGCAAAATACAAAAATTGCTACTATTCTTATTAATATCACAAATAGTCCGTTATTTCAACATAATTCAGAATTTTTCTCTTTGAAATTAATCCCAGGCTACACCGTTTACTACTACAATTTAAAGAAAAACGCAATTAACAAAAACCCTGGCAGTTAATTCCGCCAGGGCAAGATAGTCACTAATATCTTTTTGAATTAAGTTCTAACGCTGGTTTCTAGTTTTAATGTCAAACTTTATTTCCTGCGGTTTTTGTTTCAGATTAACCTCAGCTACCAGGTGGGGGTAGGTCAAGGCTTGCGTCACCACACTTCCCGGCTTGGGGTCGGTATATCTGACATAAACAGTAAGCTTGCTATTACCGTCAACAAGGCGTAAAGTAATCTTTTCTATTTCCACCCCGTACCCGCCCGTGTTTTTTCGGCCTCTGGTAATTACCGCATAAAAAGTTCCGTCATCGTCCACCAGCATGGCTTGTTCAATTTCCTTGTTATTTTCCAGAAAATTTTTTATCCGCTGTGGAATCTCTTTATCCTGCAGCACATGAAACCCTATATCGGATACCTTACTGATATCTACCTTATCTCCTTCGCCAGGTTGACAACCAATAACGGTCAACAGTAAAATCACTCCTGTTAATAGGCGAACTAACCTCATGCTATCACCCCGTTACACCAGTAGCTAGGTATATTATTTGTTCATCTGCCACTATTATTCATTTTTTATAATCGTTGCCACCGCCTGGGCGGCGATACCTTCACCTGAACCGGTAAAGCCAAGACCTTCTGTTGTGGTAGCTTTTACATTTATACCTGCTGCATTAACCTGCAAAATACCGGCAATATTTTGCACCATTTGCTCTATGTAAGGCGCCATTTTGGGCTTCTGGGCAATAATAATGCTGTCTACGTTGTTCACTTCGTACCCTTTATCACGAATAACCTGCGCCACCCGTTTCAGCAAAAGAAGACTGGAGATACCTTTATAAGCCTCATCAGAATCGGGAAAGTGCCGGCCAATATCACCCTCCCCGGCTGCGCCAAGCAGTGCGTCCATAATAGCATGAATTAAAACATCAGCATCAGAATGGCCTAACAACCCCTTTTCATACGGAATCTTAACTCCGCCAAGAATAAGGGGCCTGCCGGGCACCAAACGGTGTACGTCATATCCTATGCCTATCCGCACTGTTTATTCCTCCTCGCCATAATCGCCTCAGCAAGAATTAAATCTTCGGGCGTAGTAATTTTCAAATTTTCATAAGAGCCCGGCACTACCTTGACATCGCCACCCAAACGTTCCACTAAGCTGGTATCGTCTGTCCCCATAAAACAATCAGCGCGGGCAGATTCAATAGCTTCAATAAAAATACCGTACCTGAACGCCTGCGGGGTTTGGGCCTGCCATAACAACTGCCTGTCCAGGGTTTTTTTCACCCTTTGGTTTTCCCCAACTACTTTGATGGTATCTTTTACAGGCACACAAACAACGGCTGCCCCGGCTTCTTGGGCAGCGGCAATAGTTTTAAGAATAAGGTCCTGGGTAATAAGCGGCCTGGCCCCATCGTGGATAATAACGACTTCACAACCGCCCCGTATGCTTAATACCCCGTTGTAAACGGAATCCTGCCTTTCTCGGCCTCCCGTTACAATACCGGTTAATTTCCTGATTTCATACTCCGTTATCAATTTCCGGTAAAGATGTTCTTCCCCGGCCGCCGCTACCAGGATAATTTCGTCCACTGCCGCACACTCGTCAAAAACCCGCAAGGTATGCACTATAACAGGCATACCTTGCAAGGACAAAAATTGTTTATTAACGGAGGCATTCATCCGTTTACCCTGACCGGCGGCAGGAATTATCGCCACACATTTGTCAGCCAATCATATTCACCTCGTCAAAGTTGGGTACTGATGTCTCCATACTTTCAGGATGTTTTCCCTGTTTCGGCTTGGCAAATATCATACGGCCCGCTGCCGTTTGCAGTACACTGGTTACAAGGACCCCAATGGTTTGGTTGATAAATTTTTTGCCACCGTCGACAACAATCATGGTCCCATCATCCAGATAAGCAACCCCCTGGCCCATTTCTTTGCCGTCCTTAATGACCTGCACCATCATCTCTTCCCCTGGGAGGACAATTGGTTTTACAGCATTGGCCAGTTCGTTTATATTCAGCACTTTTACGCCGTGCAATTCCGCAACTTTATTGAGGTTGAAATCATTGGTAATAATCTTACCCTGTAGAATTTGCGCCAGCCGGACCAGCTTGGTATCCACTTCAGACAAATCTTCAAAATCCTGTTCGTATATTCGGACCATTACATCAAGTTCTTTGCGAATTTTATTTAAAATATCCAGGCCTCTGCGCCCCCTGTTTCTTTTAAGAGCATCAGAGGAATCGGCTATATGTCTGAGTTCCTCGAGAACAAATGTAGGAATAATCAGCGTCCCTTCGATAAAACCGCTTTTGCAAATATCCGCAATTCTCCCGTCGATAATAACACTGGTATCAAGAATTTTATATGCTAAATCTGTTTTTGTGTCAATCTTGGCTGGCTTCTCTTTGCCGAAACGTGGTAAAAACCCCAGCAATTCTTCTTTCCTTTTGGTCCCGATGCTTAAACCCAAATACCCCAGCAAAACGGTAACCAAAATTTTCAGGACTCCGCTTACCCATACCCACGGAATCCAGGAAATAGCGCTGCCCAGCAAAGTAGCAATAACCAACCCGAATATGAGTCCAAGAGCTCCCCCCACTATCTCCTGCATAGACATTTTATTCAGCCTTTGTTCTATCCAGGAAGTGGTTGCAATAATCCTTGTTACCAAAGTCGGGGCCAATAATATACCTATAAGTCCGCTTAAGCCGGTAATCAATCCGATTATCCCATACCGCATCACAGGAGAATCAATAACAAGGTCGCCAATCCTATGCGGGGTATTATATAAACTTAGTGTAAAACCGGCTCCCAAAAATAAAAATATGATAATGCCCCTAAGAATTTTTTTAAGCATTCTCATTTCCCCCCTTTCAAAAAAAAGTAGTTCCCCACCATTGCTACCATTATACGCCACCATATATCTTCTGGCAAGCAAATCGTGTAGAATTCTGTCAGGGTTGAAAAAGGAATAATACGTCAGCAAATCTGACGTATTATGCAAATACCTCATCCAACATTGATTGAACTTTTTCCTCTTTAACTCCCCGTGCCAAAACCAACTCACTGATTAAAATCTGGCGGGCATTTTCCAGCATTTTCCGCTCGCCCGTGGATAATCCCTTTTCCTGGTCACGTCGCATGAGGTTTCTCACAACTTCAGCCACTTCAAAAATATTTCCGCTTTTAATCTTTTCCATATTGGTACGGTACCGTTTATTCCAATTTGCAGACATGGCAGTATCTTTTTCACTTAAAATATTCAAGACCCGCTGTACACCTTCCTCGTCAATTACCTGCCGCAAACCTAAATCCTTCACATTACTGGTCGGTATCATAACCTTCATATCCCCAATAGGCAAGCGCATTACATAATAGCTGCGTACTTCGCCCAAAACTTCTTTTTCTTCGATGGCTTCTATAATACCGGCGCCGTGCATGGGGTACACGACCTTATCCCCAATATTGAACATCAGTTTACCTCCTACAAGAATCGTTTCCTTTCAAGTATAGCATAATAATACATTAATGTCAAATAAATATATGATTATATCACAAGGCCTTTGGTAAGTCAATAACTATTTTTAGATAGCTTAGCCATTGACAGGGCAATAACCCCGCACGTATAATTAAAGCCAGGAAGGGTTTGCCAAAACTGAGCGCTTGGGGAGGAAACGAGCAATGAAAGATTTACTTTGCGACGAATTTCAAAATACTGTCGCAGAGCTGTTAATCAGGCACCATAGCATTCTTGATGTGTTGTCCAAATCTCAGGAGGCCGGTTCCAGAATAAACAGAGCTGTTACAAAATCCGTTACCAACTGCGGTTGTACAAAAATAAAGGCCGAAAAAAAGGAAATACCGGCCGGTGCAACTCTAGCCGATTTAAAGGCATATACAGACTCACATTTAGAAGGAGCGCTTTGTGAAAACTGCCGAGAAATTGTCGAAACGGAAATTGGCAGGTCTTTATTTTACCTGGCGGCGCTTTGTAACCTGTTAGACCTCAATTTGTACGACATTTTTATTAAAGAGCATAAAAAGCTCTCTACATTAAGGGTATTCAATTTTACATAGTTTATTACTCAAATCTCTTCATATAGCTGAGAAGGCCCATACGGGTAAAACCCGGTATGGGCCTTAATGTTTCGCTTCTCCTTTTGTCAGCCTTAAAAATGGTGTCTATCCAAGAGAACTTGGTCGCGGTATCTCTTAAGACCCTCTTTAATAGCCCGGGCCCGCACTTCGCCAATGCCCTCCACGTCATCCAGTTCTTCAATGGAAGCATTTAAAATGCGCTGCAACGATTTGAAATTGTTTACCAGGTTTTCAATTACAGGCCAGGGCAGGCGTGGTATCTTGTACAGTATCCGGTATCCTCTCGGTGAAACAGATTGGTCCAGAATACTTGCGCTTCCCGTATAACCCAAAGCCCGGCATATCAGGGTCAAGTCCAGCAAATCTTCCGAACTCCACTGTCCAATAGTGGCTAATATATCTTCCGGTTTTTTATCCTCTACCTGGTAATAGTCCTGTATAATTAATAACCCGTCATCCTCTACATCGGCAACCAGTTCCTCCAACTGCATACTGATGAGGCGCCCTTCGGTGCCAAGTTCACTGATATAAGTCTCTATTTCTTTCACTATTCGGACAACCATTTCTGTTCTTTGTACAACTTTGGCCACATCATACAAAGTTACCAGGTCTTGGAATTCCAGGGTGCTTAAGGTGGCCAAAGCTTTATCCAGTACGACCTTATATTTCTCCAGAGTTTGTAGGGCCTGGTTTGCTTTAGCCAAAATTACATTGATATCCCGCAATACATACTTGGTTGTTCCTTTGTACAGAGTAATAACACTACGCCGCTGAGAAATTGATATAACTAAGGCTCCTGTTTGCCTGGTAACCCTCTCAGCCGTCCGATGTCTGATTCCCGTTTCCTGGGAAGGAATATTAGGGTCAGGAATTAACTGGGTATTGGCAAATAATATTTTCTTGGCATCATGGCTTAGAATAATAGCTCCGTCCATTTTCGCCAGCTCATAGAGGTTAGCAGGAGTCAAATCTGTACTGATATCAAAACCGCCTTCCACTATATCCAGCACCTGGGGGGAATCACCAATTACAATCAAAGCGCCTGTCTTGGCTTTAAGAATATTTTCCAACCCTTCCCTAAGCGGGGTACCCGGCGCTAAAATCCTGATAGCCTTAAGAAATTCCTCATCAAGCAAAACTTCTTCTTTCAATTAATCACCCCCCAAAATTATATCCATTACTTCGGCCACCGATTTGACAGGAATTATATTAATCCCATTAACCTCAAGGCTCTGGACTTTATTCCCGCCCGGAGCAATTATATGCTTAAAGCCAAGTTTAGCCCCTTCTTTAACCCGCTTTTCCAGTTGCCCAACAGCCCTTACTTCACCTGTCAGCCCCACTTCTCCCACAACCAGCATCTGGGGATTGACCGGGACCTCCTTCAGGCTGGACGCTATAGCGGCCACAAGTCCCAGGTCTATAGCCGGTTCATCCAGCTTAACACCGCCGACAACATTGACAAATATGTCCTGGTTAGCCAAATGCAGGCCAACGCGTTTTTCCAATACGGCAGCCAATAAAGAAACGCGATTGTGGTCTATTCCTTTGGTCATCCGGCGGGGCGCAGCGAAATTGCTAGGTGAAACCAGGGCCTGAACCTCAACCAACACAGGCCTGGTCCCTTCCACGGCAGGAATCACGACAGATCCCGTAGCACCGGGAGTTCTTTCAGCCAAAAAAATTTCAGACGGGTTTGCTACCGGAACTAAACCGTGTTCCCCCATTTCGAAAACACCAATTTCATTGGTGGAGCCAAAGCGGTTTTTTACGGCCCTTAATACCCGGAAATTATGATGACGGTCACCTTCAAAATACAGGACGGTATCTACCATATGCTCCAGAACCCGTGGCCCCGCCAGGTACCCCTCTTTGGTCACATGCCCGACGATAAAAACGGGGATACCTGTTGATTTGGCCAACCGCATCAGGTGAGCCGTGCACTCTCTGACCTGGCTGACACCGCCGGGAGCAGCATGTACTTCCTCCGTAAATACTGTTTGTATTGAATCAACCACCACCAGGTTGGGCTGTAATTTTTCAATATGTCTTAAGATTCCCTCTAAACTCGTTTCCGATACTATGTATAGGTCCGGGGAAGCCGCCCCCAACCGGAGCGCCCGCAGCTTAGTCTGGTGAATAGATTCTTCTCCGGAAACGTAAAGAACCCGGCCAGTCTTTATACTGATGGCGCTGGCCGCCTGCAGCCCCAGGGTAGATTTGCCTATACCCGGGTCGCCGCCAATTAATATGAGGGAACCACGAACAATACCACCACCGAGGACCCGGTCTAATTCCCCAATACCGGTACAGTATCTTATCTCTTCCACCGTTACAACATCGTTTATAGAAACGGGTTGGCCGGATATTTGTAAATTCCCGCTTCCCGCAGCACCCTTCTTGGCAGGCAACGGTTCTTCAACAAAGCTGTTCCAAGATTCACAAGAAGGACAGCGTCCAAGCCATTTCAGGCTTTCAAACCCGCATTCCTGACAACAGAATCGAACTCTAACCCGGCTCACCCTATCAATCCTTCCAATTGCACTTAACATAATATTATATCATAATATTATATCACTTTGATACATTCTTAACAATACAATCATTGCCTTGGTTACCTGTCATATTTTATTATAATTTTTTAACCGTCTATTTTAATCACGATCATAGTCACATCATCGCAAGGCGGCTCTCCTGCCAGAAAGTCCATAAATTCATAGGAAATCAGTTCCTGAATGCTGGCCGGGTCATATATATGACTTTCCTTCAATAATTTCGTTATCCGTTCCATACCAAACTGTTCCTTAGCCCTGTTTCTAGCTTCTTTTAAACCGTCGGTATAAAAAAGTGTTACATCACCGGGATTTAATATGCAAGCCCCTTCCCTGTACTGGGCATCTTGACGTCCACCCATGAAAAAGTCCCTCAGTTTCAGTTTTTCACATTCATCCTTATCGGCCCGGTATATAATTGGCGGGTTGTGCCCGGCATTAGCGTACCTGAGTTCTCTTGTTTCAGGATTGTATAGACCGTAAAAGAAAGTAATAAACTGCTCGGCAAATTCCAACTGAGGAAATAAGCTTCTGTTTACCCGGTTAACCAAGGCGCTGGGGCTATCCAGGTCAAAAGCGTAATTGCGGACAAAAGCATAGGTCATGGCAACAAACAAGGCAGCCGGCACACCCTTGCCCATAACATCGCCGATAGCTATGCCTAATTTTTTGTTTTTTGTTACAAAGAGGTCACAATAATCTCCGCCTACTTCATTGGCAGATACAGCCGTGGCAGCAAGTGTAGCTCCCGGAACCTGCGGCAGGTTGACCGGAAATAGGCTTGACTGAATAGTATTGGCTAACTGCAGTTCCTTTTGAATCCGGCGGTCTTTTTGCACTATTTCTTCCACAATATCCCTGTACCGTTTTTCAATCAGCCTAAGCGCTTCTTCAGCCTTCTCCCGGTCAGCAATATCCTCAACTAAGGCCTGGATGGGAAAAAGCCTATCATTGCTTTTACACAAAGGAGTTAAAGTAAACAGCTCTACCAACCTGCGCATCAGTTTTAATTCTTCGATTAATTGTTCCCTCGTCTTCTCCTCATCAGTCATCTTAGCCCCTCCAAAAGGAACCGACTGCTATACGCTTGGCCAATCTTTTTTAATAATCTTTCGACATAATTTACCAATTACCTGCATTTTTTCCCGCGTCCACAAAAAAAGGGGGGGTTTTTACCCCCTTTCAAGCTGTCGACAAAGGTCTCTCGGATAAATTTGGGGAACTGAAATATTTTCTGAAGCGGGGTTCTACTTTAATCTGCCGGTTTTTATGGAGGGGTGGGTGGGGTGACTGGGCTACCCCACCCACCCCTCCAATCGACTGGCTTGGGAATTGGAACGGAGGAATAATTTAAGCTCCCCTCAATCGTGGTAATTTTGTCTACAAACTGAAAGGGGTGAAAAACACCCCCTTAATCAAACAACAACTGCCTTACTTACCACAATTTGTCCGTCTTTCGCAGTAACTACTACTTTATCACCCGGTTTGAAAGTACCTTTTAAAAATTCTTCGGAAAGTTGATCTTCCACTGTTTTCTGAATAGCCCGCCGCAACGGTCTGGCCCCATACATCTCGTCAAATCCTTCTTTGGCCAAAAGTTCTTTGGCCTCGTCTGTGACTTCTAATTCTATATCATTCTCTTTCATCCGTTCGGCAACTTCTTTGAGCATCAGTTCAACTATCTTCTTAATATGCTCTTTTTTGAGGGAATGGAAAACAATTATTTCGTCAATCCTGTTCAGGAATTCCGGCCGGAATGTGCGCTTAAGCTCGCCGGTAACCCGTTCTCTCATGTTGTCATAATTGGTGTCCTGGGCTGTTGTCTTGAACCCAAGAGTAGCTTCTTTTTTAATCAGATGCGCTCCGACGTTGGAGGTCATGATAATCACGGTATTCCTGAAATCCACGGTTCTTCCCTTAGCATCAGTGAGCCTTCCGTCTTCCAGTACCTGCAGAAGAATGTTGAAAACTTCCGGATGGGCCTTCTCTATTTCATCCAGCAATACTACGGAATATGGTTTTCTGCGGACAGCCTCTGTTAGCTGCCCACCTTCATCGTAGCCAACATACCCCGGAGGAGCTCCAACCAGCCTGGATACCGCGTGTTTTTCCATATATTCAGACATATCAATCCTGACCATGGCATCCTCATCGCCGAACAAAGCCTCCGCAAGAGCCCGGGCTAACTCAGTTTTACCCACACCGGTGGGGCCAAGGAAAATGAAGGAACCGATGGGCCGCTTGGGATCCTTTAACCCTGCTCTGGCCCGGCGAACAGCACGACTTACAGCTTTGACCGCTTCATCTTGCCCAATTACCCGCTGATGCAATATTTCTTCCATATTTAACAGGCGGGTTGTTTCTTCCTGGGCCAGTTTACTGACAGGAATCCCGGTCCAGGAGGAAACAATATGAGCTATATCGTCTTCTGTTACTGCCTTCTTTGCCAATCCTTTCTTCTCTTCCCAGCCTTTTTTGGTATCTTCCAGTTTGGCTTTGAGTTTTTGTTCTTTATCCCTCAAACCGGCAGCCTTTTCAAACTCCTGAGCTGAAATGGCGGCTTCTTTTTCTTTCTTTATTTCCTCCAACTCTGCTTCCAGCTTTTTCACATCCGGCGGTACGGTAAAAGTCTGCAGTCTTACCCTGGAAGCAGCTTCATCAATAAGGTCAATAGCCTTGTCAGGCAGGAACCGGTCAGTAATATACCGGTCTGAAAGCCTGACAGCGCTGTTAATAGCCTCGTCTGTAATCTGGACCCGGTGATGAGCCTCATACCTGTCCCGCAAGCCTTTAAGAATGTCTATTGACTCTTCTACCGTCGGCTCATCAACAGTAATGGGTTGGAACCGGCGTTCCAATGCCGGGTCCCGTTCAATGTGCTTTCTGTACTCATCCAGCGTGGTAGCGCCGATACACTGTAATTCTCCTCTGGCTAAAGCAGGTTTTAAAATGTTAGCAGCATCGATAGCGCCTTCGGCCGCTCCAGCGCCAATCAGGGTATGCAATTCATCAATAAAAAGGATCACGTTCCCGGCAGCCCTGATTTCATCAATAACCTTTTTCAGGCGGTCTTCAAATTCCCCCCTGAATTTTGTACCCGCCACCACCGAAGCCATGTCAAGCGTTACAACCCTTTTGTCGTTCAATGTTTCCGGTACATTACCGGCAATAATCCTTTGCGCCAATCCCTCGGCAATAGCTGTCTTCCCAACACCCGGTTCACCAATTAAAACTGGATTGTTTTTGGTCCGCCTGCTCAACACCTGGACCACTCTTTCAATTTCCTTTTCCCGGCCAACTACGGGATCGAGCTTTCCTTCCCTGGCCATCTCAGTTAAATCACGCCCGAATTCGTTTAAAGTTGGCGTGTTGGCTTGCTTCTTACCAGGTTGAGCCGGACCGCCATGAGGCTGCGCTGTACCCAGCATGCTGATGACACTCTTTTGCACACTTTGAAAATCTACGCCCAAGTTGTGCAAAACCCGAGCAGCGACACCTTCTCCTTCCCTGATGAGCCCCAATAGCAAGTGCTCGGTACCAATGTAGTTGTGTCCCAGTTTTCTAGCTTCATCAAAAGCCAGCTCCAGGACCTTTTTCGCCCGTGGGGTAAGTCCAATTTCACCAAAGGTGTAAAATTCACCTTTGCCAATCATTTTCTCTACTTCAGAGCGGACCTTATTGAAATCAACGCCTAATTCATAAAGTACTTTTGCAGCAATACCACTACCCTCTTGAATTAACCCCAGTAAAATATGCTCTGTACCGACGTACGTGTAATTAAGTCGTTTCGCTTCCTCCTGGGCCAACATTAATACTTTTTGGGCCCTTTCTGTAAATCTTGCAAACATAGCCTTCACCTCAAATTACTTTTTTAGTTTTTCCATTCGCAAACGAATTATCCTCGCTCGCTCTGTATCCCGTTCCTGAGCTGTCATCTCTCTGGCAGCCATTTTTTGCAAAAAGGCCGGCCTGATTAGCATCATTAATTCGTTTATATCCCGCTGGGTAAGATTGTCCAGTATTCCCAGAGCTATGCCCAACCTGACATCAGAAAGCATGGTCAGGGCCTCTTCTGTTGTAATCATGCGAGAATAACTTAAAATTCCCAACGACCGGAATATTTTATCCTCCAACTGGCTTTTATTGTTTTTATAAAGGGCCGCCCGCGCCGACCGTTCCTGATTGATAATCTGTCTTGCTACGGTCAAGAGATTCCTGATTATTTCTTCTTCGGCCTGGCCTAAAGTAATCTGGTTGGAAATCTGAAACAAATGTCCCACTGCCTTGGTTCCTTCGCCGTAATAACCACGTACGGCCAGTCCCAACTGGGATATAGCTGTTATAATATTATTTATTTGGCCTGCTATTACCAGGGCAGGTAGATGCAACATCACAGAAGCCCTTAACCCAGTACCGACATTAGTAGGACAAGCCGTCAGATAACCCCGCTGCTCACAGAAAGCATAATCAAGGGTTTTCTCTAATAAATCATCAACCCGGTTAGCTTTCTGCCAGGCTTCCTCCAGTTGTAGGCCTGGCAAAAACAGTTGAATACGCAAATGGTCTTCTTCATTAATCATTATGCTCAAAGATTCATCTTCTGATAAGATTACAGCCCGGTTTTTTATATCTTCCAATAGTTGAGGGCTGATCAAATGCTTTTCCAACAAAATTTGCCTTTCTACCGGGCTCAGCTCTTCCAGCCTGACAAATTCCAGTGGGCCGAATTCCTGCCTTACCTCATCATTATCAACAGCCAAACGTACGGCATTTAAAATTTCATCGGCTGCTTGGTTAGACATTGTATGGGGGAATGCATATCCACTGATGTTGCGGGCCAACCTTATCCGGCTGCTGATAACTATATCAGATTCAGGTCCGTCACCTTTGGCCCAGTTGCTAACCGGCTGGCTAACAGTTTTTTCGATAGACATCATTTTTCCCCCTCATGCAGTTTTTTTTCCAACTCACGTATTTTATCTCTCAATTCTGCCGCTTTTTCGTATTCTTCGTGCTTAACAGCCTGCTGTAATTCCAACTTCAAAGAATCTATGCCCTTCCGGATCTTCAAGGTCCCGCCGGTTCTAAAGGGCACTTTTCCGGTATGTTTGTTGGTTCCGTGAATTCTTCTCAGCAAAGGGTCAATTTTCTCCTCAAAGGTATGATAACATTTATCACAGCCTAATTTTCCTATCTTCGCGAAATGGGCATCGGTAAATGCACAGCCAGGGCATTTAGCTCCGTAAGCTGACGAAACTTTAGGCTGGTCCAGTCCGCCGTACGCCGAATTAAACAAATCGGCAAAGATGTTATGCAGAACCATCTTGGGTTCCAGGTGAACAGCAAAGGCGTTTTCCTGCTGGGCGCAAACTTCGCATAAGCGGGTTTCCGTCTTATGTCCGTTAACTATTTTTGTAATCAACACCGTTGCTGCCCGCTGCTGGCATTTTTCACACAACATTTGTTTTTACCCCCCTTTTAACAGTGCCATTAGCATGGATTTAAGAATCTCCGCCCTGAACATATCTCCTTTCCGGCTTTTATCATGGCCGGTAACCCTTCTAATTACATTATCAATCATCGAAGCCTCCCGGAAAGTAATTAACTCATCATCAAATAAGCGTTCTACCAGGCCCAGGGCGCCTGCCAGGCTTATCTCATTACCTACAGTCTTATAAAGGATTTCCAGCAATTTATCTTTTTCCTTGGCGTTAAGTTTCAATATTTTTATATAACCTCCGCCACCCCGCCTGCTTTCTACTACATAACCGCGGTCAATAGTAAACCGGGTACTTAAAACGTAATTAATTTGGGAAGGGACACAGTCAAATTTTTCTGCCAGTTCGTTGCGTCTAATCAGTACCACTTCTGATTTTTGCAGCATCTGTTTTATATATTCTTCAATAAAGTCTACTAAACTTGGCAAAGGTATCCCCCCTTTTTGACTTTTCCTGACCTTGCATTTATTATAGCTTAAAACATCCCTTTTTATACAAATATAAAATTTGACCTAATTTGACCAAAATGGTAATTTATTGTTTATTTTCTTTGATTATCACCCAAATGGCAACAAATTTTAAACCTGTGGCCTTTTCCCAACATTGAAGGTTTGCATGCCCTGTAGCATCGTGGAAGAGAAATACTCCAGTAAAAGTTGAAATTAACAAGGCAAATATAAATTTCCTCTTCATTTGTAAATTTTTATATGATAAAATTTAAGGTGTTTTAGCAAGTCCTTCTTTTTGCAAAATTCAACTGTTAAATCACAGTCATGATTTATATTATAGAAAAGAGGCGACCTCATGATTAAAGATCTATTTAGAAGGGACATGGTTTTTATCCATGCTCCCAGTGTGTATGACTTCAGAAAAGATACCATCATGTTTGGCCCTATCAGCGATGTGGTCCCTTCTTCACCTACTTTTGAAATGTATCCAATCGGTATTACCAGTATCGCCGAAACCCTGGAACAGGAAGGGTTCAATGTGCAAATTATAAATATGGCTTACCGGATGTTAACTGATCGAAGCTATGACGTGGAAAAAGTAATTGCCAAGATGAACCCACGTTCTTTTGCATTTGACCTGCATTGGCTGCCACATTGCCATGGCAGCATTGAAATAGCTAAAATCTGTAAAAAGTACCATCCTGACATACCTATAATTTTTGGTGGGTTGTCTGCATCTTATTACCACGAAGAACTTATCAGATACCCCTGTGTTGATTTTGTTGTCAGGGGAGACAGTACAGAAGAACCTGTAAGACAGCTCATGTGGGCCATCAGGAACGGTTCATCTTTTGCATCTATCCCTAACCTGACCTGGAAAAAGCCCGATGGTTCCGTGGTTGTCAACCCACTTACTCATGTACCGGAAAATATAGATTATGTTTCCATTCCCTGTTATCATTATGTAGTGAGGTCTGTATTTAAATATGGCAGCCTAGCCAACACTGTTCCATATACAGACTGGTTAAAATACCCTATTACTGCCCTGCTCACCGCACGTGGCTGTACCCAGAACTGTTCCATCTGTGGAGGTTCCAGGTTTGCCTACAAAAATATATGCAACCGGGAGAAACCCGCATACAGGTCACCTCAATCTCTTGTAAACGACATAAAACAAATTCAAAAACTGGGCAGAGCCCCGATCTTTGTATTGCATGATTTACGGCAGGCTGGGCCTCAATATGTTGATGAGTTCTTCTCTTTACTTAAGCAAGAGAATATCAAAAACGAGTTGGTAATTGAATTATTCTACCCTGCCGGTGATGATTATTTTGCCAAAATCGCCGATGCCGTACCGAAGTTCAGCCTGGAAATGACTCTGGAAACCCATATTGAATCAATCAGGAAACTAAATGGAAAATTTGCCTGCAGTAACGAAGAAGTGGAAAATACAATTGCCTCAGCCTTTAAATTTGGGTGCCGCAAAATTGATATTTTCTTCATGAGCGGTATTCCAACCCAGACTTATCAGGATGTTATCGGTTCCATCGATTACTGCCGGCATTTGCTGGAGAAATTCAACGGAGATAAGAGACTGGCTCTGTTTATAGCCCCTTTGGCACCGTTTCTAGACCCCGGCTGTCTGGCTTTCGAACAGCCGGAAAAATACGGCTACAAAAAGTTCTGTCATACTTTGGAGGACCACAGACAAGCCCTCCTGCAGCCGAGTTGGAAACATATCCTCAGCTTTGAGACCGAGACCATGACGAGGGACGATATTGTGCGGTCGACTTATGAAGCTGCCCTCAAGCTGAACCGGCTAAAATATGAATTCAATTTGATTGACAGAGAGTTATTTGAACAAATAGACTTCCGGATCAGGGCCGCACAACAGGTTATGGATGAAATAGACGAAATAATTACCATAGAAAACAGTAAAGAAAAAGAAGAAAGGCTTGCTGAACTGAAACAAAAGGTTGAGCAGTTGAACCGCCACACTATCTGCGGTAAAGATGAGTTAAAGTGGCCGATTTCGGAACGATACGGAAGTATTTTCTCTCTGACCGGAGTGTTTATGAAACTGTTTGTCACCGAAATGCGATTACTGTGGAAAAGATTCAAAATCAACCTGGCTGAAAGGCCAACTAAACAAAATTACAACGTTTAAGAAGCAGGTCATGCCTGCTTTTTTTACATTAATGATTTTTAAATATAGTTACACTATTTTTTAAATTTGTTAATAACAGCTAACTGCAATATTAATTGTTTATTAACCAGTTAATTTGTGATAAAATTAACTTGCTGATTTTATAGATTAGCCGGATGAGGTGAACTTCATGTTTAAAAAAGATGTTGTGTTTTTACACGCTCCCAGTGTATATGACTTTAGAAAAGATACCATTATGTTCGGTCCTATCAGCGATGTTGTACCGTCTTCCGCCACCTTTGAAATGTATCCCGTAGGTATTACCAGTATAGCCGATGCTCTCGAACAGGCCGGTTTTAACGTACAGATTATAAACCTGGCCTATCAAATGCTGCGCGACCCCAAATATGATGTAGAAAAAGTTATATCCCGGCTGAACCCAAGAATGTTTGCCATCGATCTGCATTGGCTTCCCCATGCACACGGCAGTATAGAAGTGGCTAAAATAGTAAAAAAATATCACCCGCACACTCCCGTTGTTTTTGGAGGTTTATCTGCTTCATACTATCACGAAGAACTTATAAATTACCCATGGGTGGATTTTGTATTGCGGGGAGATTCTACCGAAGAACCGATGAAGCAATTAGTTTTGGCTATCCGCAGGGGCATGCCGGTCAATGATATTCCCAACCTTACATGGAAAACGCCCGATGGCAAGGTCAGGGTAAACCCGCTTACACACGTTCCGGATAACATGGATTATGTTTCCATTCCCAGCTATAGTTACTGTGTCCGCTCGGTATTTAAATATGCTAACTTGCATAATACTGTTCCTTACTTAAAGTGGCTTAATTACCCGATTACAGCTCTGTTAACATCGCGTGGCTGTACTCAAAATTGTTCTATTTGCGGTGGCTCACAGGCAGCGTACAAGAAGATTTGTAACCGGGAAAAACCTGCCTACCGCTCCCCCAAGACCATGGTGGAAGACATACTATTTTTACAAAAACTCGGCCGGGCCCCAATTTTTATTTTGAACGATTTCCGCATGGCCGGGCCGGCTCACACTGAGGAATTTTTGAAACTCCTTAAAGAAGCCGATATTAAAAACGAACTGGTCTTCGAACTGTTTTTCCCAGGGGACGATAATTTCTTTGCTAAATTAGCCGATGCTGTCCCCAAGTTTAGTCTGGAAATCACCTTGGAATCACATCTTGAACGTATCCGCAGATTTAACGGCAAGTTTGCTGTACCAAATGAAGTTTTTGAGAATACCGTCGCCTCTGCTTTTAAATACGGCTGCCGAAAAATAGACATCTTTTTTATGACCGGAATTCCTAAACAATCTTATCACGACGCTATATCATGTGTAGATTATTGCCGGGAGCTTCTGGACAAGTTTAACGCTGATAAACGTCTCTGTTTCTTTGTAGCGCCATTGGCCCCGTTCCTCGACCCCGGCTGTCTGGCTTTTGAAAACCCGGAAAAATACGGCTACCGGCAGTTTTATAAAACCCTTGAAGAACATCGTCAGGGTTTAACCATGCCCAGTTGGAAATATATTCTCAGTTATGAAACGGATAGTATGACAAGGGATGAAATTGTGGAAGCCACTTACGAAGCTGCCCTGCGGCTCAATGAATTAAAGAAAGAATATAACTTGATAGAAGAACAGCTTTACCGGCAAATCGATTACCGAATCAGAACGGCGCGGGATATAATAAGGGAAATCGACCAAATCATGACCCTGTCCGATGAAAAAGAAAAAAAGTTAAAACTTAATGAAATTAGGGTAAAAGTTGCTCAGGTAAATAAAGGCTCGCTTTGCGGTGAAGATGAATTAACCTGGCCAATCACTGAACGGTTTGCTAGTTTCTTTTCTTTATTTAAAGTTTTAGTAAGTCTTTTCTTTAAGGAATGGGCATTATTCTTCAATCGTATCGGATTTGAATTGAAGGAACGGAGTTACAGTAGAAATCAAAGAATGGCGATGGCATCTAACAGTAAAAACGACGCGGCACTATGAAAAACTATAAAAGCTTAAATAATTCCTCCGCTCCAATATTTTCAGGCCAGTCTATAGAAGGGGTGGGTGGGCTCTCCGCTACCACGGAGCTTTATGCTGCAAAACCTTGCCAAGAAGGCAGTATTCCCGAACTCGATGGCTCATGATGATATCCTTAATATCTAGGCCGCCTCCCGTCCGGGACACTCAACCTGAGTTGAGTGCCGGACTTCCCGGCGGCCTTCGCCATCTTCAAACATGCGGGAACCTCCTGCCTTCTTGTCTGCGGTTTTGCGGGGCCAATCGCTCCTTATCGGTAGCCTGAGAACCCCACCCACCCCTCCATAAAAACCGGCAGATTAAAGTAGAGCCCCGCTTCGGAAAATATTTAAGTTCCTCGAATTTATCCGAGAGACCTTTGTCGACAGCCTGAAATACGTGGTAAACAACCGCGCATTTTTACTAGGGATCAAAAACAAAACACATGGCACTTCTACCATGTGTGATAAGCTTTTCTATGGCTCCCCGGGCAGGACTCGAACCTGCAACCTACCGGTTAACAGCCGGGTGCTCCACCATTGAGCTACCGAGGAACGCTTTTCATGACAACTATTATAATAACATAAGTTTTTTATTAATGCAAGTGTCAATGTTTGGTTTCATTCCCAAAACTGAATTCAATCTGAAGGCCTACATGAATAGCACATATTCCTATTAGGAAGAAGCGTTGGCGGCACTTTTCCGCCAACCAACATAATTTCAAAACGGGCACATTTGTCATAATTTCTCGTACAATAATAAGTCTCAATTTGTCTCCTCAAAACAGGTAATAGGTTTGCTCCATTAAGCAAGTAACAATCATCTGTTTTCGGACACAACCCCACACTTCGCAACCCCCTTCTTCTTTCTATGATACTTTTTTATATATAATAAATCATACTTATTGTTCTGTAACGATAAAAGCGCTAAATTGGTATTTTTAGCCACCGAACGGGCGCTACAGGGGTCTAATCGGTAGATTGGGTCCTCAACGCTTCATTCTTTTGGCAAGACAACGACCGGTTTTTTTCTGGATCGAACCCGGGATAGATGCGACTGCCTTTCGCAAAAGAAAAGCACTTGGTTTTAAGCCAAGTGCTTTTCATATAAAGATCCGGCAACGACCTACTCTCCCAGGCGGT